>NZ_LWLC01000001.1:227800-590573 GCF_001905065.1 Saccharothrix sp. CB00851
CGGGAAGAGCCAGGTGACCTCGCTCGGGATCTCGATGCCCACCGCAGTGCCCCTCAGTAAGTCCGGGAGATCCCGGTCGCGTTGCCCTGGTCGGAACCCTCGTAGGCATCGGCGGTCTGGTCCACGCCGGTGCGGATGTCGGCAAGGGCCTTGGCGAGGTTGCCGAAGGCCTCCAACGTGGCCTGCGAGTTCGGCACGTACTCCTTGGCGAACGCCTGCCCGGACTCGTCACCGCCCCAACACTGCCCCTCGGCCTGCAACGCCGAGTTCAACGACTGCAGCACGGCGTTCAGCGAGTCACCGGCCGCACCGAACTGGCCCGCGCCGCGGCGCAGACCGGACACGCTGACATCGAACCCGCTCACCAGCCACTCCTGTCCATGATGCTGTCGCCGTCGTCATCGTCGGAACGCGGCGCGGGCCGGCGCGGTTGCGTCGACGGCTGCGGCACGACGGGCGGCTGGGGGATGAGGTCGGCCAGTGACGGCACCCCGGGCAGCATCTCCGCCAGGTCGACGCTCGCGCCCTGCTGCGCGGGCGTCAGCACCTCGTTCAGCTCGGTCCGGGCCTTGGCCACGGCCTGCCGCACGGTCTCGGTGGCGAGTCTGGCCAGCTTGTCCGGGGTGGTGCGCTCGAACGCGTTCGCGGAGAACTCCAGTGACGTCAACGCGCCGGCGGAGTCGACGGTGGCGCGCACGGCACCGTCCTTGGACACCGCGGTCGCGGTGATCGCCATGGCCTGCGCCTGCGTCTCGCGCAGCTCGTCGGTCTTCTTGCGCAGCTCGGCCAGGAGGGAGTCGACCTGCTCGCGCATGGCCGCGTTCCGCGCCTCCAACTCGGCCCGGCGTCCTGTCGGATCGGTCACAGCGGTCCCCTCGTGAGCGCTCTCCAGAGGTGCTGACGCTAACCGAGGCCGCCGGGTTCCCGCGGATATTCGGCACCGCGTTGTCGGTGCGGGCGGGCAGAGTGTCACTGTGCTCCGTCCGTACCGGGAACTCGCCGCCATACCGCACCTGCCCGGGCTGCTGCTGTGGTCCATGATCGGCCGCATCCACCTGCCCGGCACGCCGTTGGCGGTGTCGTTCCTGATAGCCGGGTGGACCGGGTCGTACGCGTTGGCGGGCGTGGTCGGCGGCGCGTTGACGCTGGGCATGGGCGTGGCCGGACCGCTGCGGGGACGTGCCGCGGACCGGAGCCCGGCCGGGCGGCTGCTGGTGGTCACCTCGTCGGGTTACGGGGTGGGCATCGCGGTGCTGGGCGTGCTGCCCGCGGTCACGCCGAGCGCGGCGTGGCCGCTGGCGGTGGTGGTGGCGTTCCTGACCGGGCTGTCCACGCCGCCGGTGACGGCGATGAGCCGGGCGAGCTTCCCCCGGCTGACCACGGGACCCGCCGTGTTCACCGTCGAGGCGTCCATGCAGGAGGTCATGTACATCGTCGGTCCCGCGTTGGCGGCGACCGTGGTGGCGGTGTGGAACGCGCAGGTCGCGCTGTGGCTGTGCGGTGCGCTGGCGGTGTTCGGCGCGTTGGGCTTCGGTGGTGCGCTGCGGCGGGCGGGGCTGGACCGGCCGGTGGCGCGTGAGGTCAAGCGCGGTGGTCGGACGCTGCTGCGCGACGGTTCGCTGGTGCTGGCGTTGCTGACCGCGTTGTTCATGGTGGCGTCGCTGGTGTCGATCGACATGGTGATCATCGCCTGGGCACGTGACCTGGGCAGACCCGCGATGGCCGGTGTGCTCACGGCGGTGTGGGGCATCGGCTCCGTGGTCGGCGGGCTGGTCGCGGGCGGGCTCGTCGGGCAGGCGCGGTTCACCCGGCGGATGCTGTTGATGGCGTTGGGCGTCGCACCGCTGGTCCTGGTGCTGCCACCGGTGCTCGACCCGTCGTCGGCGTGGTTGATCGGCGCGGTGCTGGGGGTGGGCGGGATGGCGATCGCGCCCGCCATCGCGGCCAACAACCAGCGGATCAGCGGGCTCGCGCCGGACGAGCGCAAGGCCGAGGCGTTCGGCTGGATGGGCACGTTCACCACGGCGGGTTCGGCGCTGGCGCTGCCGGTGGCCGGGTCGCTGCTCGACCACTTCGGGCCGGCGGCAGCGGCCGGGGCGAGCACGGCGGCGGCACTGGTCGGCGCGGTGCTGGCGAGCCGGGTGCGCGACCGGAAGGCCGTGCCCGTTGGGTGACCGGGTTCGGTTGATCGGCGCGGTGCTCGCGTTCGCCGGCGGGGTGCTCCTGGCGGTCCAGGGCCGGTTGAACGGCGAGCTGGGGCACGTGTTCGGCGACGGGTTCCTGGCCGCGCTGGTGTCGTTCGGCGGCGGGTTCGCGCTGCTGCTGCTCGGTGTGCCGACCACGGCCGCCGGGCGGGCCGGGCTGCGCCGGCTGCGGTCGTCGCTGCGCGCCGGGCGGATCCGCTGGTGGCAGTGCACCGGCGGGGCGTGCGGTGCGTTCTTCGTGTCCACGCAGGGGTTGACGGTCGCGGCGCTGGGCGTGGCGGTGTTCACCGTGGCGGCGGTGGGCGCGCAGGCGGTGAGCAGCCTGCTGGTGGACCGGGCGGGCGTCGGGCCGGCCGGGCGGGTGGCGTTGACCGGGCCGCGGGTGGCCGGTGCGGCGCTGGCCGTGGTGGCGGTCGCGGTGGCCGTGTCGGACGAGGCCGGTGAGGCGTCCGCGTTGTGGTTGGCGCTGCTGCCCGCGGTGGCCGGGTTCGGCCTGGGCTGGCAGCAGGCGGTGAACGGGCTGGTGCGCGAGGCGGCGCAGAGCACGCGCGTGACCACGTTGGTCAACTTCGGCACCGGCACGGCGGTGCTGCTCGTCGTGTGCGCGGTCGACGTGGCGGTGCGGGGCCTGCCCTCGGCCGCGCCGACCGAACCGTGGTTCTACGCGGGCGGCGCGACCGGGATCTTCACCATCGGCACGGCCGTGCTCGCGGTGCGGTGGCTGGGCGTGCTGCTGGTCGGGCTGTGCCAGGTCGCCGGGCAGCTCGTCGGTGCGCTCGTGGTGGACGTCGTCGCTCCCGCCGCAGGTGAGCAGGTGTCCGTGCTCGCGTTGGTCGGCACGGCGTTGACGCTGCTCGCGGTGGTGGTCGCCGCGTTGCCCGGTCGGCGCGGATGAGAGGATGAGGCACGTGACTGCGACGATCCTCAACGGCAGGGCCACCCGGGACGCGATCTTCGAAGACCTGCGGGCGCGGGTCGGCGCGTTGCGCGAGCGGGGGGTGACGCCGGGGCTGGCGACCGTGCTGGTCGGCGACGACCCCGGCTCGCACTCGTACGTGCGGGGCAAGCACCTGGCCTGCGAGAAGGTCGGCATCACGTCGATCCGCCGCGACCTGCCCGCGGACACCACGCAGGCGCAGCTGGAAGAGGTCATCGACGAGCTGAACGCCGACCCGGCGTGCACCGCGTACATCGTGCAGTTGCCACTGCCCAAGCACCTCGACCCGAACCCGATCCTGGAGCGCATCGACCCGCGCAAGGACGGCGACGGGCTGCACCCCGTCAACCTGGGCAAGCTGGTGCTCGGCGACGAGGCGCCGCTGCCCGCCACTCCGCGTGGGGTGGTGGAGTTGCTGCGGCGCTACGACGTGCCGCTGTCCGGGGCGAACGTCACCGTCGTCGGACGCGGGGTGACGGTCGGCCGGCCGATCGGGCTGCTGCTGACCAGGCGTTCCGAGAACGCCACCGTGACGTTGTGCCACACCGGCACCAAGGACCTGGCCGCCGAGGTGCGCCGGGCGGACATCGTGGTGGCGGGTGCGGGCAGCCCCGGCCTGATCACGGCGGACATGGTCAAGCCCGGTGCCGCCGTGGTGGACGTCGGCATCACCCGCACCGAAGCCGGCCTGGTGGGCGACGTTCACCCGGACGTGGCCGAGGTGGCGGGTTTCCTCGCGCCGATCCCGGGTGGCGCGGGCCCGATGACCATTGCCATGCTGCTGACCAACACGGTCGAGGCAGCCGAGCGCACGGCCTGAGGCGGAAGCGGTGGAGTTGTTGCCGGAACAGCGCTGGCGGTCCGCGGCGGGCAAGCACCTGCCGTTCGCGCTGGTGCTCGTGGTGGTCGGCCTGGGCCTGCTCCGAATCGTGCAGTACCACTGGCGGCAGGGCGCGGTGCTGATCGGCGTCGCGCTGCTCATCGCGGCGATCCTGCGCGTCCTGGTGACCGACGAGCAGGCCGGCCTGATCGCCATCCGGGGCCGCAGCGTGGACGCGCTGCTCTACTCCGGCCTGGGCTTCGCCGTGATCTTCGTGGCGATGACCATCATCGGCGGCCCCCTGGACCGCTGACCTGCGTGCGCTCGACCAGTGCCGTGATGACGTCGGTCATCTCCTCCTCCGGCAGCACGTCGGGCAACGTCAGGTGCTCCACCATCAGGCCGCTCATGGCCAGGTAGAGCGACACCACCGTGGTGCGGTCGCCGGGCAGTCCCGCGTCCAGGTGGAAGCGGATGTTCTGCTCCAGGTTCTCGCTGATCGTCCTGGTCAGCGCGGCCTGCAACTCGGGACGTCTGGTGGCCTCCAGCCGCAGCTCCAGCAGCGCCAGGTAACCCGTTCGGTCGACCTGCAGGCGCGCCAACAGCTCTTGGAGCAGCCGCACCACGAGGCTCTTGTCCGGCGGCGCGGCCATCGTCTCCGCCAACCGCTCGGCGTCCGGCGAGACCCGGACGTGGATGTACTCACCGACCTGTCGCAGCAGGTCATCGCGGCTGGCGAAGTAGTTCGACGCGGTGCCGTTGGGCACCCCCGCCTCCTGGTCCACGGCGCGGAACGTCAACCCACGCGCCCCCTCCCGCGCCAACACCTCGACCGCCGCGTCGACCAGCGCGGTACGCCTGTTCGGGTTACGCACCAAGATCCCTCCCTTGACAACCACTGCGGCCATAGTACTACAGTCGCAGTGGTTACCAGAACCCCGAAGGAGATCGACATGCGAACCCTGTCCTACTTCGTCGCCACCTCGCTCGACGGCTTCATCGCCGACCCGAAGGGCGGCTTCGGCGACTTCCTCTTCGAAGGCGACCACATGACCGCCCTGATCGAGGAGTACCCGGACGCCCTGCCCGCACAGCTGCGCGAGGCGATGGGCATCGACACCCCGAACAAGACCTTCGACACGATCCTCATGGGTCGCGCCACCTATCAAGTCCCGGGCGGCCTGCCGAGCCCTTACCCACATCTGCGCCAATACGTCGCCTCCACCCGGCTGAGCACCACCCCGGAGGACGTCGAGGTGATCGCCGACCCACTGACCAAGGTCCGCGAGCTGAAGGAAGAGCAGGGCTTGGGCATCTGGCTGTGCGGCGGTGGCAGGCTGGCCGCCACCCTGCTGCCCGAGATCGACGAACTGGTCCTGAAAATCCACCCGATCGTCCTGGGCAAAGGCATCCCCCTCTTCGCCGGCGACTTCCCCACCGCCCGCTTCGCCAAAGCCTCCACGAGAATCTTCGACACCGGCGTCGTCTTCACCACCTACACCAAAGCCAACACCTAACCCACACCGCGTCCAGCACACCGGACCGCCACCCACCTGCAGAGACCAGCTAATCTCCCGCGCCCACAACGGACCCGCCACCAGCCCACCGAGGCCACCGGCACACAATCCGACGTGCCCACAACGGACCCGCAGCGCCACCGCAAGGCTCGATTTGACATGGGTTCGGGTGCTTTAGGCTGGTCGAAGCCGGCAGGCCTGGCGGGACGCTTTTCCCCGCCGGGCCTGCCGGCTTTGGCCTGCCTGGAGTGCCCGTAAGGGCCCCATGTCAAATCGAGCCGGACCCAACCACCGAGCCGGCCCTAACCACAGCGGTGGACGCAGGCAATCTCAGCGGAAATCCCGGGACCGTGACGGAATACGGAGGTCCAATTGCTGCAACCGTTCCGCGCGAACGCTGATCACACCTTCCGCGGACTCGACCACACCCCGGACCAACAACGCGGGGCTGCTCCGGGCGACCTTGCGGTAACGCGCCCAAAGCCCCGTGGTGCACACGACGTTCACCATCCCGGTCTCGTCCTCGATGTTGAGGAACGTGACACCGCCCGCGGTGCCGGGGCGTTGCCGGTGGGTCACCGCGCCGCCGATCAACACCCTGGTGCCGTTGGGCACCTCGGCCAGTGCCGCGGTGGCCAGGGCACCCAGCGCCGTCAGCCGGTCGCGGACGAACTCGGTCGGGAAGCTGTCCGGGGACAGGCCCATCGCCCACACGTCCGCGACCGCCAGCTCGACCTCGTCCATGCCGGGCAACGCCGGCGCCTCGGTGCCGACCACGGTGCCGGGCAACCGGTCCGGCCGGATCCTCGCCACCGCACCCGCCGACCACAGCGCCGCCCGCCGGTCCAACCCGAAGCACCCGAACGCACCCGCGGTGGCCATGGCCTCCACCTGCACGGTGGTCAGCCGCACCCGGGCACCGAAGTCGGCCATGTCCCGGAACGGTCCCGCGCCCGATTCCCGTTGCGCCACGACCTCTTCGGCGACCTTCTGCCCGATGGTCCGGATACCGCCCAGGCCGATGCGCACGGCCTGCTCACCGTCCACCAGCTCCAGGGTGGCGTGCGCGAGGCTGGCGTTCACGTCCGGACCGAGCACGCGCACGCCGTGCCGCCGGGCGTCCGCGACCAACGACTGGGGCGAGTAGAAGCCCATGGGCTGGGCACGCAGCAACGCCGCGCAGAACGCCGCCGGGTGGTAGAGCTTGAACCAGGCGCTGACGAACACGAGGTGCGCGAAGCTGAGCGCGTGGCTCTCCGGGAAGCCGAAGTTGGCGAACGCCAACAGCTTCGCGTAGATCTTTTCCGCCAACTCCCCACCGATGCCGTTGGCCCTGGCACCTTCGTAGAACCGCTCCCGCAGCCGTTCCATCCGGTGCGTCGAGCGCTTGGCGCCCATCGCCCGGCGCAACTCGTCCGCCTCCGCCGGGCTGAAGTCGGCCACGTCGACGGCGATCTGCATGAGCTGCTCCTGGAACAACGGCACGCCGAGGGTCTTCTTGAGCGCACCCTCCAGCAGGGGGTGGTCGTAGTCCCACTCCTCCTTGCCGTTGCGGCGGCGGATGTAGGGGTGCACCGAGCCGCCCTGGATCGGGCCGGGGCGGATCAGCGCGACCTCCACCACCAGGTCGTAGAACGTCCGCGGCTTGAGCCGGGGCAGGGTCGCCATCTGGGCGCGGCTCTCCACCTGGAACACGCCCACCGAGTCGGCGCGCTGCAGCATCTCGTAGACGCGCTGGTCCTCCAGGTCGAGGTCGCCGATGTCGACCTCGACGCCCTCGTGCTCGCGCACCAGGTCGATGGCGTAGTGCAACGCCGAGAGCATGCCCAGGCCGAGCAGGTCGAACTTGACCAACCCGATGGCGGCGCAATCGTCCTTGTCCCACTGCAGCACCGTGCGGTCGGTCATCCGGCCCTTCTCGACCGGGCACACCTCGCTGACCGGCCGGTCGCAGATGACCATGCCGCCGGAGTGGATGCCGAGGTGGCGCGGGAAGTTCTCCAGCTCGGCGGCCAGCTCCAGCACCGGACCGGGGATACCGCCTTCGTCCGCAGTGGACCGCAGTGGCCCCCAGCGGTCGATCTGCTTGCTCCACGCGTCCTGCTGGCCGACCGAGTAGCCGAGCGCCCGCGCCACGTCCCGGATCGCCGACCGGCCGCGGTAGCTGATGACGTTGGCGACCTGGGCGGCGTGCCGTCGCCCGTACTTGCGGTAGACGTACTGGATGGCTTCCTCGCGGCGGTCGGACTCGATGTCGAGGTCGATGTCGGGAGGGCCGTCGCGGGCGGGTGCCAGGAACCGCTCGAAGAGCAGGTCGAAGCGGACGGCGTCGACGTTGGTGATGCCGAGGGCGTAGCAGACCGCGGAGTTCGCGGCCGAGCCGCGGCCCTGGCACAGGATGTCGTTGCGCCGGCAGAACGAGACGATGTCGTGCACGACGAGGAAGTAGCCGGGGAACTTCAACTCCTCGATGATCTTCAGCTCGTGCTCGATCTGCTGGTACGCCCTGGGGTTCTCGCCGATCGAGCGGTAGCGGCGGGCCGCGCCCTCGTAGGTCAGGTGACGCAGGTAGCGGTTCTCGTCGAGCCCCGCCGGCACGTCGAACGGCGGCAGCTGCGGCGCGATCAGCCTGAGGTCGAACTGGCACTGCAGGCCGAGCACGGCCGAGCGGTGCACCGCGCCGGGGTACCGGGCGAACCGGCGGGCCATCTCCTCCCCCGACCGCAGGCACGCCGTGCGGCCGGGTGGCAGCCAACCGGCCAGCTCGTCCAGGCTGCGCCGCGCCCGCACCGCCGCCATCGCCGCCGCCAGCCGACCGCGCGCGGGCACCGCGTAGTGCACGGCGTTCGTCGCCACGGTCGGCAGCCCCAGGTCGTGGGCCATGCCCCACAGCAGGTCGTTGCGCGGGCCGTCCTCGGGGTAGCCGTGGTCGGTCAGCTCCACGAACACCCGGTCCGCCCCGTACAGCTCGACCAGCCGACGCAGCTGCGCGAACGCCGCCTCCGGCCCTTCCCGCGCCAGCGCACGGCGCACCGCGCCCTTGCGGCAGCCGGTGAGCACGACGCAGTCGTCCCGGGTGTCCGCGACGACCTCCTCCAACCGGTAGACCGGCCGGCCCTTCTCACTGCCGTCCGCGAGCTGGCCGGTGGTGATCGTGCGGCACAACGCGTGGTAGCCGTCGCGGTTGGTGGCCAGCAGGAGCAGGTGCTCGCCCTCGGGGTCGGGCACGCCGTTCTGCGGCGCGGACAGCCCCAGGCTCAGCTCCGTGCCGAACACCGTGCGCATGCCGAGCTCCTTGGCGGCCTCGGCGAACCGCACCACGCCGTACATGCCGTCGTGGTCGGTCAACGCCACCCCGTCCAGCCCGAGCTGCTGTGCCGCCTCCACCAGTTCCTCCGGGTGGCTCGCGCCGTCGAGGAAGCTGAAGTTGGAATGGCAGTGCAGTTCGACGTACGGCACGCGGGCGCGCGTCGCACCGAGGTCGTCCACCTTGACCGCGAAGTCGGGTGGCGCCTCGTAGCGGTCGCGGTGCCGCGTCCACGCCGGGCTGTCGCCGCCGTCGGGCACCGGTGGCTTGCCCGACAGCGCGCGCTCCAGCTCCGACCACCGGACCGGCGGGTTGTTCCAGCCCATCAGCGCGAGTCGTCGAGTGCCCGCCGAGGCGCCGGGATCGACGGCGCCGCCGGTGGCAGCCGTGCCGGCAGCCAGCCGAAGCTCACCACGTAGGCCGGTCCACCGCGCTGGTCCGGCACGCGCTGGTCGGCCAGCCACTCGGCCAGACCACGTCGATCCTGCTCGGGAAAGTCACCGCTCATCAGTCGTACACCCCTTCCACCGCCCACTTGCCGCCCGCGCGGATCAGCAGGAACGCCTGCTCCTCGCCGTCCGGCGCGGTTCCCAGCACTTGCAGTCGTGCACCGCGCAGCGCGGTCTCCGCGTCCCACCAGCGCTCGTCCACCGGCCACGGCCCCGACCACGCCACGACCTGCCGCGCCCGACCGCCGTGCACGATCCGGTGCGGTCGCGCGACCAACTCGGCGTAGCCGGTGACCACGACGTCCGCGCCCGAGGAGTCCAGCAGCGCGACCGGTTCGGGTTCGGCGAACACCGTCGCGGGTGACGGCCCGGGCAGTTGCCCCGGCCACGGCTGGTCCGGGTCGGCCGCCGGGGTGCGCTCGTCGCCCCACGGCACCAGCCGCACCCGTTCGACCGGCCCACGCCCACCGCCGAGCACGGGCGTGAGCACGGCGTCCGGCCCGAGCAGGCCCTGGACGTGCACCATCGCGCGCGCCGCCCGTTCCGCCGCCTCACCCTGGTCCTGACCCGCGCCCGGCCACAGGCCCAGTTGCAGCGCGGTGGCGTCGACCACCTCCTCCGGGTCGAGGCGGAGCAGGTGGATGCCCGAGGTGGGGCCCGGCCAGGAGGAGTGGGCACGGTCGAGGCGGGCACGGGTGAGCCAGCCGTCGAGCTGCCAGCGGACCCGGTCCGCGATGCCCTGCGGGGTGAGCGGTTCGGCGCAGCGCCACACCCGGTGCAGCTCCTCGCCGTTCTCGGTGGTGGCGTGGATGCCGAGGCGGGTGCAGGCCAGGCCGCGGTCGGCGAGGCCCGCGTGCAGGCGTTCGGCGAGGCCCTTGGCCGCGAACGCCGCGGCGTCGACCCGGTCGATCGGCGGGTCGAGGTCGCGGGTGACCGACAGCTCGGGCGGTGGGCGGCGCCGTGACCGGGGACGTTCCTCCAGTCCGGCGGCCAGCCGGTGTGCCAGCACGGCGGCGCGGCCGAAGCGGGTGGCGACGTCCCGCTCGGGCACGGCGGCGAACGCGCCCAGCGTGCGCAGGCCGAGCCGGCGCAGCAGGTCGACCAGGGCGGCCCGGTCCTCCCGGCGCTCGGCGGGTTGGTCCAGCTCGTGGATGCCCAGCGGCGCGAGGAAGTCGCGGGCCCGGCCGGGTGGCACGACCAGCCCGCGGTGCGCGGCCAGGGTCGACGCGAACAGCCCGTCGGCGAACCCGACCTGCGCCTCGACGCCCGCGCGGACCGCGATGTGGTCGACCAGGCGCTCGGCGGCCGACTCGGCGGACTTGAAGTACCCGACGGGCCCTTGGGCCGCGACGACCACCAACCCCGGCCGGACCACCTCGATCCCGGGCGCCAACTCCTCCACCGCCGCCGCGACCGGTTCGAAGAGACGGGCGTCGCGCACCTCGTCGTACTCGAAGACGGCCAGCTCGGGGCACTGCCCCTGGGCCGCCCGCCGCCGCATCCCGCGCCGCACCCCTTCGGCGCGCGCGACCGCCGAGCAGGCGACGACCTCACCCGATCCGACGATGACGGCGGCGGGCACGTGCGGTGGGAGCGCTGCCTCCGCGGCGGCCGCGACGACCGGCCAGTCAGGGCACCAGACGGCGAGCGTGTACAGGGGGTTCACCTTCTTCGACGGGACGTCCACGGGTCACACCGCCTCGACGGGGGTCGGGAACGCCAGGCAGGCGGCGGTGGGCGAGTCAGGCGGACCGGGCACGCTGCCCGGTGAACCGGGAGCCGACAGGCCAGTGCTCGGCGAGCCGGCGGCCGGTGTGTGGGTCGCCGGCAGGGCGGTGGGTGGTCGAGGCGAGTCGGTGCTCGGCACGGGCGCCAGAGCGGGACGTCGGGCCGGCACGTCGGTGTTCCCGGGGAGCACCACGGTGGTCCGGCGTGGCCTGGCGGCGGCTCCTCGGCCGGTCGCCTGCACGGTGACGGTGTGGGAGGTCAGCAGGCCGTGGCCGGTGGTCAGGCCCGTCCAGCGGCCGGAGGTCGCGGTCAGCTCCACGTCGGCACCCGGCCACGGCACCGCGAACGGCAGCAGGACGGCCTTGCGGTTGCGCGCCCGGCCCGAGAGCTTGCGCGAGGTCGCCGCGGTGACCGGTGTGGCCAGCGCGACCAGGTCGAAACCGTCCAGCAGGGCGGCCACGGTCTTCTCGACCTCGCTCTGGTCCCTCCCAGGTCGAGGGACCAGAGCGAGCCGATGGACGGCCACGCCCAACTCGGCCGCCGCGAGTGCCCCACACCCCGGCAGGCCGACCACGGCCGCCCAGCATCCTTCCCCTGTCGCCGCGGCCATCAGCGCGAGCAGCAACGATGTCGACCCGCGCACCGACACCGTGCTGCCCCGCCGCAGGCCGCCCCACGGGAGGAGCCCTGCCAGTTCCCCGCGAACCGGCAGGGTCCGGGCCGGTGCCGTGGTCAGCTCGCCCGCCGCGCCTACCCCGAGCGCGGTCAGCGTCGCCGTTGCCGACCTGGACACCCGCCCTCCTCCCACTGATCCGCGCGCACCCCTGTGCGCGGATCGCCGTGGGAAGTTCGGCGACCTGTCGAACACCTGTTCGAACGACAGGGTGATCTTATCCCGAACCGACCACCCGCTGTCAATGCCGGCGGCGTCCCCGATCGGGTGGCCGGCAGACTGCTCCGCGCGCACCGACCGCACCACGGGGGGAAACCGTGAACCAGAACCCGCAGAACTGGCCGCAACAGGCCCAACAGCCCGGCTACGGCCCACCACCGCCCGGCTTCCAGCAGCCGCCGCCCGGCACCCAACCGCCCGGCACCCAACCGCCCGGCTTCCAGCAGCCACCGCCACCCGGCGCCCAGCCACCCGGCGCCCAGCCGCCCGGCTTCCACCAACCGCCCGGCTACGGCCCACCGCGCAAGAAGCGGACCGGACTGGTCATCGGGATCGTGATCGGCGTCGTCGTGCTCGTCGTGGGCGGTGTGGTCGGCTCGATGTACCTGAACTACATCGACGAACCCGGCGGCGGTCCCGGCACCGAGCCGATCGCCCAGTGCGTGCTGAGCGACGACGTGAAGTCACAGGCGCACGTCAGCAGCTTCCGCCTCATCCAGGCGCCGACCGACGCCAAGAAGGGCATGAAGCAGACCCACTGCGCGTGGGAGCAGACCAAGGGCAAGGACGGTCGCAACCCGCGCCGCCTCAGCTTCCTCGTCTACGACTTCACCACGTTCTCCGACAAGTCGGACCGCAACCTCGACCAGGCGCACGACAACTACACCAGCTTCATGTCGTACGGCACCGGCGACCAGGCCAAGACCCTCGACCTCGGCGACGAGTCGATGGTCTTCATCCCGGCCTCGCCGACCGACCTCACCGAGGTGAACCTGCTGGTCCGCAAGGGCACGGTGGTGTGGAACATCCGCTACCAGGGCCGCGACAAGGGCTTCTTCACCGACTCGGGCTTCCCGGTCGCGGACGCCGAGGCCGTGGCCGTCAAGGTGGCCGGGGAACTGACCTCGAAGTAGGCGGAGGGGGCTCCTCGCACCCGGCGAAGAGCCCCCTCCGATCCGAAGAACTAGTGCGCGAAGTGCCGCGTGCCGGTCAGGTACACGGTTGCACCGGCCGCCTCCGCCGCCGCGATCACCTCGGCGTCACGCACCGACCCACCCGGCTGCACGATCGCCCGCACCCCGGCTTCCACCAGCACTTCCAGCCCGTCCGGGAACGGGAAGAACGCGTCCGACGCGGCGAACGAACCCCGTGCCCGGTCACCGGCACGCGCCACCGCCAGCCGGGCCGCGTCGACCCGGTTGACCTGGCCCATGCCCGCGCCGACGGTCGCGCCACCGGACGCCAGCAGGATCGCGTTCGACTTCACCGCGCGGCACGCCCGCCACACGAACGCCAGGTCGGCCAGGCCTTCCTCGTCCAACGGCGTGCCGCACGCCAACGTCCACTTGGCCGGGTCGTCGCCCTCGGCCTCGATCGTGTCCGCCGTCTGCACCAACAGCCCGCCGGACACCGCGCGCATCTCCACGCCACCGCGCACCGGCTCCGGCGCGACCAGGATGCGGATGTTCTTCTTGCGCGTGAGCACGTCCACCGCGCCGTCGGCGTAGGACGGGGCGATGATCACCTCGGTGAAGATCTCCGCGACCTGCTCGGCCAGCTCCACGGTCACCTCGCGGTTCACCGCGATCACGCCACCGAACGCGCTCACCGGGTCGCACGCGTGCGCGTTGCGGTGCGCCTCGGCGATCGCACCGGGACCGTCCACCCGGGACACCGCGATGCCGCACGGGTTGGCGTGCTTGATGATCGCCACGCACGGCAGCTCGTGGTCCCACGCCGCGCGCCACGCCGCGTCGGCGTCGACGAAGTTGTTGTAGGACATCTCCTTGCCGTGCAACTGCTCCGCCGTCGCCAGCCCGGTGCGCCCGTCGCCCTGCGTGTAGAGCGCGGCGCGCTGGTGCGGGTTCTCGCCGTAGCGCAGCACCTGCTTGCGGTTCCAGGTCGCGCCGACCCAGCCGGGGAAGCCGGAGCCCTCGTCGTCCGGCGCGACCGCGCTGCCCAGCCACGACGCCACGGCCACGTCGTAGGACGCGGTGTGCCGGAACGCGTCCACGGCCAGCCCCTGCCGGTCGGCCAGCGTGAAGCCACCGGCCTTGACCTGCTCCAACACCCACGAGTACCGCGCCGGGTCCACGACGACGGCCACGCTGGCGTGGTTCTTCGCCGACGCGCGCACCATGGCCGGACCGCCGATGTCGATCTGCTCGACGCACTCGTCCGGTGACGCGCCCGACGCCACCGTCTGCGTGAACGGGTACAGGTTCACCACGAGCAGGTCGAACGGCTCGATGCCCAGCTCGCGCAACTTCTCCACGTGCGCCGGGCGCCGCGTGTCGGCGAGCAGGCCCGCGTGCACGCCGGGGTGCAACGTCTTCACCCGGCCGTCCAGCGCCTCCGGGAACCCGGTGACCTGCTCGACCGGCGTGACCGGCACGCCCGCGTCGGCCAGCGCGCGCGCCGTCCCGCCGGTGGAGACGATCTCGACTCCGGCCGCGTGCAGGCCGGTGGCCAGTTCCAGCAGCCCCGACTTGTCGGAAACCCCGATCAGGGCCCGGCGAACCGGTCGCCTCTCGGCAGGAGTGGTCACGGGATGCTCACCTTTCGTCCGTTCACGGTGCAGCCCTCGCGGGCCAGGCGGGCGACCACGTCGACCAGCAGCCGCCGCTCCACCACCTTGATGCGCTCGTGCAGGCTTTCGACGTCGTCGTCATCGGCGACGACGACCGCTTCCTGGGCCAGGATCGGCCCGGTGTCCACCCCGCCGTCCACCAGGTGCACGGTCGCGCCGGTCACCTTCACGCCGTAGTCGACGGCGTCGCGGACGCCGTGCGCGCCGGGGAACGCGGGCAGCAGGGCGGGGTGGGTGTTGACCATCCGGCCGCCGAAGCGGGCCAGGAAGGCGGGTCCGAGGATCTTCATGAACCCGGCGGAGACCACCAGGTCGGGTCGGTGCGCCTCGACGGCGTCGGCCAGCGCGGTGTCCCACGCGGCGCGGTCGGCGTGGTCGCGCAGCTTGACCGCGAAGCCGGGGACGCCGCCGCGCTCGGCGCGGCTCAGGCCCTCGATGCCGTCGCGATCGGCGCCGACGGCGACCACCTCGACCGGGTAGCCGGGGTCGGCCGCCGCGTCCAGCAACGCCTGCAGCAGGGTGCCGGAACCGGAGACGAGGACGACGACCCTGGCGGGGACGGGAAGCCGGAGTGTGGTCGCGGCGCTCAGCGTGCTCTCCTTGCTGGGGACTGTCACAGCAGCTCAAGAGCAGCCTAGGCGTTGCCTAGCGGGGCTCGTCGGCCAGGTCCTCGTCGCCCTCGCCGTCCTCCTCCGACTCGTCCTCGGGGTCATCGTCCGACTCGTCCTCGGGGTCATCGTCCGACTCGTCCTCGGGCTCATCGTCGGACTCGTCGTCCGGCTCGTCCTCGAATTCCTCGACGTCCTCTTCGAGGTCGTCGTACTCGTCGAGTTCGTGGTCGAACTCCTCGTCGTCTTCCTCTTCTTCCTCGTCCTCGTCCTCGTACTCTTCGGCTTCCTCGTCGTACTCGACTTCCTCTTCGTACTCGACTTCCTCTTCGGAGTCCTCGAAGTCGCCCTCTTCCGAGTCCTCGGAGTCGACGGGCTCGGGCTCCACCACACGCGGCGGGCGGGGCCCGGCGAACCAGGCCACCACCGCGCCCGGCACGGTGATCCACCCGAACGTGAGCACGGCCAGCAGCCCCGCCGGGATCGTGACCGGGTTGAACACCCCGCCGCCCAGCGCACCACCGGCCGCCGCCGCCAGCACCAGCGTGCCGACACCGGCGGTGACCGCCGCGACCAGCACCGCGCGCACCCTCGCCCGGGGCGTCTCGGCGGCGTCGCGCAACGACAACCCGGCCAGCACGCCGATCACGCCCGGCAGCACCAGCACCAGCGGCAGGTAGCCCGCCTGCTCCTCGGGCAACGCGGCCAGCAGCGGCACGGCGGGCACCGGGCCGCCGACGAACTCCAGCGGGCCCACCACCACCGCGCCGATCGAGAACCCGGAGCCCACCACGTACGACAGCGCGCCGACCACCGCGTTGGGCAGGTAGGCCAGGCACAGCAGCCAGATGCCCAGGCCGGTGCCGATGGTGCCGCCGGTCTGGTCGAACAGCGACGCGGTGGTCGGCCAGGAGAACACCAGCCCGAGCGCCAGCACCAGCGCACCCGCCGCGGCCAGCGCGAACAACGCCAACGCGCCCGTGCGCAACCCCCGCCGCGCCACCGGGTCGACCCGCTCGAACACGACCTCCACCAGGCCGCAGCGCTGCGCGACACCGGCGACCGCCGCCAGCCCGGACACCACCGCGCACCCGAAGAACGCCACCGCGGGCGTGGCCCGAACCGGACCCTCGTCACCCATCAGGAACGCGATCACGCTGCCCACCACGGCGTGCGCGCCGGCGATGCTGAACACCACCGACCGCGCCTGCAACGGCTCGAACAGCCCCAGCCGGTCCGCCGCACCCGCCGCCGCCCGGTACACCAGCAGCATCACCAGCGCGGTCGGCAGCAGCGGCAGCAGGCCGAGCTGCCCGCCGTCGAAGCGCAGCGGCACGTGGTGCGCGACCAGCCAGCCCGGGGCGGCGGCGGTGAGCACGCCGGTCGTCGAGAACGACGCGTGCGCGGCGGTCGAGGAGACCAGCGCGAGCAGCGCGGCCACGCCCGCGTAGCCGATGACCACCGACCCGGTGGCGGTCATCGTGAGCACCCGCAACCGTTCGGCGCGGGAGAACTCGGGCGGGCGGACCGAATCCGTCACGACGCCGTGCGAGGTCGTTTGCGACACCGACATCCTCCCACTGTCCCAGTAGCGGTGAGCCGTTCGGGCGAGGCTCGCCGGACATGCGAAGAGGGGTGGCGCCGGACTACCGGCGCCACCCCTCCCACGACGTGCTCAGCCCTGCTGGGGACCGCCGAACCCACCGGGCGGCGTGCCCTGGCCGGGCTGCTGGCCCGGCTGCCCGAACTGGCCCGGCTGCGGCATGTAGGACGTCGGCTGCGGCTGGCCCGCCTGCGGTGCGGCCTGCGGCGGCGGCGCCTGCTGGCCGAACTGGCCGGACGGCGGGCCGAACTGCTGCGGCTGCTGGCCCTGCTGCGGGAACGCGCCGGAGTGCGGGTTCCAGCCACCGGGCTGGCCGTAGACGTTCGCGGTCTTCGGCTGCAGCTTCACCACGCCGGTCTCCAGCAGCAGGCTCAGCACCACGGCCGCGGTGAGCAGCAACGACACGATCAGCAGCACGATCTGCATGCCCTGGACGTCGGCCTCGGTGGTGATCAGACCCTGGAGCAGCCCCAGCGTCGGGATCACCGCGAACGGCACGGCCGCGTACAGCAGGCCCTTCGGCGCCTTCGGCAGCACGGACAGGCCGGCGAGCGTGCCCGCCGCGTACAGGAACTCCGACGACTGCACGTCGTCGGCGAACGCGAGCAGGTACGCGATCAGCGCCAGACCGGCCGCGACCAGCGGAAGGATGAGGTTCAGGTTCACACCCACCGCCGGCTGCGCCGGACCCGGCTGCTGCTGAGGGGCGCCGTACGGCTGGGACATGATGCGGTCTCCTCCACCTGCGGAACTGATCTCGGGTCGACAGAACGCTAGCCGATGCACACTCTCCGACGGCGAGCGGACTCCCGTGGTTCCCCCCAATGTGCGCATTGACTCGTCCGGAGAACGCACTGAGGGCCACCTCCCGGGAGAGGCGGCCCTCAGCATGTCGCACGAACGGCCCAGTGTCAGCCGATCGACTGCATGATCTCCCGCATGAGCGTGGCGGTCTCGCTCGGCGTCTTGCCGACCTTGACGCCCGCGGCCTCCAGGGCTTCCTTCTTCGCCTGCGCGGTGCCGGCCGAGCCGGACACGATCGCGCCCGCGTGGCCCATCGTCTTGCCCTCGGGCGCGGTGAAGCCCGCCACGTAGCCGACGACCGGCTTGGTGACGTTCTCCTTGATGTAGGCCGCGGCCCGCTCCTCGGCGTCGCCGCCGATCTCGCCGATCATCACGATCGCCGCGGTCTCCGGGTCGGCCTCGAAGGCCGCCAGCGCGTCGATGTGGGTGGTGCCGATGATCGGGTCGCCGCCGATGCCGATGGCGGTGGAGAAGCCGAAGTCGCGCAGCTCGTACATCATCTGGTAGGTCAGCGTGCCGGACTTCGACACCAGACCGATCTTGCCCGCGCCGGAGATGTTGGCCGGGATGATGCCCGCGTTGGACTGCCCGGGGCTGATCAGGCCGGGGCAGTTCGGGCCGATGATCCGGGTCCCACGTCCGTCGACCCCAGCGCCGGTCGCCACGGCGTGCGCCCAGAACGCGGCGGTGTCGTGCACCGGGATGCCCTCGGTGATCACGACGGCCAGGCCGATGCCCGCGTCGATCGCCTCGATCACGGCCGCCTTGGCGAACGCCGGCGGCACGAAGATCACGGTGACGTCCGCGCCGGTCGCCTCCATGGCCTCGGCCACCGAGCCGAACACCGGCAGCACGTTGCCGTCGAAGTCGACCTTCTCGCCCGCCTTGCGCGGGTTCACGCCGCCGACGATGGTCGTGCCGGAGGCCAGCATCCGCTTGGTGTGCTTGGTGCCCTCGGCGCCGGTCATGCCCTGGACGATGACCTTGCTGTCCTTGGTGATGAAGATAGCCATCGTCAGACCCCCGCAGCCGCGAGCTCGGCGGCCTTGTCGGCCGCGTTGTCCATAGTGTCCACCACGGTGACCAGCGGGTGGTTGGCCTCGGCGAGGATCCGGCGGCCCTCCTCCACGTTGTTGCCGTCCAAGCGGACCACGAGCGGCTTCTTGGCCTCGTCGCCCAGGATGCCCAGGGCGGCCACGATGCCGTTGGCGACCGCGTCGCACGCGGTGATGCCGCCGAAGACGTTCACGAAGACCGAACGCACGTCGGGGTCGTGCAGAATGATGTCCAGGCCGTTGGCCATGACCTCGGCCGACGCGCCGCCGCCGATGTCGAGGAAGTTCGCGGGCTTGACGCCGTTGTGCTTCTCACCGGCGTAGGCCACCACGTCGAGGGTGGACATCACGAGACCGGCGCCGTTGCCGATGATGCCGACCTGGCCGTCCAGCTTGACGTAGTTGAGGCCCTTCGCCTTGGCCTTGGCCTCCAGCGGGTCCTCCGCCTGCTTGTCCACCAGCGCCTCGTGGTCGGGGTGGCGGAAGGAGGCGTTCTCGTCGAGGGTGACCTTGCCGTCGAGCGCGACGATCTTGCCCTCGGGGTCGCGGACCAGCGGGTTGACCTCGACCAGCGTGGCGTCCTCGGAGACGAAGGTCTCCCAGAGCTTCACGATGACGTCGGCGACCTGGTCGGCCACCTCGGCGGGGAACTTCGCGGCGGCCACGATCTCGTCGGCCTTCGCGCGGTCGACACCCTTGATCGCGTCCACCGGCACCTTGGCCAGGGCCTCGGGCTTGGTCGCGGCGACCTCTTCGATGTCCATGCCGCCCTCGACGCTGGCCATGGCCAGGAAGGTGCGGTTGGCGCGGTCGAGGAGGAAGGAGAAGTAGTACTCCTCGGCGATGTCGGACGCGGGCGTCACCAGCACGCGGTGAACGATGTGCCCCTTGATGTCCAAGCCGAGGATCGCTTCGGCCTTGGCTGAAGTCTCATCCGGGTTCTCGGCGAGCTTGACGCCACCCGCCTTGCCCCGGCCGCCGGTCTTGACCTGGGCCTTGACCACGACGGTCTGACCGAAGCGCTCGGCGATGGCCTTGGCCTCGGCGGGGGTGGTCGCCACGTCGCCCGGAAGTACCGGGACGTCGTGGGCGGCGAAGAGGTCCTTCGCCTGGTACTCGTACAGGTCCACTCGGGTCTCCTGCGACGTCGGTGTCGGACACCGCGTCAGGTCGTGCGGTCCTCTGAGGTCCGGCGCTCCAGGCTGGGGCCTGGTGCCCACACGTCCAGGCATCACCTGGAACGCCGGCACAGCCGTGGGGGGACCGGCTCGACGCGGCTTCGCAAGACACTATCGACCAGCCCGGACTCCACCGCACCCCACGCCCGTGAAGTCCGTCATAGAGGTGGTGAGGTCGATCACCACCCACGATTCAGCGCGCCGTCCGCAGGGCGCCGGAGATGATGAACGCGACCGTCGCGGCGGCGGCCAGCCAGAGCCCGGGACCGGGTGCGGCCTCGGCGGCACGGGCCGCGGTGAGCGGGTACTCCCAGGCGCGGACGGCCGTGACGACCGCCGCACCGAGCAGCAGCGCCGCACCGCGGCTCGGCCTGGCCTTGAGCGCGACGGCGGCAGCCGCCACGACCGCGATCAACGCCACCAGCAGCCCGAACGAGCCGACGTGCAGGCCGAACGCGCCGATCGGCACGTAGTCGGGCGCCCGCAGCACGGGCAGGCTGAACGCGCCGAACGCGAGCAGCACCGCGATCAGGGTGGTGGCGATCAGCGGCAGCGACGACTCGCCCGCGTCCGTGCCGACCTCGTCCCGCTCGACCGCGCCGGCCAGTGCCGCCGTGATGGCGGCCGCCGCCGCGGCGACCACCGACGCCGCGGTGAACCAGACGCCGACGCCGGGCTGCACGACGTCGACCTTCGTCGCGGCGAAGACGGCGTCGAGCGCGACGGCGGCGCCCAGCGGGATCGCGGCGGTGGCGACGGTGAACGCGGGCCGGACGGCGGCCTTGGCGAGCAGTGCGGCGGCGAGCAGGCCGGTGGCGATCGCGGCGGGCCAGAGCAGGCGTGCCGCGTAGTCCGCGGGTGGCGGGGAGCCGTCGGGCAGGACCAGGAGGTCGGTCGACGCGCCCGCCGCGGCTGCCGCGGCGGCGACCAGGCCGAGCGCGGCGGCGATGACGTGCAGGCGTCGTTGGCCCGGCAGTTCGACGTCCCGCTCCGCACCGTCCTCGTCCTTGACTGCCCGTTGCGGCCAGGCGAGCGCGATGGCGGCGGCGAGCACCAGGAACGGGCCGACGGCCGGCCCGATGGCGTCGACGGCGAGGGCCGAGGCGATCGGCGGCGCGGCGGCGGCGAGCAGCACGGCGGCGAGGCCGAGCAGACCGCCCTTGCGGGCCTCGGGCGTGGTGGCGCTGGCCGCGAGGACCGCGAGGGCGGGCGCGGCCAGGGTGAGCACGATGCCGCCCAGCATCGGCAGGGTCGGCGAGTCGAACGTGCCGCGGGCCTGGATCAGCGCGTCGGTCGAGGTGAACGGCGCGGTGAACAGGCCGATGCCCGCGACGGCGCCCGCGGTGGCGGGCAGGGCGAACCTCGCGCGTTCGCTGCGCACGTCCGGTTCGGCGCCGAGGGTGGCCAGCGCGCCGGCGGCGATGAGCAGGACGTGCCCGGCCAGCAGCAGCCACAGGCCCGCGGCGGGGCCGGGCGGGTCCAGGCTCGTCGACCGGAACAGCTCGGGCCGCGCGGCGTCGACCGGGTCGACGAGCAGCTGCAGGTCGTTGAGCAGGCGGCCGACGGCGAACACGGCCGGTGCGACGAGGGCCGCCGCGGCGGTGAGCGCCTGCCCGCGGGCGAGGAACACCGCGGCCAGGGCGGTGGGCAGCAGGGCGAGCGGCGCCAGCAGCGGCCAGGCGGTGAACGCGGGCGGCACGGCGCCGCCGACCACACCGACAGCCGGGGCCGCCGCGGTGAGCAACGCGCCCGCCGCGGCCACCCCAACCGCCGTCCGGAGTCTCGTGGGGGCCGTTGAGACCGGTTCAGCGGTTCGGATCACCGGTCGGACGCTAGCAAAACGGAGCCGGCGGCGACGGGCGGCCGGTCCCCGGTTGTGGACATCGGACGTCGGGTACTCGCAGTTCGTGGGGACGTCACTTACTTTCAGCCCTATGGGTGACGCGGTGCGGCGGCTCGTGACGACCTGGGCGGGCCGGGTCGGCACCGGCGTGGACGCCGGGCTCGGTGTGGCCGGCGACGCCCTGGGGCTGGCGGGCGGCGTGCTCCGGGCCGTCGCCTCGCCCGGCGGGGTGCGCGGCGTCGCGGTCGAGGCCGCCTGGCTGGCCGCGCACACCGTCCTCTACCCGTGGGGCGTGGTGGAAGAGCAGTTGAAGCCCGACGGGCACCTCCGCGCCTACCGCACGGACCGCCTACCACCTCGCCGGCGCGGGCTGGTGGTTTCGGCGATGGACGCGGCGGGCACCCCGATCGTGTTGGTGCACGGCATCGGGGACAACCGCTCCGCCTTCGCAGTGCTTTCGGGGGCACTGCGAAGGCGTGGCTTCGGAGTGGTGCACGCCGTGAACTACAGCGTGCTGACCGCGTTGACGGGGGACGTCCGGCGGTCGGCGGCGCTGCTCGGGGAGCACGTCGAGCGGATCTGCGAGCAGACCGGATCCGACCGCGTGCACGTGGTCGGGCACTCGCTGGGCGGCCTCATCGCCCGTTATTACGTACAGCGCCTCAACGGCGACGCACGCGTGCGCACGCTCGTGACCCTCGGGACCCCGCACCAGGGCACGTTGACCGCTTATCTGGTCCCCACCTCGCTGACCAGGCAATTGAGGCCGGGTTCCGACCTGTTGTCCGAATTGGCCGAACCGTCCCGACCGTGCCGCACCAGGTTCGTCGTGGTGTGGAGCGAGATGGACCAGGTGGTCGTGCCGCAGCGGAACGCCCGGTTGGCGCACCCGGCGTTGGTCGTGGAGGAGCATCGGATACGTGATTCAGGTCACCTTTCGCTGCCCGTCGATCGACGCACCCTTCACCTAGTTGTGACCGCCATCACGCGTTCGGATGACAACCTGGATCACCCCATCGTGCCTGCACCCGGACGGTATGGGGAGCGCGCTCATGACCCAGCGTGACGGCTCATACGCGGGGATGTCCCACTGACCGCTAAACGGTCATCTTCCGACTCGGGGATTGCCCTTAAGGGCTCCGCGCCGTTATCTTCCCCCGGTCCGTTGTCACGGTCTGGTCACAAGCAGGACGACGAGCCGGTACCCCGACCGGCTCAACCGGGATCCCCCGCCCGGTAGTCCGACCGGACTCCCCGAAGACGGAAGGCCAGGTTTTGTCTCAACACCGCTCCCCCGGCGGCCATACGAGTTCTCCCGTGCTCGAAGAAGCGGTAGACCGAGCTTCGACGCGCACGGTGAGCACGCACCGGCTCCCGCCTCCGCCCTCGGCGCTGCGCGGACGGATCGTGGTCGCCGCGGTCGCCGTCGGTGCCTTCGCCGCCGCAGGCGCAGGGCAGACGCTCCACGCGCTCGGCTCCGACTCGCCGTCCCAGGCCGACGAGGTCACCCCGCTCGCGAACTCCGCCGCTGACGGCGCCGCCGCGTTCGGCGTCGGTGGCACCGGCCCCGCCTCACCGCAGATCCTGCCCGTCGCCAAGGCGGTCGACCCCGCGGCCGAGGCGCAGAAGCTCGTCAAGAGCCAGCAGATCACCGAGACCCGCGAAGCCGAAGAGGCCGAGGCACGGCGCCCCAAGTTCGCCCGTCCCGCTGCGGGGCTGTTCACCTCCGGGTGGGGTGGCCGCTGGGGCGAGATGCACTACGGCATCGACATCGCGGGCCCCATCGGCACGCCGATCCTGTCCGCCGCGGATGGTGTCGTGATCGAGGCCGGTTCGGCAAGCGGTTTTGGCCTGTGGGTCAAGGTCGAGCACGCCGACGGCTCCGTCACCGTCTACGGCCACGTGGACTCCTACTCGGTCCGCAAGGGCCAGCGGGTCCTGGCGGGCGAGCAGATCGCGCGCATGGGCAACCGCGGCTTCTCCACCGGACCGCACCTGCACTTCGAGGTCTGGAACCCGGACGGCAAGAAGATCAACCCGTTGTCCTGGCTGAACTCCAAGGGCATCAGCGTCTAGTGCGCTGACCGGGCACGTGAACGCAAGAGGCCGGGCTGCTCGTCGCAGCCCGGCCTCTCCACTGTGTGCAACCTTCCCCCGAAGGTGATCCCCTCCTGCGGTCACCGCCCCCGAAGCGGCTCCCGCCCTCACTTCCCCCCTGCTACCCCCCGCTGCCGCCAGGCGGCTCCCTCTGACCGGTTCACCCCGAATGACCCGGCCGTCCCGCTGGTGACACCCCTATAGACGCCCCAGGGGGATTCGGGTTGCACGGGAATTCGGCCACGTTCAGGTGAACACCGGTCGACCTCCAGGGGTCGACCGGTGACCTCGTGCGGCACCTATATATACGTAAGACGGCGAACTACGGCTGAGAGCGCCTCAGAGCTTCACGAGGGGCACGCCGCCGATGAGCATCAGCCGCACCGTCCCCGCGCCGCCGAAGTCGATCGTGGCGGTCGCACGGGGCCCCGAGCCGTCCACGGCCACCACGCGGCCGAGCCCGTACTTGTCGTGGCTCACCCGGTCGCCCACGTCCAGCTTCAGCGCGGGCGTGTCCTTCCAGTTCGCGTTCGTCGGCGCCGGGCGCGACGGGCCCGACCCGCGACCCCACGACGTCGGCGCGGACGGCGCGCTGCGCTTGGGCTCCACCCGCCGCCAGTCCAGCAGGTCGGCCGGGATCTCGTCCAGGAACCGCGACGCCGGGTTCGCCGACGGCTGGCCCCACGCCGAGCGCACCAGCGCACGCGACAGGTACAGCCGCTTCTGGGCACGCGTGATGCCCACGTACGCCAGGCGCCGCTCCTCGGCCAGCTCCGTCGGGTCGCCCAGGGCGCGCAGGTGCGGGAAGACGCCGTCCTCCCAGCCGGTGCAGAACACCACCGGGTACTCCAGGCCCTTGGCGGTGTGCAGCGTCATCAGCGTGACCACGCCGTCGGACTCCGCGTCCGGCACCGAGTCGGCATCCGCGACCAGCGACACCCGCTCCAGGAACGCGGCCAGCGAACCTTCCGCGGGCAGGCCCTCGTCTTCCTCCGGGACCGGGACCGCCGCGCCGAGGTCGGTGAACTCGCGGGCCACCGTGACCAGCTCGTTCAGGTTCTCCACCCGGGTGTGGTCCTGCGGGTCCTCGCTGGCCTCCAACTCGGCCCGGTAGGCGGTCTTGTCCAGCACCGCTTCCAGGATGTCGGCCACGTCGTCGCCGCGCTCCACCAGCTCGCCCAGCTCGTCCATCATCTCGACGAAACCGGCGATCGAGTTGCGCGAGCGCGGGTTGAGCAGCGGCACCTTGCCGGTGACCGCGTCGCGCAACGCCGCCGCGAAGCCGATCCGCTCGCGTTCGGCGTACATCGACACGCACGCCTCCGCGCGCTCGCCGATGCCGCGCTTGGGCACGTTCAGGATCCGCCGCAACGACACCGTGTCGTCGGGGTTGGACAACGCCCGCAGGTACGCCAAGGCGTCCCGCACCTCGCGCCGCTCGTAGAACCGGACGCCGCCGACCACCTTGTAGGGCAGGCCGAGGCGGATGAAGATCTCCTCGAACACGCGCGACTGGTTGTTGGTCCGGTAGAACACGGCGATCTCGCCGTTGTTCGCCTCGCCCGTGTCGACCAGGCGGTCGATCTCGTTCGCGACGAACTGCGCCTCGTCGTGCTCGTTGTCGGCGACGTAGCCGACGATCTTCTCGCCCTCGCCCAGGTCGCTCCACAGCCTCTTGTCCCGGCGGTTCGGGTTGCGCGAGATGACCGCGTTCGCCGCGCTCAGGATCGTCTGCGTGGACCGGTAGTTCTGCTCCAGCAGGATCGTGGTGGCCTGCGGGTAGTCGCGCTCGAACTCCACGATGTTGCGGATCGTCGCGCCGCGGAAGGCGTAGATCGACTGGTCGGCGTCGCCCACCACGCACAGCTCGCCCGGCGGCACACCGTCCTTGCCGGTCCCGATCAGCTCGCGGACCAGCGTGTACTGGGCGTGGTTGGTGTCCTGGTACTCGTCGACCAGCACGTGCCGGAACCGGCGGTGGTAGTGCTCGGCCACGTCCGGGTGCTGCTGGAGCAGCTCGACGGTCCGCATGATCAGGTCGTCGAAGTCGAGCGAGTTCGAGTCGCCGAGCCTGCGCTGGTAGCTCTCGTAGACCTCGGCGACCCGGCGCTCCAGGTCGTTGGCCGCGCGCTCCTTCGCGGTGGCCGCGTCGACCAGCTCGTTCTTCAGGTTCGAGATGTGGATCGCCAGCGTGCGCGCCGGGTAGCGCTTGGGGTCCAGGTCGAGGTCGCGCGCCACCAGCGTGATCAGCCGGCGGGTGTCGTCGGAGTCGTAGATCGAGAAGTTGGACGACATGCCGAGGGTCTTGGCCTCGCGGCGCATGACCCGGACGCACATCGAGTGGAACGTGGACACCCACATCGAGCGGGCCCGTGCGCCGACCAGGTCGGCCACGCGTTCCTTCATCTCGGCGGCGGCCTTGTTGGTGAAGGTGATCGCCATGACCTCGCCGGGGTGCACGTTGCGCTCGGCGAGCAGGTAGGCGATCCGGCGGGTCAGCACGCGCGTCTTGCCCGAGCCCGCACCGGCGACGACCAGCAGCGGGGCGCCCGAGTGCTCGACGGCCCGCCGCTGGGACGGGTTGAGGTCTTCGAGCAGCCGCGCGGACCGGGAGGCGGGGGGACTTGCGGGCAAGTCGAACAAGGCGCTCATCGTCTGTTCACGTTACCGGGTACCCCCGACAGCCCGTGGCTGTGGCATGATGAGGCGGTGCGCATGGCCCACTTCGAGTTTTTTTACGGGAACCGGACTCCGGCTCCCGTGGACCGCTAGCGCCGACAAGCCACCACGAAGCCCCGGAGTCCTCGGACCCCGGGGCTTCGCTGCTGCCAGGGCTGGGACTCCAACCAGAGTCGAGAGGTCGTCACGATGAACAGCACCGAAACCGCCCCGGACATCGATTCGCTGCGCCAGGAGATCGACCACCTGGACGCCGAGCTGCTGAGGCTGGTCAAGCGGCGGGTCGAGGTCTCCAAGATCATCGGCGCGGCGCGGATGGCCGCCGGCGGCACGAGGATCGTGCACAATCGGGAGATCGACGTGATCAACCGCTACAAGGAGCTCGGCCCGGACGGCCGCGACCTGGCCATGATCCTGCTCAAGCTCGGCCGAGGCCACCTCGGTCGGTGACATTTGCCGCTGCTCCGCGGCGTCCACCACCCCGCGAGGTCGCGTCGACCGTTCGCGCCCCGATTTCCGGCGATCACGCCCTTCGATCGTCGGAAATCGGGGCGCGAACGGTCGACTTCCGGGCGGCCGAGCCCTCGACGCCGGAGGCGGCGAAATTCCACACTGTGAGAGTGGATCTGGCTTTCGCCAGATCAGCGTCCACCAGTTGGGTGTCGTCCGGGACGTAGGCCAGCGGGTCCTCCAGCAGGTCCACGCCGACCAGGCCCTCGACCAGGGCGTGCAGGCACAACGCCGAGTAGCCGCGCAGGTAGCCGCCCTCCTGCGTGAGCACGGTCGGCAGGCCGAGCCCCGACACGGCCCGGCCGATGTCGCGGTAGCCGGCGGCGGTGAGGTTGTGCCTGCCGTTCGGGTCGAACGCCGACCCGTCGAAGCCCGAGGCGCAGACCAGGAAGTCCGCGCCGAACTCCGCCAGCGCCGGGAACGCGATCTCCGCCAGCACCCGCCGGTACGCCTCGTCACCCGCGCCCAGGGACAGCTCGACGTTGATGTTCGAGGCGCCCGACTCGGCAGGCGCACCGGTCTGGGCGTGGTTGGCGCCCCACGGGCCGTGCCGCATGTGCACGGACACCGTGAGCACGTCGGGCGTGTCGCGGAACACCTCCTGCGTGCCGTTGCCGTGGTGCACGTCCCAGTCCAGGACGGCGACCCGGCGGCCGGCGCGCCGTGCCGTCTCGGCGACCAGGGCGGCGTTGTTGATTAGGCAGTACCCGTCCGCCATGGTCGGCTGGGCGTGGTGGCCGGGCGGGCGGACCAGGGCGTAGGCCAGGCGGGTCCGACCGGCCGCGACCGCCTCGTACGCCGCCAGCGCGGTACCCGCCGCGGCGCGGATCGCGTTCCACGAGCCGGGGCCGACGACGGTGTTCACCTCGACGGCGGTGCGCCGTTCGCACGCGGCGCGCAGCCCGGCCAGGTAGGACGGCTCGTGGACGCGGGCCAGCTCCTCGTCGTCGGCGAACCGGCCGGTCGACCAGGACAGGTGCGGTGCGACCGGGCCCTGCTCCAGGGCGTGCCGGAACGTGCGCAGCCGGGCCGCGTTCTCCGGGTGCGGTTCGGGCGCGTCGAGCCAGTCCCACCGGCCGGGCAGCTCCCACAGCCCGGTGCCGGTGTCGTGCTCCAGGCAGGCGTCGTGCCAGAAGACCTCCACCCCTGGGAGATATCAGGGCGATCACGGATGGTCCAGCGGGTTTGGCCGGGGGCACACTGGTGTCATGGTCATCGGTCTCATCACGGGCCTCATCGCGATCCTCGGTGTGCTCGCCGCGCTGGCGCACGACGGTTACCTCGCGATGCTCGGTTCCGCCGCCAAGTCCAAGCGCGCCGCGGGCGCGCCCATCGCCCAGTACGTGCGCAGCCGGTGGACCCTCGCCGGGGTGACGACGATCATCGCCCTCGTCGGCCTGCTGATCACGTCGGGCGGCACCGTCTCCGGCGACATCATCGGCGCGCTGATCGCGGGCGGTGCCGGCCTGGCCGCCACCAACGCGCTCCAGGGCACCAGGAAGAAGCTGAACAGCGGGAGCTGAAGATTCACTCATCCGTGTGTCGCTCAGCCCCACAAGGCTGATCTGCGCAGCTCTACGTGCACCCTGCACCTAATCTGAGGCGGCGGGGTCCTCGGTGTCCCACCCCCATGCCCCGCGCCACTTGAACCCACCAGGTGAGTTCGAGCCCAACCAGGTGACACAACCGCGAGGGCCGTCAGGTCGGGGGGCGGGAGGGGTCTGCACAGCTATGGACATCGGGGAACCGGAACGGTCGGGTCGGCATCGGCATCGGCTGGAGGACGGGGCGGCGATCTGGCTGCCCGTGGGCGGTGAGCTGGACCACACACCGTTCGAGGACGCGACCACGCGACCGGTGCCCCCACCGCCACCGCCGGACCCGTTCGTCGACACCGACGCCATGGGGCTGCGGAAGTTCAACATCGGCCTGGTGCCCGCCTCGGTGACCCCGCCCCGGACGTGGAAGCGGGCCGCCTGGTTCGCCGTGCTGTCGTCGGCGGGCGTCCTGGTCGGACTGGCCGTCGCCGCGGCCAACCTGGTCGGCACCAACCAGCCCGCCGAGCGCATCGGCCTGCCCGGCTACCCGACCGACGTGCCGCTGCTGACCGGCTTCGCCACCGCACCGCCTCCCCCGACCACCACCACGGCGCGCCGCGTGCCCGCCGAGGCCGTGGCGAACGGGCTCGTCGCCGCCACCGGCGACCGAGCCGACCCGGACGGCGGCTCCGCGGTCGACCTCACCGCCGCCACCCCCGGCCCGGAGACGTCCCCGCACGTCACCACGGTTCCCGCGCACGCGCAGCCGATCGTGGACGCGGAGACGATCGCGGAGAACACCGAGCTGTTCTACGAAGAGGTCGCGGCGAACTCCGACACCGCGCTGACGCTGGTCTCGGACACCTTCCGGCTGGCCGGCGGGGTGCTGCTGGAGCAGGAGTTCGCGGACGTGTCGCTGATCGAGGTGCGGGAGATCACCGTGGACCCGACGCGGGGCATCACGGTGAGCACGCTGGACGTGACCCACAAGGACGGGTCCAGGACCACGGAGCGGCGCGAACTCGTGTTCACCACCGGCCGGGAACCGCTGATCGACGGCGAGCGGTCCGCCCCCGGCGCCTGAAACCACACTCCTGGTGGGCGCCGTTCCGTAGTCCCTTCGCCCGTTCGAGCGACGGGTTTTGACCACTGGCCGCCACGAACGAGTGAACTCCCTGGTTGAGCTGGATTCCCGCCGGTCCACCACGGTACGAGTCTTGGCGACGACACGACCGAGGGAGTCGCCAGTGCAGCGCCCTACGACGAGCGGTCGCAGGCACAACCGCGTGGGATCGGTCACGGTGGCTGAGCTGCTCAGGAAGCAGCCGGCGCCGGTGCGGGTCCGGCACCGCGAGCAGGCCGCCACCCATGGCCTGATCGCCGACCTGCTGCGCGAGGAGGACGACCCGACGGCGTCCGCGAGACGACCCACCCGGGCGGCGAAGCTGGCCGGTGTGACCACCGGGGCGGTGGTGCTGCTCGCCTCGATCGCCGCCGCCTCCGTCCTGGCGGGCAACCGCGACGCGGGTCCCGACGTGCCGCGGGTGGAGCCGCCCGGTTCGATCACCGGGTCGTCGGCGTTGCGGCCGGACCTGCTGTCGGCCCAGCTGGGCGGAGGGCGGTCGGAGCGCATCCCGACACCCGCTCGGCCGGCCGTGCCGTTGGCCGCCGACGTGACGGACGAATCGCCGGTGGTGATGCCGTCGCCGCAGGTCGACGTCGGGCCGGAACCGCAGGTCGACGTCGTGCGGCGGTTCTTCGAGCTGCTGCCCGCGCAGCCCGCGGAGGCGTCCCGGCTGCTGGCGCCGGAGCTGCTCGGGGGCAGCCCGGGTGACTTCGTCGACTCCTGGGGTCACGTGCAGGCGATCACGATCGAGTCGACGTCGCTGCGGCCGGACGGCGCGGTGCTGGCGGTCGTCTCGCTGCAGGAGCGCAGCGGTCGGTGGCTGCGGGTCGAGCAGGTATTCCGGTTGACCGACACGAGCGTGCCGCGCATCGTCGGCACCGAAGTCCTATCGGCCCAACGGCGTTGACGCTCGGTAGCGATCAAGGTCTTGTTGTTCACTCAGCGTTCAACAAACCCCAGATACCGTAGGAAACTTCACTCAAAGGGGTTACGTAGACGGTCACGATTCGGTATCCATGGTCCCGGTCAGTAGCGCAACGCTCTCTCCGGGAAAGGTGTTCAGCGGTGTCGAACGACGACAAACGCCGTCGACAGGATGGCTCGACGGCCAAGCTGTCGGTCGCCGACCTGCTCGCCAGGCGTGAGGCGGAGACGCAGCCGATCCCGCGGATCACCGCCGGCGGCGCCGGCAATCGGACAGCAGTCGGCGGAGCCGGCGATCGGACAGCAGTGGGTGGAGCCGGAAGTCGCACGACCGCGGGCAGAACCCGCGACGGGGTGACCTCGGGCCGAGCCGGGACCCGGATCACCGAACGGCCGGCCGTAGAGCGGTCGGACGACGACGAGGAGACGGTCCGGTTCTCGGTCGCCGCCCTGGCTGCCGGTGCGACCAACCTCTCCGGTCGCGAGCTGCACGTCACCGAACTGCTGCGCCGCGAGGGCCGCGCCGGTGAAGAGGAGCGCGGCGGCGGGTTGTCCGTGCCGAAGCTCGTGGCGATGGCCAGCGGCGGCGTGGTGCTCGCCGGCACCGTCGCGTTCACCGCGTCCAACCTGATGTCGTCCCCGGACGAGCGCCCGCCGGCGGAGGTGCGCTTCGACGCACGCCCGGCGGCCCGCGCCACCAACACGCTCACCAAGGACCTCGCCGCCGCCGCTGCCCAGCAGCAGACGCAGCAGACGCAGCAGACGCAGGCCGAGACCACCACGACGCCGCCGGAGCAGGCTCCGGAGCCGACGACCCAGCGCGCGCCGCGGCCCAACACGCAGCAGCAGACGACGACCCAGCAGCAGACGCAGCAGCAGGCGCCGACGAACACGACCACGCAGCCGCCGAGTTCCAGCAGCCAGCAGACGACGACCCCGGCGCCCAGCACGAGCACCACGACGCCGGCGCCGCCGAGCAACAGCACGCAGCCGCCGTCGTCCTCCACGCCGCCGTCCTCGTCCACCCCGAGCACCCCGCCGTCCGAGGACAGCGGCTCGGGCCTCGACCTGGACCTCGACCTGGGCGGGATCCTGAACCCGATCGGCGGGTTCGACTTCTTCGCTCCGGCCAGCTGACCGCCACCCTGACGTTCCGCGAACCCGCCGCTCGTCGTGCCCGAGCGGCGGGTTCGCCGCGACCACTGACACTCGAACGGGTGAACCAGTGGGCGGTTAGCCCGTTCGGCCCCAAAACTGGTGATCTTCGTGCGAACGGGTGTCCTTACGGCTCGGTATCAGGTATCCCTTCCCGGTCACCTCTCGGCTCACGTGACCTGCGCAACGGCTCGAAAGGCGTCGTCACGGCCGGGGTAGGCTCTGCGGGCGAGCGGTGGCCTAGCCTGTTCCGCGCACCGATCCGCACGACGAGGAGCCCGAGCGTGAGACCTGCTGCCCTTGCCGCGGTCACGCAGCGCCCCAGCGAGGTGGTCCGGTGAGCAACGACGGTCGCGTCATCGCCGAGCGCTACCGGTTCCTGGACCGGATCGGCAGCGGTGCGATGGGCATCGTGTGGCGTGCCCAGGACGAGCGCCTGGGCCGCGTCGTGGCGATCAAGCAGCTGCTGCTGGCGCCGAGCCTGGACGAGCGCGAGCAGGACGAGGCGATCCAGCGCGCCATGCGCGAGGGCCGCATCGCCGCCAAGCTGCACCACCCCAACGCCATCGCCGTCTACGACGTGGTGGAGGAGAACGGCGCTCCGTGCCTGGTCATGGAGTACCTGCCGTCCTACAGCCTGGCCGACACGATGGCCGAGCACGGCCCGCTGGACCCCGTCGAGGTGGCTCAGATCGGCATGCAGGCCGCCGCCGCGCTGGCCGCCGCGCACGCCGCCGGGATCGTGCACCGGGACGTCAAGCCCGGCAACGTGCTGCTCGCCGACAACGGCCTGGTCAAGATCACCGACTTCGGCATCTCCCGGGCCAGCGACGACGTCACGGTCACCAAGACCGGCCTGATCGCGGGCACCCCCGCCTACCTGGCGCCGGAGATCGCGCGCGGCCAGGACCCGACGCCCGCCTCGGACGTGTTCTCGCTCGGCTCGACGCTGTACGCGGCGGCCGAGGGCGAGCCGCCGTTCGGGTTGTCCGAGAACACCCTGGGCGTGCTGCACGCCGTGGCGGCGGGCCGGATCAACCCGCCGCAGGTCGACCACCCGTTGACCGACGTGCTGCTGCGGCTGCTCAACTACGACCCGGCCGACCGGCCGACCATGGCGCAGGCCCGCGACATGCTCAGCGCGGTCGCGCACGGCCGCAACCCCAGCCTGACCGGCCTGCTGCCGGCCAGCTCGCCGGGGTTCGCGCCGGTGCCCGCGGGCGCCACGGCGGTCCTGGACGCCGACCGCACCCGCGTGGTGCGGCCCGGTCCGCGGTCGACGGGCGGCGCCACGCCGGTCGCCCCGCCACCCCCGCAGCGCAGCGACAACCGGCCGCTGGTGATCACCGCGGTCGTGCTGGCCGCCATCCTGCTGCTCGGGTTCCTGGCGGTGGCCCTGGACTGGTTCGGCGGGAAGGACCCGGTCACGCCACCGGCGGGCGGGTCGAGCTCGGCCTCGGCCACGCCGACCACCACGACCACCACGCCCCCGCCGACCACCACCGTGGAGACGCAGACGGTCACCGTCGAGCCGACGACGACCACCACGACGCCGACGACCACGACCACGACGACCACCACGACGACGCCGCCCACCACCACGACCACGACCACGACGACCACGACGACGACCACCACGACCACGACTGGTGGCTCGACACCCCCCACGGTGGGTCCGGGGGGTTCGTGAACCTCGTAAGGTGGTGCCGAACCCGTTCGGGTGACGCAACGTTCTTGTCCTAGTGGCGTCTTGTCGTTCGCCACTGAATGAAGCCCTAGCAGCTACTGGGAGCACGCCGTGAGCGACGATGGCCGCCTGGTTGCCGGCCGCTACCGACTTGGCCGGCGGATCGGCAGCGGTGCGATGGGCATCGTCTGGGAAGCGCACGACGAGCGCCTGCACCGCACGGTCGCGGTCAAGCAGCTGCTGCTCCAGCCCGGCCTGGCCGAGTCCGACACGGACGAGGCGAAGCGCCGCGCCATGCGCGAGGGCCGGATCGCGGCCCGCCTGCAGCACCCGCACGCGATCGCGGTGTACGACGTGGCGGAGGACGACGGCCAGCCGTGGCTGGTGATGGAGTACCTGCCGTCCAAGAGCCTCTCCACGGCCCTGTCCGAACGCGGCACGCTGCCGCCGCGCGACGTGGCGTCGATCGGCTCGCAGGTCGCCTCCGCGCTCGCCGCCGCGCACAACGCGGGCATCGTGCACCGCGACATCAAGCCGGGCAACATCCTGCTCGGCAACGACGGCACGGTGAAGATCACCGACTTCGGCATCTCCCGGGCCACCGGCGACGTCACGGTCACCGCGACCGGGATGCTCGCGGGCACGCCCGCCTACCTCGCGCCCGAGGTGGCCAAGGGCTACGACCCCGGCCCGCCCTCGGACGTGTTCTCGCTGGGCTCGACGCTGTACGCGGCGATCGAGGGCGCGCCGCCGTTCGGCCTGAACGAGAACACCATCGCGCTGCTGCACCAGGTCGCGTCGGGCAAGGTGGTGCCGCCGAAGCAGGCCGGTCCGCTGACCGCGCTGCTGATGCGCCTGCTGCGCGCCGAGCCGGAGGACCGGCCGACCATGGCCGAGGCCCGCGAGGCGCTGGCCGCGGTGGCGGCCGGTCGGGCCGCGCCGGAGTTCCCGGTGGCGCTGCCGCAGAGCCACCCGCCGTCGTGGCAGGGCGCGCCCGTGCAGGCCCAGCCGGCTCGCGCGCTGACCCCGGCCGCCCAGCACAACCCGCCGGCCACGCCGAACAACCCGCCGCACGTCGCGACCAGGGTGGCGCCCGCGCCGACCCCGCCGCCCGCGCCGCAGCGGCAGCCGAGCCACAACCCGCCGCCCGCCCGCCCGGTCGGCGCGTCGAGACCGGCCGGCGGCCCGGTGAAGAGCAAGCGGTCGACGGTGTTCACCGCGCTCGCCATCGCGGGCGCGGCCGTCGTCGGCATCCTGCTGGCGAGCGTGCTGTCCAGCGGTGACGAGCCGAAGGACAACCAGGCCATCACGCCGCCGACGAGCGTGGCGCAGGAAGCGGGCGGCGAGGCGTCGGTGACGCCGTCGAAGAAGCCGGCCACGCCGACGGTCAAGATCACCGCCGAGCCGTCGGCCGAGCAGCAGGAGCAGGCGGTCCGCGACTACTTCGGCCTGCTGCCGGACCACGTGGACGAGGGCTACGGCCGGTTGACCGCCAAGATGCAGGCGGCGACCGGTGGCCCGAGCGGCTACCAGGGCACGTGGAACCAGGTGAAGTCGATCGAGCTCAAGAGCGTGCGGATGAACTCGCCGTACGCCTACGAGGTCGACATCGCCTACCACATGAAGGACAGCTCGGTCAGCACCGAGCGCAAGCTGATCATCCTGAAGTGGGAGAACCAGGGCATCTACATCGACGGTGAGCAGAAGCTCAGCCAGCCGTAGCTCGGCCGAGCCTGCCCGCCGATCAGCGGGCCGAGGCCTTCAGCGCGTCCAACAGGCTGGTCACCGCCGGTGAGCCCGCGCCGTCCTCGCGGATCGCGGCGCAGATCGTCCTGGTCGGCTCCGGGTGGCGCAGCTTGCGGACCACCACGCCGGGGTGCACGACGCCGAGGCTGAGCTTCGGCACGATGGTCACCCCGAGCCCGGCCGCGACGAAGCCCTGCGCGGTCGGGTAGTCGTCGGCCTCCACCACGATGTTGGGCGCGAACCCGGCGCCCGCGCAGGCGTTGAGCACGATGTCGCGGCACGGTCCGGGCGGCGTCACGGCGTCCACCCACTGCTCCTCGGCCAGGTCGGCGAGGTCGAGCACGCGCTTGCGGGTCAGCTCGTGGCCGCGCCGCAGCACGGCCAGGTACGGGTCGTCCAGCAGGTGCACGAGGTGCACGCCGCGCGGTGGTTCGCTGCCCCGGTGGTGCACGACGATGGCCACGTCGGCGCGGCCCGCTTCGACCTCCACCATCGGGTCGTCCGGCTCGGTGAGCTTGAGGTCGAGCTGGACGTCGGCGTGGTCGGCCCGGAACAGGGCCACGGCGGGTGGCACGAGGGCGGCGCCCGCGGTGGCGAAGTAGCGCACCCGGAGGCGACCGGTGCGGCCCGCGCGCAGGTCGGCCAGCGCCGCCTCGGCCTCGACCAGCCGGTCGGTGATGTGCGCGGCGTGCTCGGTGAGCAGGCGGCCCGCCACGGTCGGCCGCACGCCCCGCCCGACGCGGTCCAGCAGCGGCAGGCCCGCCTGCTTCTCCAGGGCCGAGACCTGCTGGCTGATGGCCGAGGGCGTGTACCCGAGGTTGACCGCCGCGGCGGTGATGGAGCCGGTGGTGACCACGGCCCGGAGCACCTGCATTCGTCGCACGTCCAACATGACCCAACCGTACAGCGGTGCTTAAGGATCGTGCAGTTCTATTCACTTGTGCTGATACTTCGTGGTCGCGCAGAGTACGGGGGTGAACAAGCCTGGCACGCTGATCAGGATGGGTGTCCTGGCCCTGCTCTGGGGTTCCAGCTTCCTGTGGATCAAGATCGCGCTCACCGGCCTCTCGCCGCTGCAGATCACGCTCACCCGCACCACGCTCGGCGCGCTGGTGCTCGTCGCGCTCGTGTACTGGAGCAAGCAGCGGCTCCCGAAGGACCGGACGTCCTGGCTGCACTTGAGTTTCGCCGCGCTCTTCGGCAGCGCGGTGCCGTTCGCCCTGTTCGCGTTGGGCGAGCAGACGGTGGACTCGGGCGTGGCGGGCGTGCTGAACGCCACCACGCCGCTGTTCGCGCTGGGCATCGGGCTGGTCCTGGGCACGGACCGGCGGCGCAACCCGGCCCGGCTCGTCGGCCTGGTGCTCGGCTTCGCCGGCGTGCTGCTCATCTTCGCCCCGTGGCAGAAGGCCGGGCTGGCGAGCTGGGGCGCGCTGGCGTGCCTGGCCGCGGCGGCGTCCTACGCGGTCAGCTACGCCTACATCGGGCACAAGGTGTCCGGGCGCGGCCTGACCCCGATGCAGATCTCCTCGGCGCAGCTGGTGGCCGCGGCGGGCATGACGGCGGTCGTGGTGCCGGTGGCCGGGATGCAGCCGGTGCACCTGTCCTGGCAACCGCTGGTGGCCGTGGCGATCCTGGGCGTGTTCGGTACGGGTGTGGCGTTCGTGCTGAACTACCGCGTCATCGAGGACGAGGGCGCGACCAACGCCACGATGGTCGGCTACCTGCTGCCCGTGGTGTCGGTGTTGCTGGGCGCGCTGTTCCTCGGCGAGGCGCTCAACCTCCGCGTCGTGCTGGGCATGGTGGTGGTGCTCGCCGGCGTCGCGCTCACCCGCAAGCAGCCCGCGACGGCCATCGTGCCGTTGCCGGAAGGCGATGAGCCGGGCGAGAAGTCGGGTGAGGCCGTCGGGGAGTCGGTCGGGGAGTTGGTCGCGGAGTCGACCGCGGAGTCGGTCGGTGGCAAGGTGACTACGCTCAAGTGACCTGCTATAACGCAGTGTTACTCATCGGTACGGTGTGCTCCGCGGCCAACTGAGACAACCGTCCTGGGCAAACGGGTGGACTTGAGACCCAGGTCTCCCCCGATCGCGTGGTGTTCACGCATTCCGCGTCCTGTTTCGCCCTCTCGGACGTCTCCTCACATGAGAGGGACGACTTCGGAAGGGAACCCACAGGCCATGAGCAACGACAGCATCACCATCACCACGACGTTCCACCTCCTCGTCCCGGGCGTGGCCCCGGCGCCGGTGGAGGCCGAACTCCACTACGAACCGGAGGACCCGTACGCGGTAGCCGTGCTGTTCCACACCGGCCAGGGCAAGGTCGAGTGGATCTTCGCCCGGGACCTGCTGGCCGACGGCCTGCTCACGTCGTCCGGCGAGGGCGACATCCTGGTCCGGCCGGCCGCCGACGACCCGGAGCGGGTCCTGGTGGAGCTGAACGCGCCCACGGGCTTCGCGATCCTGTCCGCCGACGCGGAGGCCATCGCCGAGTTCCTGGACCTCACCTACGACGTGGTGCAGCCCGGCGAGGAGGACCTGTGGATCGACTTCGACCGCGAACTCGCCAAGCTGGTCTCGACCAACTGATCGTCGCGGGCCACGCCATCGCTTAACCTGCTGGCGTGGCGGAGTCCGGGGGGACGGGGACGGGGACAGTCGGCGGTCGGTACGCGCTGGTCGAGCGGATCGGCAGCGGCGCCATGGGCGTCGTCTGGCGGGCGCGGGACGAGCTGCTGGACCGCGAGGTGGCGGTCAAGCGGCTCCGCTGGCCCGACCTGACGGCCGAAGAGGTCGAGGTGGCCAGGGCGCGGGCCATGCGCGAGGCGCGCAACGCGGCGCGGCTGCAGCACCCCGACGCGATCTCCGTGTTCGACGTGGTGGTGGAGGACGACCGGCCCTGGCTGGTCATGGAGTACCTGCCCTCGCGCAGCCTGGCCGGGCTGCTGGCCGAGCGGGGCAGGCTGAGCCCGGACGAGGCGGCCAGGATCGGCGGTCGGGTGGCCGCCGCGCTGGCCGCGGCGCACGCGGCGGGCATCGTGCACCGGGACGTCAAGCCGTCGAACGTGCTCATCGGGCACGACGGCACGGTCAAGCTCACCGATTTCGGCATCTCACGGGCCGCGGGCGACGGCACGCTTACCGACAGCGGCATGATCACCGGCACGCCCGCCTACCTGGCGCCCGAGGTCGCGCGCGGCGAGCAGCCGGATCAGGCGTCGGACGTGTTCTCGCTGGGTGCGACGCTGTACGCGGCGACCGAAGGTCAGTCGCCGCACGGGGTGAGCGACAACAGCTTCGGGCTGCTGTACCGTGCCGCGGCGGGCCGGATCGAGCCGCCGACGCGCTCGGGGGCGTTGACGGGTGCGCTGAACAGGTTGCTCGCCTCGGACCCGGCTGAGCGGCCCTCAGCGGCCGAAGCGGTCGAGTTGCTGGCCAACCTCGAACCGGAGGTCACGGCCGACCCGCCGGTCGAGGACGAGCCTGGGGGGACCGAGCCCGAATCGGGTGAGCTCGACGGAACGAAGCGGAAGCGGTGGCTCGCGCCCGTCGTGGCGGCGGTCGTGCTGCTGCTCGTCGCCGGTGCGGTCGCGGTGGCCGCGCTCCAGCCGTGGCGCTTCGACGCCGAAACGACGTCGTCCCAGTCGCCACCACCACCGCCGAACGCGGAGGCGGCCGCGGGGTTGGTGCGCCGGCACTACGACCTGCTGCCGGAGAACACGTCGGTGGCCTACGAGAACCTGGCCGTGTCGTTCCGTCAGCCGTTCGAGGAGTACCAGCGGTTCTGGAGCCAGTACGACGACGTGCGCACCGACATGTTCGAGGCCGTGCAGGATCACCCGACCAGGTTCATCGTCAGGACGCGGGTGACCTTCGTGCAGGGCCCGTCGGAGGTGGCGGGCTTCTACCAGCTGGTGGTCGAGCACGTCGACGGCAGGCTGTTGATCAGCTCCTCCGAGCACCTGGGCTAGCAGCCGGTCAGACCAGGCGCCGGTCCGATGCCCAGCGCGACAGCTCGTACCGGTTCGACAGCTGCGTCTTGCGCAGCACGCTCGACACGTGCGTCTCCACCGTCTTGACCGAGATGAACAGCTCCGACGCGATCTCCTTGTACGCGTAACCGCGCGCCAGCAGCCGCAGCACGTCCCGTTCCCGAGGGGTCAGCAGGTCGAGCTCCGGGTCGCTGATCGGTGCCGCGCCGGGGCGGTCGGCGAACGCGTCCAGCACGAACCCGGCCAGCCGGGGGCTGAACACCGCGTCGCCCTCGGAGACCCGCACGACCGCGCGCACCAGCTCCTGGCTGGAGATGGTCTTCGTCACGTACCCGCGCGCACCGGCGCGGATGACCGCGATCACGTCCTCGGCCGCGTCGGACACCGACAGCGCCAGGAACACCACCTCGGGCAACGCCGTGCGCACCTGCCGCAGCACCTCCGCGCCGCCGCCGTCGGGCATGTGCACGTCGAGCAGCACCACGTCCGGGCGGTGGTGCCCGATCCCGGCGACGGCCTCGCCGACCGAACCGGCCTCGCCGACGACCTCGATCTCGTCGGTGATCGAGTCCAGCTCGGCCCGCACCCCGGCGCGGAACAACGCGTGGTCGTCCACCAGGAACACCCGAACGGTCATGTCCTGGCCCCCGTCTCTCGCTTGTCTGCGGTCTTCCTCGGCATCATCAGCTGCACCTCCGTGCCCTCACCCAGCCGGGTGCGGATCCGGACTTCGCCGCCGTGCCGCTCCATCCTCCCCCCAATGGAGTCGGCGAGGCCATGCCGGTCCTCCGGAACCGTGTCCGGGTCGAAGCCCTTGCCCCGGTCGCGGACGAAGACGGTGACGCGTTCCGGCTCGACTTCGCCGTACACGCTGATCTCGGCCACGCCCGCGTGCTTGGCCGCGTTGACCATCGCCTCGCGGGCGGCCTGCACCACGGCGTACAGGTTCGGGTCGAGGAGGCAGTCGCCGACCACCACCTGCTGCACGGCCAGCGCGAAGCTGTCCTCGACCTCGCCCGCGGCCTTGGCGATCGCGGCGGACACGGTGGTCGGCTCGTTGTTGTCCTCCACGACCCGCCCGTACAGCCATTCGCGCAACTGACGCTCCTGGCCGCGGGCCAGGCGCTTGACCTCGCGCGGCTGCTCGGCCTGCTTCTGGATCAGGGCGAGCGTCTGGAGCACGGAGTCGTGCAGGTGGGCGGCGATCTCGGCGCGTTCCTCGGTGCGGATGCGGACCCGGCGCTCCTCGCCCAGGTCGTTGATCAGCTTGATCCACAGCGGCACGGTGAGCACCGCCACCCCGCCCAGGGTCGCGACCACGGCCAGCAGCGCGAACCGGAGCTGGTCGATGCCGTAGCTGTTGACCAGCAGGACACCGATGCCGATGGCGACCAGCGCCACGCCGGCGGCCACGCGCACGATCGTGCTGCGGCCCGTGCGGCCGAGGATCCCGGACTTCGCGCCGGCCCGCCAACGGCGGCGCTGCGCCTCGTCGGCCTCGCGCCACACCACGGCCGCGCCGACGAGGGCGACGGCGAGCGGTCCGGCGATCCAGCCGCTGACCGGTCCGGAGAACAGGCCGGCCAGCACGGCGGCGGCGATGCCAAGCGCGACCAGGCCGAGTGCCTGCTGGCGTTCCCTCGGGTTGGCGGCGTCGTCCTCCGGCTCGCCGGCCGCGCGTTGCGGCACGAACAGCCACAGCAGGCCGTAAGCGATCACGCCGACGCCGTTGAGCGCGGTCAGCGCGGCGAACGCCGCCCGCACCCAGAACACCTCGATGCCGAGGTGGTCGGCGACACCACCGGCCACGCCCGCGACCACCCGGCCGGTCCGCCTGCGGCGCACCGGCTCGACGGCCTTCGTCTCCACACTCACCCTGTGATGGTCACACGCTGGTCGGGGCCGGTCATCAGGGTTCCACCCGATGCGCGGTTCAGGGTGGGTCCCCGATGTGCGCGAGGTCGCGGTTGAGCAAGCTGGTCGTCGTGAGCGGGAGCATCAGCGCAGCCAGCGTCGAAGAGACGCTGAAGGACTTCTGGGCCACGCGGCCCAGGCGGCCCCACGACGGTCGCAAGATCGCCGGTGTCGCCGCCGGTATCGCCCAGCGGTACCAGATCGACCCGGTGATCGTCCGGGTGGCGTTCGTGGCCATGGCGCTGTGCAACGGCGCCGGTCTGCTCATCTACCTGCTCGGCTGGTTGTTGCTGGCGCAGGGCGACGACGAGGTGTCACCCGCGGAGGCGCTGCTCGGGCGCGGCCACAGCTCGACGCCCACGGCGTTGACGGTGCTGTTGGGGCTCGCGGTGGTGCCGGCGACCGGGTTCTTCGTGGACGGCGGCTTCACCATGGTCGGCGGCGTGCTGCTGTCCGTGGGTGCGATCTACCTGCTGCACCGCGGCCGCGGGCAGCTCAATCGGCCCGATTCGAAGGTCGGGATCGGTGGCTTGGGGACCGGCGGCTTGGGGATCGGTGACTCTGTGGGGGCAAAGGTGTCGACGGGCGAACACCCGACGGATCGCGTGACGCCACCGGCGTGGGACCCGCTTGGCGCGGCGCCGTTCGCGTGGGACCTGCCCGAGCCGGGCGGGACGCCGGAGCCGGCGAGCGCGTCGGCCGTGCCGGCGGTGCGGCCGCGCAAGTCGCGGGTGGGTGTGGCGACGTTCGGCGCGGCGCTGGTCGTGCTGGCCGGGTCGCTGGTGGCGTCGTCGTACTCGGACTGGTTCCACGCGCACCACGTGCTGGGGTTGTTGGTGGCGGTGCTGGGCGCGGGGATGGTGCTCGGCTCGTTGCGCGGTGGCGGAGGTCGCGGGCTGATCTGGCTGGTCGTGCCGCTGTCGTTCGTCGGGGTGGTGCTGACCTCGGTGGACTTCGACGTGGACGCGAGGCAGATGGGCAGGACCGAGCACCGGCCGACGACGGTGGGCGAGGTGCAGGAGCGGTACGAGGCGAGCGTGGGCGAGGTGGATCTGGACCTGACCGCGTTGCCGAACAGCGGGTCGGTGACGACCGAGGTCGAGGTGGGGCTGGGCCGGGCGGCGGTGAAGGTGCCCGCGGACGCGGACGTGACGGTGAACTGCCGGACGGACCTGGGTTCGATGAACTGCCTCGGCAACGAGTCCGGTGGTGAGGGCAACCACCACGAGGACACGGACTACGGCGCCGACGGGCCGGGCGGGTTGAAGATCGTGCTGGACGTGCGCAGCGATGTCGGAGAGGTGGAGGTGAGTCGTGGCTGACCAGGATTCGATCGAGAAGCGCGGGGTCGACGTGGTGGGGCTGGTGTTCGGGGTCGCGGCCCTGGTCGCCGCCGCCTACATGCTCTCCGACGGTGCGGCCTGGCCGGAGTTCCTCGACCTGAGGTGGGCCTTGGCCGGAGGGGCGATGGTGATCGGGTTGGGGTTGCTGGCGGGATCGGCGCGACGGCGTCGGTAGGGGTGGGGCAAGGGGTTGTGATCGAGGGGGTCGTGCGGGGGAAGTGAAAGCGAAAGGCCCGTCCTGGGGAGGACGGGCCTTTCGCTCATGCCCAGGACGGGCTTTCGCTATTCCCACTCGATCGTGCCCGGCGGCTTGCTCGTCACGTCCAGCACCACGCGGTTCACCTCGGCCACCTCGTTGGTGATGCGGGTCGAGATGCGCTCCAGCACGTCGTACGGCAGGCGGGTCCAGTCCGCGGTCATGGCGTCCTCACTGGACACCGGGCGCAGGACCACCGGGTGGCCGTACGTGCGGCCGTCACCCTGCACGCCCACGCTGCGCACGTCGGCGAGCAGGACGACCGGGCACTGCCAGATCTGGCGGTCGAGGCCCGCGCTGGTCAGCTCCTCGCGGGCGATCGCGTCGGCCCTGCGCAGGATGTCCAGGCGCTCCTGGGTGACCTCGCCGATGATCCGGATGCCGAGGCCGGGACCGGGGAACGGCTGGCGCTGCACGATCGTTTCCGGCAGGCCCAGTTCGGTGCCGACGCGCCGGACCTCGTCCTTGAAGAGGGCGCGGAGGGGCTCGACCAGCTTGAACTGCAGGTCGTCCGGGAGCCCGCCGACGTTGTGGTGGCTCTTGATGTTCGCCGCGCCCGCGCCGCCACCGGACTCGACCACGTCCGGGTAGAGCGTGCCCTGGACCAGGAACTGGTAGTCGCCCTCGGCCTTGAGGTCGCGCTCGGCCTGCTCGAAGACGCGGATGAACTCGCGGCCGATGATCTTGCGCTTCTGCTCCGGGTCGGTGACGCCCTTGAGCGCGTCGAGGAACCGCTCGCGGGCGTCGACGGTGACCAGCTTGACACCGGTCGCGGCCACGAAGTCGCGTTCGACCTGGGCGCGTTCACCGGCGCGCAGCAGGCCGTGGTCGACGAAGACGCAGGTCAGGCGGTCACCGATGGCCCGCTGGACGAGGGCGGCGGCCACCGCGGAGTCGACGCCGCCGGACAGGCCGCAGATCGCCTTGCCGTCGCCGACCTGCTCGCGGATCCGGGCCACCTGGTCGTCCACGATCGAGGACGTCGTCCACTGCGGCCGGATGCCCGCGATCTCGTGCAGGAACCGGCGCAGCACCTCCTGGCCGTGCGGCGAGTGGCCCACTTCCGGGTGGTACTGGACGCCCGCGAAGCGGCGCTCGGGGTGCTCGAAGGCGGCCACCGGTGCGCCCTCGCTGGTCGCGGTGACGGTGAAGCCGTCAGGTGCCTTCGTGACGCAGTCGCCGTGGCTCATCCACACCGGGTGGTTGGCGGGCAGCTCCTCGTGCAGCAGGCCGCCGCTGTGCTGGACGCCGAGTTCGGTGCGGCCGTACTCGCGGGTGCCGGTGTGCTCGACCGTGCCGCCGAGGGCGCCCGCCATGGCTTGGAAGCCGTAGCAGATGCCGAAGACCGGGACGTCCAGGTCGAACAGCTTCGGGTCGACCTGGGGCGCACCCGGTTCGTAGACGCTCGACGGGCCACCGGACAGCACGATGGCGGCGGGGTCGCGTTCCAGCAGCTCCGCCACGGGTGTGGTGTGCGGGACGACTTCCGAGTAGACCTGCGCCTCCCGGACTCGCCGGGCGATCAGCTGCGCGTACTGCGCGCCGAAGTCGACTACCAGCACAGGGCGGTTGCTGCTCTCGGCCACTGGGGGAAAACCTCTCGTCTGGCGGATCCGCGCAGGTGAAGGATGTCATGCGTGGAAGAGGAAGCGCTCACCGGAGGCGGGCTCAACGAGGTCGTGCGGGTCGGGTCGACGGTTCGCCGGCCGACCGGTCCGTGGACGCCCAACGTGCACCGGTTGCTGGAACACCTTGCGCCGCTTGGCCTTTCGCCGGTGGTGCACGGGGTGATCGAGGTCGGTGGTGAGCGGCGGGAGGTGTTGTCGTACCTGGAGGGTGAGGTCGGCCACCCGCCGTTGCGGGAGGAGTTGCGGTCGGACGAGGTGTTGGTGGCGGTGGCGCGGATGGTGCGGAGGTTGCACGACGCGTCGGTGGGGTTGGTGGGTGTCGGGGAGGGGTGGCAGTTTCCGGCGGTGGAGCCGGTGGAGGTGATCTGCCACAACGATCTCGCGCCTTACAACATGGTGTTCCGGGATGGGATGCCGGTGGGGGTGTTCGATTTCGACGGAGCGCGGCCGGGGCCTCGGTGGTGGGATTTGGCGTACACGGCGTATTGTTTGGTGCCGTTTTCGCCGGAGTTCGGCGGGGTTGAGGAGCAGTGGCGGCGGGCGAGGTTGTTTTGCGAGGCGTATGGGGTGGGAGTCGAGGGGTTGGGACGGTGGGTGTTGGCGCGGTTGGAGGACATGGTGGGGATGATCCGGGAGAGGCCTGAGTTTTGGAGGCAGCGGGAAGAGGGACATGAGGCGTATTATCTGGGACATGTGGAGTATGTGAAGGATAATCTTTTGAGTATGTAGGGGCGACTTGTGGTTGGGGCCGGCTCGATTTGACATGGGGCCCCTTACGGGCACTCCAGGCAGGCCAAAGCCGGGCAGGCCTGGCGGATAAAGCGCCCGCCAAGCCTGCCCGGCTTCGACCAGCCTAAAGCACCCGAACCCCATGTAAAATCGGGCCTCGGTGGATTTGTTGCGGGTCCGTTGTGGGCGGGTGGCCTGCAAGCCTTCGGGCCTTTGCGGTTCCGATGTGGGTCCGATGGTCAAGTCGGTTGGTTGGGCTTACGGTTGCGGCATGGACGCGTTCACGCCTCAGCCACGGCCCTGTTGGATTGCTGGACACGCTGAGCAGGGCGTTTCAGCTCTTGCGGTGCACCATCCGTTCGATGGGACGGAGGTGGCGTCGGTGGCGGTGCCGGGGGCGGAGCAGGTGGAGCGGGCCGTCGCGGCGGCGGCGGGGGTGGTGAAGGAGTTTCGGCGCACGCCGGCGCACGTGCGGGCGGAGGCGTTGTTGCAGGTGTCGCGGGCGCTCGGGGAGCGGGCGGAGGAGATCGCGGAGACGATCACGGCGGAGAACGGGAAGCCGTTGAAGTGGGCCGAGGTCGAGGTTCAGCGGGCGGTGAACACGTTTCGGTTTGCGGCGGAGGAGGCGCGGCGGTTTACCGGGGACCTGCAGCGGTTGGATACCGATGCCGGTGGGGAAGGGCGGATGGCGGTGGTGCGGCGGGTGCCGCGTGGGCCCGTGTTGGCGGTGGCGCCGTTCAACTTCCCGTTGAACCTGGTGGCGCACAAGGTGGCGCCGGCGTTGGCGGTGGGGGCGCCGGTCATCGTGAAACCGGCGTCGGCTACGCCGTTGTCGGCGTTGTTGTTGGGTGAGTTGTTGGCGGAGACGGGGTTGCCCGAGGGGGCGTTCTCCGTGTTGCCGGTGCGCGGGTCGGACATGAAAAGCTTGGTGGCGGATGAGCGGTTGCCGGTCATTTCGTTCACTGGGTCGACGGCGGTGGGGTGGTCGTTGATGGACTCCGCGCCGCGCAAGCACGTGGTGATGGAGTTGGGCTCGAATTCGGCGGCGATCGTCTGCCCGGATTGGGACGACCTGCAGTTCGCGGCGCAGAGGATCGCGACGTTCGGGAACTACCAGGGCGGGCAGTCGTGCATCGCGGTGCAGCGGGTGTTGGTGCACCGGGAGGTGGCGGAGGAGTTCGTGCCCAAGTTGGTGGCGGCGGTGCGGGGGTTGAAGACCGGTGATCCGCACGACCCCGAGGTGGAGGTCGGGCCGTTGATCGACGAGGACAACGCCCGGCGGGTCGAGGAGTGGGTGGCGCAGGCGGTGGCCGGTGGTGGGGTGCTGCACGTCGGCGGTGGGCGGACGGGGACGTCCGTGGAGCCGACGGTGGTGCAGGACGTGCCGGTGGAGGCGAAGTTGTGGCACCAGGAGGTGTTCGGGCCGGTGTTGGCGGTGGCGGTGGTCGACTCGGTGGAGGAGGCGTTCGAGCTGGCCAACGCGACCGAGTACGGGCTGCAGGCCGGTGTCTTCACCAAGGACGTGACGGTGGCGTTCGCGGCGGCGGCGGAGTTGGAGGTCGGTGGGGTGATCATCGGTGACGTGCCGTCCTACCGGGCCGACCAGATGCCGTACGGCGGGGTGAAGGGGTCGGGCACCGGGCGGGAAGGGGTGCGGTCGGCGATGGAGGACTTCACCGAGGAGCGCACGATGGTGCTCACCGGCATCACTCTTTGAGCGCACCCTTCGCCAGGGTCAGCAGGCCGTTGACCAGGTCGTCGGTGTGGGTGCCCGTGGCCATGGCGCGGAGTTTGAGGCCCATGACCATGCCGACCACGGCGCCGGCGACCCGGTCGGCGTCCTTCACCCCGATGGACGCCAGGACGGTCTCCGCGAGCTTGTCGTAGGCGGCGAAGCACTCGGCGGCGGCGGCGCGCAGTTCCGGGTCGCGGCCGGCGTGCAGGTAGAGCTCGTAGGGTGCGATGCGCTCGCTGTCGGTGCCGGTGGCTTCGGCCACCTGGCCGACGATGTCGACGACCTGCGTCAGGTCGGCGCAGGCGGTTTCGTTCTGGGTGGCGAGGTCGCCGAACCGCCTCGTCTCCTCGGTGACGAAGTGGCGCAGGCTCTCCCGCAGCAGGTCCTGCTGGGTGGCGAAGTGGTAGGTGACGGAGCCCAGCGAGACGCCCGCTTCCTGGGCGATGCGCCGGTTCGTCACGCCGGCGATGCCGTCGTCACCGATGATCCGCAGCACGGCCGCGATGATCCGCTGCCTCGTCTCGGCCGGTCTCGTCATGTCGTTCATTGTCCGCCATGGGCCCGGATGGCGGGTTCGCGGTACTGTTCGTTCGAACGAACGAGAGGTGGGCGCACATGCGGTTGACGGGCTCGACGGTGTTGTTGACGGGTGCGACGGGCGGGATCGGGCACGCCATCGCACGGGGGTTCGCCCGTCGCGGGGCGAAGCTGGTGCTGACCGGGCGGAAGGTCGCCGAGCTGGAACGACTGGCCGACGAGGTCGGCGGACGGGCCGTGGTGGCGGACCTGGCGGAGGCCGACGGGGTCGCGCGGTTGATCGCGGAGGTGGGTGCGGTGGACGTGTTGGTCGCCAACGCGGCGCTGCCGGCCAACGGTGCGTTGCTCGACTTCACCGAGGAGCAGGTGAAGCGGGCGTTGGCGGTGAACCTGGAGGCGCCGATCGCCCTGGCCCACGGCCTGGTGCCGTCGATGGTCGCCGCGCGGCGTGGGCACGTCGTGCTCATCGGGTCGTTGTCGGGCAAGGTGGCGTCGGCCTACGCCTCGCTCTACAACGCGACGAAGTTCGGGCTGCGCGGCTTCGCGTTGGGGCTGCGGGAGGACCTGCACGGCAGCGGGGTGGGGGTGTCGATCGTGCAGCCCGGGTTCGTGCGGGACGCCGGGATGTTCGCCGACACAGGCGCGAAGCCACCCGCCGGCATGCGGACCGTGTCACCCGAACAGGTGGCAGAGGGTGTGCTGGACGCGGTGGAGCGCGACCGGGCCGAGGTGAACGTGGCACCGCCCGAGCTGCGGGTGGCGGGCGTGCTCGGTGGGGCGTTCCCGGCGTTCTCTTCGCGGTTGCAGCGGCGGTTGTCGAACGACGAGGTGATGCGGCGGATGAGCGCGGCGAACCGGGGCAAGCGGTGACGGCGCCCGCGATCCCGCACCCGCGGTGGCGGGTGCCGTTCCTGGGTGACGTCCTGGGCACGAACCCGCGCACACCGGTGCAGGACACGATGCGGTTGGGGCGCGAGCTCGGGCCCATCTTCACCCGGCGGTTCCTGAACCAGGAGGTCCTGTTCGTCGGCGGTGCGGCGCTGGCGGCCGACCTGGCGGACGAGTCGCGGTTCGCCAAGCACCTGGCGCTGGGCGTGGAGGCGTTGCGGGACGTCGGCGGCGACGGGCTGTTCACCGCGTACAACGAAGAGCCGAACTGGAAGGCGGCGCACGAGGTGCTGCTGCCCGCGTTCACCCAGAGCGCCATGCGCGCCTACCACCCGACGATGGTGGACGTGACCGCCCAGCTGGTAGCGAAGTGGGACCGCGGCGGGGTGGTCGACGTGTCGGCGGACATGACGAACCTGACGCTGGAGACCATCGGGCGGGTCGGATTCGGGTACTCGTTCGAGTCGTTCTCGCGGGCCGAGGCCCACCCGTTCGTGCGGGCGATGATCGGGTCGTTGCGGCACGCGCAGCGCAAGAACTTCGTGCTGCCGGTGGTCGGCCGGTTGCTGGGGCGGGCGGCAGAGGAGCGTTACCGGGCTGATCTCGCGTTCCTGGCGGAGGTCGTGGACGAGGTCGTGCGGTCGCGGCGGGGGTCGGGCGGGTCGGACCTGCTCGGGCTGATGCTGGCGTCGGGCGAGCTGGACGAGGTGAACATCCGCAACCAGGTGATCACGTTCCTGATCGCGGGGCACGAGACGACGTCCGGTGCGCTGTCGTTCGCGCTGTACTACCTGTCACGGCACCCCGAGGTGGTCGAGAAGGCCCGCGCCGAGATCGACGCGGTGTGGGGTTCGGCGGACGTGCCGGAGTTCGAGCAGGTCACGAAGCTGCGGTACCTGCGGCGGGTGTTGGACGAGGCGTTGCGGCTGTGGCCGACGGCGCCGGGGTTCGCCCGGGAGGCGCGGGCGGACACCGTGCTCGGCGGGCGGTACCCCATGCGGGCCGGGCAGTGGGCGCTGGTGCTGCTGCCGCTGGTGCACCGGGATCCGTCGGTGTGGCCGTCGCCGGAGGCGTTCGACCCGGACCGGTTCGCGCCCGCGGAGGTGAAGGCCCGGCCCGCGCACGTCCACAAGCCGTTCGGGACGGGGGAACGGGCGTGCATCGGGCGGCAGTTCGCGGTGCACGAGGCGACGTTGGCGCTGGCCACGGTGCTGCGGCGGTACGACCTGGTCGCGCCGGGTGACTACGAGTTGCGGGTGGCCGAGATGCTGACGTTGAAGCCGGACGGGTTCACTGTGACGCCTCGGCGGAGGTGAAGCCCTTGGCACGGCGCAGCGCCGCGGTGAGGTCGGTCGCGGTCGCGGCGGTGTGGCCGTCGGGGCGGACCAGGGTGTCGCCCTCGACGGTGAAGCCGGGGCCGTAGCGGCGACTGCCCGGGCGGAGTTCGCCGCCGCCGTTGGTGGTCAGGGGCGAATCCCGGTAGGCGAACGGTTCGAAGAGGCGGCCGGAATCGATCCGGTCGGTGAGGCCGTTCGTCAGGACGTGGTGGCGGTGGGCGCGTTCGGCTTCGGTCCGCGGCACGAGGAAGCGCATCGTGGCGTCGGTGATCCGGAGGTTCTCGTCGGCGGCCGCGGCGCGTTCGTGGTGGTAGGAGTCGAGGAGGTGCGGGCCCGCCTCGCCCGCCCGGTCGAGGGCGATCTTCCACGCGGCGTTGTCGGCGTCGCAGATGCCGGAGTTGAGGCCGCGGGCGCCGAACGGGCTCATCACGTGGGCGGCGTCGCCCGCGAGCAGGACGTCGCCGACGCGGAAGCGGGTGGCCCGCCGCTGGTGGAAGCGGTAGGTGGACTGCCAGAGGATCTCGTACGGGCGGTCACCGGTGATGGCGCGGACGTGCTCGGCGGTGAGCTCGAAGTCCTCGGGGACCTGCCAGTCGATCCGGTGCACGCCGTCCGGTTGCGGGTGGACCAGGACCTGGCGGCCGGGGTTCCACGGCGGGTCGAAGTAGAAGCGGCGCTCCGGCTCGGCGTGGCCGAGGTCGACGTGGATGTCGGCGATGACGAACCGGTCGGTGTAGGAGTGGCCCTCGAACGGGATGCCGAGCAGGTGTCGGACGGTGGAGTGGGCGCCGTCGGCGGCGACGCAGTGCGTGCCCTCGAAGGTGCGGTCTTGGGTGCGGAGCGTGACGTGGTCGGTTCGGTGGATGCGTTCGACGCGCTGCCCGAAGTGGACGGTGATGAGGGGTTCGGCTGCCGCTTTTGCGTGCAGTACTTGTTCTACGGCGGTCTGTGGTGTGTTCACGAACGGTGGGAAGCCGTCGGTGCGGGGTAGTTCGACGGTGAGCACTTCGCGGTCGCGGTAGTAGGTGCGGCCTCGGTACCAGGTGACGCCCGCGTCCACGACGGCCTGGCCGACGCCGACGCGTTCGAGGATGTTCAGCACGTCCCGGTGGACGCAGATCGAGCGGCTGCCAGTGGCCTGGTGGTGCGGTGCGGCTTCCAGGACCGTCGTCGGCACACCCGCGCGGGCCAGCAGGAGCGCGGTGGCCAGCCCCACCGGGCCCGCGCCGACGACCAGCACCGGTGTCATCGCAGCGCCGCCCACACCTCTCGGTCCCGTTCGGCGGTCCAGATCCGGGGCCAGTCCACGCCGTCGCACTCGTCCCAGTACCGCTGCACGTCGAACGGCAGGCAGTGCTCGAAGATCGGCCAACGCCCGTAGCGCGGCTCCAGCACGGCGTGCGCGGCCTCGAACGCGTCCTTCACCGTGCCGCCGCCGCGGTGCACCGTCCCGACCGTGCGGCGCAGTTCGTCCAGGAAGTGCCGTGACTGGGCGATCGCCGCGTCGACCTCGGTCCGGTCACGGGCCGGCGCACCGCGTCCGCCGACGAGCTGCTCGGCGCCCAGCGCGGCCACCCGGTCCAGCGTCGTCGTCGCCCACTCGTCGTGGAACGCGTCCCCGGTGTAGAGGGCGGCCTGCGACTCGACCAGGTCACCCGCGAACAGGATCCGCTGGTGCGGCAGCCACGCCACGATGTCGCCCGCGGTGTGGCCGCGACCGCAGTAGCGCAGCTCCACCTCGCCCCGGTCACCGCCGAGCGGGATCGTGAGCCGGTCGGAGAACGTGACGGTGGGCCACGTCAGGCCGGGGATGCCTGCGGGCTCCTCGAACAGCCGCGGCATGCGGCCGTACTCGCTGAGCCAGTCCTCGCGACCGCGTTCGGCGATCAACGCCCTGGTGTTCTCGTGCGCGATGATCTCGGTGGCGTCGAACGCGCTCGCGCCCAGCGTGCGGACCGCGTGGTAGTGGCTCAGGACCAGGTGGCGGACCGGTTTGTCGGTGTGCTCGCGGAGCAGGTCGAGCCAGCGCCTGGCGGCCTTCGGCGTGGCGCGGGCCTCGACGCAGACGAAGAAGTCCTCGCCCTCGATCGCGCCGACGTTCGGGTCGCCTTCGGCGGTGAGGGCGTAGACGCCGTCGGCGAGTTCGACGAACCGCTCTTCCTTGGGCGTGAGGTCGGCGCTGGACGCGAACGGCTTCGTGGCCACACCACCCACCATAGGGCGATCAGGTCGACTTGACCTCCACGATCGGCAGCCGCAGGGCACCGGGGGCGTCGGCGGGGACGGCCGGCTTCTTCGGCGCCACGGGTGCGATCCGGCGGTAGCGCGCCGACTGGTCGGGGCGGTGGTCCGGCTCGCCCTTGTTCGGCCACACCGAGAACGCCCGCTCGGCCTGCGCGGTGATGGTGAGCGACGGGTTCACGCCCAGGTTGGCCGAGATCGCCGCGCCGTCGACCACGGACAGCCCCGGGTAGCCGTAGACCCGGTGGTAAGGGTCGATGACACCGCTGGACGGGTCCGAGCCGATCGGGCAGCCGCCGATGAAGTGCGCGGTCAGGGGGATGTTGAACAGCTCGCCCCAAGTGCCGCCGGCGATGCCGTCGATGTGCTTGGCCGCGAGCAGGTTGGCCTCGTGGCCGGCTTCGATGAACGTCGGGTTCGGCTGCCCGTGGCCCTGCTTCGAGGTGAGCTTTCGACCGAACAGGCCCTTCTTGGTGAACGTGGTGATGGAGTTGTCCAGGCTCTGCATCACCAGCAGGATCACCGTCCGCTCGCTCCACCGGTGCACGGACATGAGCCGGGCCAGCCGCAGCGGGTGGCGGACCGCCTGGGAGAGGAACTGCACGATGCGCGGGGTCGACTTCGCGCCGTCCGTGGCCAGGGTCTGGAGCAGGCCCATGGCGTTGCTGCCCTTGCCGTAGCGGACCGGCTCGATGTGGGTCTGCTCGTCGGGGTGGATGGAGGACGTGATCGCCACGCCCTGGCTGAAGTTGCGCTCCTCGTCCACGGTGAACCGGGCCGCGCCGATGATCGACTCGGAGTTCGTCCTGGTCAGCTCGCCGAGCTTGGGTGAGAGGTTCGGCAGGGCGCCTTCGGCCTTCATCCGGTGCAGCAGCTGCTGGGTGCCCCACGTGCCGGCGGCCAGCACGACCTGGTTCGCGGTGATCGTGCGGCGGCCCTTGCGCAGCTTGCCGCCGGTGCGCCGGGTACCGACCGCCCACGTGCCGTCCGGGGCCTGGCGCAGGTCGGTCACGGTGGTCAGCGGCAGCACCCGCGCGCCGTTGCGCTCGGCGAGGTAGAGGTAGTTCTTGACCAGGGTGTTCTTCGCGCCCACGCGGCAGCCGGACATGCACGCGCCGCACTGCGTGCAGCCGGTCCGGCTCGGGCCGGCGCCGCCGAAGTACGGGTCGTCAGCGGGCTTGCCCGGCTCGCCGAAGAACACGCCGACCGGCGTCGGGTGGTACGTGTCGGCGACGCCCATGTCCTCGGCGACGCGCCGCATCACCACGTCCGACGGTGTGGTGGTCGGGTTCTGCACCACGCCCAGCATCCGGCTCGCCTGGTCGTAGAACGGGGCCAGCTCGGCTTCCCAGTCGGTGATGTGCGCCCACTGCCGGTCGGCGTAGAACGGCTTGAGCGGCCGGTACAGGGTGTTGGCGTACACGAGCGACCCGCCGCCGACGCCGGACCCGGCCAGGATCATCACGCTGCGCAGGGCGTGGATGCGCTGGATGCCGTAGCAGCCGAGCGCCGGTGCCCACAGGTAGCGGCGCAGGTCCCAGGACGTCTTGGCGAACTCGTCGTCGGCGAACCGCCGGCCGGCCTCGATGACGGCCACGCGGTAGCCCTTCTCGGTGAGCCGGAGGGCGGCGACGCTGCCACCGAAGCCCGAGCCCACCACCACGACGTCGTAGTCGGTGTTGTTACCGGCGAGTTCACCCATACCGCGAGGTTAGGGGTAACTTCGAGTAACAGCTAGTTCCCAATCGATTCAGGCCTCATCGCCCGCCCTCCGATGCCACCGGCCCCACCGCGCCACATCGGACCCGGAACCAGCCCACCGAGGCTCGATTTGACATGGGTTCGGGTGCTTTAGGCTGGTCGAAGCCGGGCAGGCTTGGCGGGCGCTTTTCCCGCCAGGCCTGCCCGGCTTTGGCCTGCCTCCAGTACCCGTAAGGGCCCCATGTCAAATCGAGCCGGACCCGACCACATCAGCCGCGGATCGTCAGGCCGACCTTCTGGAACTCCTTGAGGTCGGAGTAGCCGGTCTTGGCCATGGCGCGGCGCAGTGAGCCGAACAGGTTGGTCACGCCGCGTGGGTCGACGGAGGGGCCGAACAGCAGTTTGCGCAGGTCGACGACCTGGTCGACGCCGGTCGACACGTGGCTGCGCGGGACCGACGGGTGCGCGGAGGCGGCCGTCCAATAGAGGCCCTGGCCCGGTGCCTCGGACGCCGCTGCCAGCGGCTCGCCCAGCATGACCGCGTCGGCGCCGCACGCGATCGACTTCGCGATGTCGCCGCTGGTCAGCACACCACCGTCGGCGATCACGTGCACGTACCGGCCACCGGTCTCGTCCAGGTAGTCCCGGCGGGCGGCTGCCGCGTCGGCGATGGCGGTGGCCATCGGCACGCCGATGCCCAGCACCGAGTCGGTCGTGGTCACGCCCGGCGTGTAGCCGTAGCCCACGATCACGCCCGCCGCGCCCGTGCGCATCAGGTGCATCGCGGTCCGGTAGTCGCCCACGCCGCCCGCGATGACCGGGATGTCGAGGTCCGCGATGAACGACTTCAAGTTCAGCGGCTCGCCGTCGCGCGAGACGTGCTCGGCGGAGATGATCGTGCCCTGCACGACCAGGATCTCCACGCCGGCCGCGAGCAGGTCCGGCGTCAGCTCGGCCGCCCGCTGCGGGCTGACCCGCACGGCGACCGTGACACCCGACTCGCGGACCTGCTTGATCGCCTCGGCGATCAGGTCCATCCGCACCGGCTCGGCGTGCAACTCCTGCAGCACCTTCACCGGCGCGGCCGGGTCGTCGGTGTCCTCCACCGCCTGCACCAGCCGGAACAGAGCCTCTTCCACGTCACCGTGCCGGGCCCACAGGCCCTCCGCGTTGAGGACGCCCAAGCCACCCAGCTCGCCGACCGCGACCGCCGTGCCCGGCGAGACGATCGCGTCCGTCGGGTGGGTGATCAGCGGGATCTCGAACCGGTAGGCGTCGATCTGCCACGCCGTCGAGACGTCCTTCGAGGACCGGGTCCTCCGGGACGGGATGATCTCGAGGTCGTCCAGCTCGTAGGCCCGCCTCGCGGTCCGGCCCATGCCGATCTCGACCAGATCGCGCACCTTTGTCGTCCTTCCGTGGAGCTAGCGGAACCTGGGGACACTAGCCCAAGGCGATCCGAGATTCAGCGGGTCGTGTAGTTCGGGGCTTCGACGGTCATGGTGATGTCGTGCGGGTGGCTCTCCTTGAGCCCGGCCGCCGTGATCCGCACCAGCTGCTTGCGCTGCAGGTCGGCGACCGTCTTCGAGCCGGTGTAGCCCATCGCGGCGCGCAGGCCGCCCACCAGCTGGTGCACCACGGTCGACAGCGGACCGCGGAACGGCGTGCGGCCCTCGATGCCCTCGGGCACCAGCTTGTCCTCCGACAGCACGTCGTCCTGGAAGTAGCGGTCCTTCGAGTACGACTTGCCCTCGCCGCGACCTTGGAGGGCGGCCAGCGAGCCCATGCCCCGGTAGGTCTTGAACTGCTTGCCGTTGACCAGCACCAGCTCGCCCGGCGACTCGGCGGTGCCCGCGAGCAGGCTGCCCAGCATGACCGCGCTCGCGCCCGCCGCGATCGCCTTGGCGATGTCACCGGAGTACTGGATGCCGCCGTCACCGATCACCGGTACGCCCGCCGGCGCGCACGCCAGGCCGGCCTCGTAGATCGCGGTGATCTGCGGCACACCGACACCGGCGACCACGCGCGTGGTGCAGATCGAGCCGGGGCCGACGCCGACCTTCACGCCGTCCGCGCCCGCGTCCACCAGGGCCTGGGCGCCCACGCGGGTGGCGACGTTGCCGCCGACCACGTCCACCTCGTCGCCCAGCTCCTTCTTCACCCGGGCGACCATCTCCAGCACGTTGCGCTGGTGGCCGTGCGCCGTGTCGACCATGATCACGTCGACGCCCGCCTCGGCCAGCGCCATGGCCCGCGCGAAGCTGTCCTCGCCGACACCGATCGCGGCGGCGCACAGCAGCCTGCCGTCCGGGTCCTTCGAGGCGTTCGGGTACTGCTCGGTCTTGACGAAGTCCTTGACCGTGATCAGGCCACGCAGCTTGCCCTCGCCGTCCACGATCGGCAGCTTCTCCACCTTGTGCCTGCGCAGCAAGCCCAGCGCGGCCTCCGCCGACACGCCGACCTGAGCCGTGACCAGCGGACCCTTGGTCATCACCTCGCTGACCTTGCGCGAGTGGTCGACCTCGAAGCGCATGTCGCGGTTGGTGATGATGCCGACGAGCTTGCCGCTCGCGTCCGTGACCGGCACGCCGGAGATCCGGTAGCGCGCGCACAGCTCGTCCACGTGGCGGATCGTGTCGTCCGGGGTGCACGTGACCGGGTCGCTCACCATGCCCGCCTCGGACCGCTTCACGGTCTCCACCTGGCGGGCCTGCTCCTCCAGGGACAGGTTGCGGTGCAGCACGCCGATGCCGCCCTGGCGGGCCATCGAGATGGCCATCCGGCCCTCGGTCACGGTGTCCATCGCGGCCGAGGCCAGCGGCACGCGCAGGGTGATGTTGCGCGACAGCTTGGTGCTGGTGTCCACGCCGCTCGGGACGATCTCCGACTCGGCGGGCAGCAGCAGTACGTCGTCGAAGGTCAGTCCCAGCATGGCGAACTTGGGCGGGACTCCGTCAGCGTTGAGCTCGCTGGTCATGGCGGCTGGCTTGCCTTCCGTCGTGCGGCGATCCCGCCGCCGCGGATCGGGTGCCACGCAGCGGCGATGGGTTCAGGTCATGGTATCTGGACGTGGCCGGGGGTCCGCCCGGTACCGTGCGGGGTCGTGCCGCACGACGCGTTGCCACCAGACCCGTTCGCGGGCGACCCGGAGGACCCGGCCCGGGTCCTCGGCGAGCCCGACCACGACCACGACCACCCGCCGATGGACGACGCCGAGCGGGCCGAGCTGATCGGCGACCTCAGCGACCTCGCGGTGTACCAGGCGCTGCTGGAACCCCGTGGTGTCAGGGGAATCGTGGTGGACTGCGGCGAGTGCCAGGAGCCGCACTACCACGACTGGGCGCTGCTGCGGTCGAGCCTGGAGCAGCTGCTGTCCGACGGCCGGATGCGCCCGCACGAGCCCGCGTACGACCCGGACCCGGTGGCGTACGTGAGCTGGGAGTACTGCCGCGGTTACGCCGACGGGGTCACCGCGACCGAGAGCGCTCGCTGACCGTGTGACGAAGCCCGCCCCCGGATCGGGAGCGGGCTTCGTCACAGGCGGGTCAGTTCTCCGGCGTCCCCTGGGTCTGGCCGTCGGTGACGCCGGGGGTCTGCGGCGGGTCGCCCCGGCTCTGACCGCTGGCCGGCGGCTCACCCGACGTGGGCGGCGGTGGCGGCTGCGCCGTGCCGTCCGAGGACGAAACCGTCTCGGTGGTCGTCGTCGGCGCGGTCGACGTGGTTGATTCCGACACCGTCGTCTGCGTCGTGGACGACGGCCGGCTCGGCTCGGTCGTGGGCAGCGGTGCCGACGTCGACTGGTGCGCGGTGGTCGGCGTGTTCGGCGACGGCGTGGTGCTGGTCAGCTCCTCCAGCAGCGACTCGTGCTGCTGGGCCAAGGCGTCCTTGTCGTCGTCCGGCGAGACCGACGGCAGGCTCTTCTCCGCCTTGAGCAGCGCGTCACGCGCTTCGCCGTACCGGCCCTCGCGCAGTGCGGCGCGAGCGGTGTCGAGGTCGGTGCGCACCGCGACGGCGGCTTCCACCGAACGCGCGTGCTCGGAGTAGAGGACCCTGGTCAGGCCCCAGAGCGCGTCGCCGGGCTGGGCGTCGCGAGCGACCAGGCTCATCCCGGTGAACGCGATCGCCAGCACGGCGGCGGCGCTCGCGAGGGGGATGAGGAAGCGGTGCCTGGTGCCCCTCGGCTGGGGGCGGGCGGCGGCGATCGTGGCCACCGCGGTCTCGGTGTCGACCAGCTCGCCCATCGGCGGGCTGTCGACCTCGCGCCGCCAGGCCAGCAGCAGCGCGTTCAGCTCGTCGTCGACGAGCGACTCCGGCGGTTCGCCCGCACGTCCGCCCAGCGCGTCGAGCAGCGCGTCGTCAGCTCGGATGCCCGCGAGGTCGTCCCCCGGGTCCACCAGGGTGTCCTCGGTCAGGGCGTCATCAGACTGCGGCGGTCTCTCATCTCGTCCGCGCACGACTTCTCCGTTGCCCTTCTCGTGCTGGTCAGCCACTCAGACCACCTCCTCCGCTGCCAACGTCTTGCGAAGGCGGGCCAGGGCGCGGTGTTGCGCCACCCGAACCGCGCCCGGCGTGGAGCCGACCGCGTCGGCGGTCTCCTCGGCCGACAGGCCGACGACCACGCGAAGCAGCAGGATCTCCCGCTGCTTCTCCGGAAGGACCTTGAGGAGCACGGCCATCCGCTCCGACAGCTCGCCCTGCATGGCGCGCTGCTCGGGGCCGGCCTCCGTCTCGGGGGCGTCGGGCACCTCCGGGACCGGTTCTGACCGGTTCCGGGCTGCGGAGCGATGCGCGTCGGCCACCTTGTGCGCGGCGATCCCGTAGACGAACGCCAAGAACGGCCGACCCTGGTCGCGATAGCTGGGCAGGGCCGTCAGCACCGCGAGACACACCTCCTGGGCCACGTCGTCCGCCGAAGCGAAAGACCTCTCCTGCCTTCCGACTCTGGCGCGGCAGTACCGCACCACGAGGGGTCGGATGGATGCCAGGAGCCGCTCGATCGCGTGGCGGTCGCCATCGACGGCTGCGCCCACTTCGGCGTCCAGTCCGTCCCCCAAGTTGGTCATCGCAGACAACTGCCCTGGTGTTACGCGTAGGCGTACCGACAAAGAACAGCACGGGACGATCGACGTCGCCCGTACTGGTGATGCTCACCGTACCGGTCGCACGACCGAATGTTGGGCAATGGGGTCCAGATGGGGTCTTTAGACCTCACCTGACCAGCCGACACGCCGTGGGCGTCGCGGGCGCCGGGTCGGCTCGGGCGCGGCGGGCGCCGGGACGTCGTGGGCGCACAGCGGCCCGGTGACGCGCGTGGCGTCACCGGGCCGTGGCTGGAGGAAGGGGTGCCGGTGCGACTCGCCTGACGAGTCCGACGAGCCTGGCCCCGAGCCTGTGCGTCCTTGTGGGTTCCCGCGAGCTAGGACACGAGACCGCGGCGGAAGCCGTGCGCGACGGCTTGGGCGCGGTCGCGCACGCCGAGCTTGCGGAACAAGCGCCGGGCGTGGGTCTTCACCGTGTCCTCGGACAGGTAGAGCTCACGCCCGATCTGCCCGTTGCTCTTGCCCTGGCTCATCCCGCGCAGCACCTGGAGCTCGCGCTCGGTGAGCTGGACGCCCGGGTCCGACGGCTGGCGCGGCGCGGGCACGCTCGTGCTCGCGAGCGTGTGCGCCAGTGCGGCCACCAGCTCGGGGCGCGAGGCGTCCCAACGCAGGTAGCCGCGGGCCCCGCCGGCGATCGCGGCGGCGATGCTGCCCGCGTCGTCCGGTGCGCCGAAAACGATGACGTTTGCCTGCGGGTTGGCTGAGACGAGTCGCCGGGTCGCTTCGACCCCGGTCGGGACGGCGCGCTGGGTGCCAACCAGTACGACGTCGACCGGCTGCCGAGAGAACCGAGCCAACAACTCGTCACCGTGCGCTACGCAGTCGATGCGGCTAACCCCTGGGACAGCCGACATCACGCGGGTGAGACCCTCCCGCACACTGCGCCGGTCGTCGCAAATAAGGACCGTGGTCACGGGGACTCCTTCCTGCAGCCGAGTGACGTTCCACATCCCCTATCGGACGCTAGAGGCCGAACCTTGACACGATCCGGTGCTTAATCCGTCAAGAAGTTCGTCTCAGGGTCTGCGTTCGGGGGTTCCCCGGAACGGAGCAGCGCAGTCGGGATCCACGGCGATCGGTCCGCGAGACGGCGGCCCAGCGGGTCGGCTCTGCGCAACACGCAGCTCAGAGCGTTTTCCGCGCGTTCCTTCACGTTTGCCGCGCCCGCAATACTGCGGTCTGCCTGGGCGTTTGCCAGGACAAGCGCCGTCGGCCAGACCAACGAGAAAAGCCCTCGGCGGTCAGTGTGATTTAGGTCACACAGTAGCAGGTCGAGCCCTCGATCGACGCTTTCGGGTGTCCCCCACACCACCAGGGCGGTGCCGAGGACGAGGTCGGACTTGAGGATGTGTCGCGTTGCGCCGGCCTCCCGAGCGGTCGCCGCGGCGACCTCGGCCGGGTGCACCGCCTGCTCGGCGTGACCGCCGGCCAACGCGATCTCGGCGGCCAGCCACTGGTGGCGGACGCGGCTGCGCCACCCGCGCGGCCGGACCCTCGCGTGCAGCCGCCGTGCTTCGTCGAGCCGCCCGGTACCTACCGCGTCGGCCGCGAGCCCGAGCAACGCGTCAGCCCGCGCACCGGCCACGTCCACGTCGTCCGGGTCTTCGCCGCCTAGGCCTCGGGCGTCTTCGGGCACCATCGCCAACGCCCACCCGTCCAACACCCGCGCCGCCGCGTGACCACCGAGCTGACGCCGGTGCGACGCGAGCGTGGAAGCCGCCAACGACCCGAACAGCCCACCACGCCCGATCAACTTCCCGAGCACGGTGGCAGCCGCCGCATAGTGCCCCTGCCCACCAAGCACCACCGCCGCCAACCACCGCTCTTCCACCCCACCAGCCAGCGCACCCCAGACCTCGGCCTCGGGCCGATCCCCGAACGCCGCCTCCCTCACCCCGACCACCTCAACCCCTCCACGCGCCTTCAGGTCCTTCAGTACCGCCGCCGGGCCGCTCGGCGGCGAGTTATCCACAGGCAGCAGCCGGACACGTCGAAATGCCGGACCCTCGTGGCAGGGTAAGTGCAGGCAGAGCGCATGAGAGGGGGTGGATCGGACCGTGGCGCCGAAGGACCAACGGGACGAGCCGGACAGGTCGGTCATAACCAGCCCGACGGGTGAACCAACAGCCAGTTTGACCGGCGGGACCGCCCCCACAGGCCGCCGGGCAACACCTTCGGGTGATCATCGACCGAAAATGTACGGAAACACTGTTCCCAATCCTCGGTTGAAAACCAAGCGGAGCCCTCACCAACCACAGCCCCGTCAACCCCCCGCTCCGACCACCGCGAACGACAGGGTCGGGAAGACGAGGCGGGTCCGAGCCAGCGGTGCCGGGACGAGCGGCGAGCGGGTCCAGGGCCAGCGGGTCTGCGGTGCGAGTGGGCGGGGCCAGCGGGGCCGAGGCGAGCGGGGCTCGGGTGAGTGGGTCCCCTGGGGTGCGGGCCCCAGGTGGTACGGGCCCCAGGGGTGCGCGACCCAAGGGACGCGCGGCCAGGGGCGTGCAGCCTGGGGTGCACGGCCAGGGGTGCACGGCCAGGGGATGCGGGTTCGGGGATGCGGGTTCGGGGGATGCGAGGTCGGGGGATGCAAGGTCGGGCTGAGCGGATGGCCGGCGGCGTGTGCCGCAGGGATCGGGCAGGGATCAGCAGACGGCCCCGCTCGGTGATCAGCAGACGGCCCGCTCGATCGCGTCCGCGGCCGAGGCGAGGTCGTTGATCCGCTCCGCCGGCTGCGGCACGACGCCGCGTTCCCAGCCGGGGCCCCCGGCGAAGACGCGGACCTGTTGGCGGGTCCTCGGCAACGCCGCCACGACACCCGGATCGGCGTAGCGCGGCAGCTGGGCCCACAGCACCACGGCCGAAGGGGCGGTTCGGCGGACGGCCGAGGCCAGGGCGTCGGCGGGTAGCGCCGCGCCGAGCTGCCTGGTGCCGAGCCCGCGCTGCGCCAGTACCGCCGCCAACGGGTACAGCGGCAAGTTGTGCCGTTCGTCCGGCATGCACGCCAGCAGCACGGGGCGGTGGTTGCGCGGGCTGGTCACGACCGGGGTGGCGCGGATGACGGCGGCCAGGACGCACTCCTCCACCAGGTGCGACACCTCGACCCCGGCGCCGGAGTGCTCCCACCTCGCGGCGATCGCGGCCATCACGGGGCGCACCACCTCGTCCCACGTCGTGACCACGCCGTCCGCCGCGATGGCGTCGGCCAGCAGCGACTGCACCGCGGCCGAGTCCATCGCCAACGCGGCCCGGCCGACGCCCTTGGCCCGCCGGTTCGCCGCCTGCAGCTTCAGGCCCCGCCCACCGGCCGGCGCGGAGCCGCCGTCGAGTTCGCCGCCGGTCAACGACGCGGGCACGGCGGTCAGCGGCGCGCGCAGCGGGCTGGTCAGGGCGTACTTGGCGGCCTCGGCGGACGACGCGCCGCGCAGCAGGGCGCGCTGCATCAGCTCCAGCCGCGCTACGTCGAGTGGCGCGTATTTGCGGTGTCGCCCGGTTGTGTGATCACTGGGGCCGAGGCCGTACCGGCGGTCCCAGGTGCGCAGAGTGGCCGGCGCGACGCCGAGCCGGCGGGCCACGGCGGCCACCGAGAGGGTCACCGAATGCGCTGGATCGTCTTCCGCCGCAACGGTTTCCTGGTCGCCTTCCGGCACGGTCCCGGTGTGGTCGGGGGGCGTCATCACGCTGACATCGTCCGTTCACCTGACGTCACCGGCAACTCCGGCCCGGGCGGTCATCGATCACCCATCGTATGAATTGCCGGCAAAAGGCCCCGCACCCCCTTGAACAAGTTTTGGCGCGGTTCTACGGTGGATCATCGTTAAGCCGAATGGAGCAGTTCTCGTCCATGGGCCAAGGAGGCGGTCTCGATGGCGGACACCCGAAGGCTTCCCGGTCCCAACGCGGATCTGTGGGACTGGCAGATGCGCGGCTCGTGCCGCGGGATGGACAGCGCGTTCTTCTTCCACCCGGACGGGGAGCGCGGACCGGCGCGGGCGCGGCGGGAGGCACGGGCGAAGGCCGTGTGCCTGTCGTGCCCGGTGCTGGAGATGTGCCGGCGGCACGCCCTGGCGGTGCAGGAGCCCTACGGGATCTGGGGCGGCCTCTCGGAGTCCGAGCGGGACAGCATCATCAAGGCGCGCAAGCGGCAGTTGACGCCCGCTTGACGCCGAACGCGCGGGAGGGGCGGCACCTCGCGGGTGCCGCCCCTCCCGTTCGCTCTGCGCGATGACCAGGTCGGTGACCGACTACCGGGTCAGTGGCCGTGACCGTGGCCGTGACCGTGACCGGCGGCGCCGGCGGCGGGCTCCTCTTCCTTCTTCTCCACGACGGCGCTCTCGGTGGTGAGCACCATGCGGGCGATGGAAGCGGCGTTGGTGACCGCGGAACGCGTCACCTTCACCGGGTCGATGATCCCGGCCTCGAGCAGGTCGCCGTAGGCCAGCGTGGCGGCGTTGAGGCCGAAGCCCCACTCCTGCTCGCGGACCTTGTTCACCACGACCGCGCCTTCGAGGCCCGCGTTCGCGGCGATCCAGAACAGCGCCGAGCCCAGGGCCTCGCGGACGATCGCGACGCCGGTCGCCTCGTCACCGGACAGGTCGAGGCCGCCGTCGAGCACCTTGGCCGCGTGCACCAGGGCCGAACCGCCGCCGGGCACGATGCCCTCCTCGACCGCGGCCTTGGTCGCCGCCACCGCGTCCTCGATGCGGTGCTTGCGCTCCTTCAGCTCGGTCTCGGTGGCCGCGCCGACCTTGATCACGGCGATGCCGCCGGACAGCTTGGCCAGCCGCTCCTGCAGCTTCTCGCGGTCCCAGTCGGAGTCGGTGGCCTCGATCTCGCGGCGCAGCTGCTCCGCGCGACCGGCCACGTCGGCCGACGAGCCGCCGCCGTCGACAATGGTCGTGTTGTCCTTGGAGACGACGACCCGCCGGGCGGAGCCCAGCACGTCGAGGCCCGCCTCGGACAGCTTCAGGCCGACCTCGGCCGCGATGACCTGCGCGCCGGTGACGACGGCCAGGTCGTCCAGGAACGCCTTGCGGCGGTCGCCGAAGTACGGCGCCTTGACCGCGACCACGCGCAGCGTCTTGCGCAGGGCGTTGACGACCAGGGTGGACAGCGCCTCGCCCTCGACGTCCTCGGCGATGATGACCAGCGGCTTGCCGGCCTCGGCGACCTTCTCCAGGATCGGCAGCAGGTCGGCCAGCGCCGAGATCTTCTCGCGGTGCAGCAGGATGCGGGCGTCCTCGAACACCGTCTCCTGGGCTTCGAGGTCGGTGGCGAAGTGCGCCGACACGTAGCCCTTGTCGAACTGCACGCCCTCGGTGATCTGCAGCTCGGTGGCCATCGAGGAGGACTCCTCGACGGTGATCACACCGTCCTCGCCGACCTTCTCGATGGCTTCGCCGAGCAGGGCGCCGATGGACTCGTCACGGGACGAGACGGTGCCGACCTGGGCGATGTTGTCGCGGCCCTTGACCGGGGTGGCCTTGGCCTTGAGGGCGTCCACGACGGCCTCGGCGGCGGCGTGGATGCCGACGCCGAGCGACATCGGGTTCGCGCCGGCGGCGACGTTGCGCAGGCCGACCCGGACCATGGCCTGGGCCAGCACGGTCGCGGTCGTCGTGCCGTCGCCCGCCACGTCGTTGGTCTTGGTGGCGACGCTCTTGGCCAGCTGCGCGCCGAGGTTCTCGAACGCGTCGTCCAGCTCGATCTCGCGGGCGATGGTCACGCCGTCGTTGGTGACGGTGGGCCCGCCGAACTTCTTGTCGAGCACGACGTGCCTGCCGCGCGGGCCGAGGGTCACCTTGACCGTGTCCGCGAGCTTGTTGACACCGCGCTCGAGTGCCCGACGAGCGTCCTCGTCGAAGCTGATCTGCTTGGGCATTGCCTACGCCTCTCTTGATGCGAAACGCCCCGGGAAGCCCCGGTGAGGGGTTCGCCGGGGCGTCTTGCGTGTCAGCCGAGCGTCAGTTGATGACGGCCAGCACGTCGCGGGCGGAGAGGATGAGGTACTCCTCGCCGTTGTACTTGACCTCGGTGCCGCCGTACTTGGAGTAGATGACGACGTCGCCGACAGCCACGTCCACGGGGACGCGGTTGCCCTTGTCGTCGATCCGGCCGGGGCCGACCGCGAGGACCTTGCCCTCCTGGGGCTTCTCCTTCGCGGTGTCCGGGATCACGAGGCCGGAAGCGGTCGTGGTCTCGGCCTCGCTGGCCTGGACGACGATCTTGTCCTCGAGCGGCTTGATGTTCACGCTCACCGGGCTGACCTCCACGGTCGTCGAAAGCGTTGGCAGGTTGCGTTTACGGCTCCTGCCACCCCGCCGTCGCGGGGGTCGGGGCGGTTGCTGGTGCCGTGCATCTAGCACTCTACCCACGCGAGTGCCAACGCTTCAACGACCCCCCGCTACCGGCCGGGTGAACTCGTCCACTCGTGTCACACCGCCGTTCACCTGGTCGCCAACATCGTCGGCAACGGTGTCCGCATGACTGCGGTGACCCGACGTTCCCTGCTCATCGGCGGTGTGGCCGGTGTGGCGCTCGCCACCACCGGCGCGGGCTTCCCCAAGCTCGACGACCCCTTCACCCTCGGCGTCGCCTCGGGCGACCCCCGTCCCGACAGCGTGGTGCTGTGGACGCGCCTCGCGCCCCGCCCGCTGGAGGAGAACGGCCTCGGCGGCATGCCCGACCGGGTCGTGCCGGTGCACTGGGAGCTGGCCGAGGACGAGCGGTTCCAGCGCGTGGTGCGGCGCGGCGTGCAGCCCGCCCGGCCGGACCTCGGGCACAGCGTGCACGTGGAGCCGTTCGGCCTGCGGCCCGGCCGCGAGTACTACTACCGGTTCCGGGTGAACGGCCACCTGTCCCCCGTCGGCCGCACCCGCACCACGCCCGAGCCGTGGGTCCTCGGGCAGGACCTGACCATGTGCTTCGCGTCGTGCGCGCACTTCGGCGAGGGTTACTTCACCGCGTACCGGCGGCTGGCCGAGGACCACCCGGACGTCGTGCTGCACCTGGGCGACTACCAGTACGAGTACGCGGCCAAGGCGGCGGACGTGCGCGCGGTCGTCGGCCCGGAGACGCGGACGCTGGCCGACTACCGGCTGCGGCACGCGCAGTACAAGACGGACGCGGACCTGCAGCTCGCGCACTCCGTGGCGCCGTGGCTGGTGGTGTGGGACGACCACCAAGCGAGTCAACTAACAACAGTGTAGCACCGTTACAGCCCTCTACGAAGCCCCTACCGCGTAGGGGCTTCGTAGAGGGCTGTAACGAGGCTGCACGGCTTCTGACCTGGCAGATTCGGCGTAGGCCCTACGTCGGGGCAACCGCCCTTAACGGAGGTTAGAAGCGTCTCGCCGATGCGGAGCCGGTCGTCAGCGCGTGCGGTGCGCACCCTGGAAAGCTCACAGACGAAAACCGTTGTGCCGCAAGGGAATCATCGCCCGCTTCCTTCGCTGCGCCCACACCTTCGCGGCAGAGCCGCTGGGCGTCTGACCTGCGGTAACGTGACTGCTAGCCTACCGCGCATGGTCATTCACACGGCATGGGCACACGGTACGCGGGACGAAATCCTTGCAGAGCTGGAGAAGGCCAGCGGTGGCCAGCGCAGCGAGAAAAAGCAGGCCGAACTTGCGGCGGCTATCGCAGCCTTGAACGAAGGTGCACCTTTGGTCAAGGTGGGGCCGATCCGCTACGTCGTCCGGGGCGAGGCCAGCGACGCCGCTGCCGCGTTCGTCGCAGTGATGAACTCCGAGGGCCGGTGACGTAGACACCCTAGGTAGCGACAGAGTCGATCATCCTCCGATCGGCTGGACTCCCCGCAAAATTCGTGACTCAGGGCAAATCCCCACGTAGAGTAGCCGTCCCCGGGCGAGGGAGACCTCACCTGAAACCCAACAAGACAACAGAATGAATACCCAAGCGGACTGCCGCACATGGCAGAGAAGGTCGCTTGACTCCTGTAAGCCCATCGGGCTGGGGGCAAGCGAGTAACCGTGCCCACAGCGTCCCCGGTGGGCTTTTCAGTGAGGACAACTACATGTTTACCCAAGCGGACAACGTTTCGGCGTTGAGAAGGTCGCTTGACTCCTACAAGCCCGCCATTGGGCTAGGTGTCGGCGACGCAATACGACCCTGGCCTTCTCGGCGGGCTGACGTATGAGCGATGAACTCCTTGAGCTGACCGGGCAGGCAACCCCGGATGAGATCGTGGCGATGTGGTGGCTACAGCAGCTCCTCAACGCCGGGTTCCAAGGAGCCCGAGTGGGCGAAGACCCCCTCGAACCCGTGATGCTCGGGTATGCCCGGTGGACTTTCGACGTTGTCGAATTGGTTCGGGTCTACAGTCCCAGCAAAGCGGAAGCGGCCAGGCTCGTTGGCGGAAAGATAGCCCTAGAGGCTGACGGGACCGTGCGCGAAGTCGTCCGAGCCGTTCTCGGCTGGCCGAAAATGATATCCGTCGTGAGGGGCTTCCCGTCATGAACAACTGGGAGTTCTTCGTCATGTGCCTTCTCGGAGTGACCGTCATAGGGACAGGCTTGTACGTTCTCTGGCCGGTTCTACGGGATCTTCGAGTCATCCAGCGCTTCCGGAAATGACATGGCCAAGCACGACGGGCACTCGCCCGATGCCGTGCCTGTAGCCGAGTTCATCAAGCGAGAAACGTTCTGGATGGACGACCCAGACGCCCCGAAGATGGTCAGGCCGTATCTCGACCACACGCAGCGAACCGAGATATTGCCCGTCGCAACGGACGACCCTCCCACGGAGCGAATTCCAGTGGCTCGTCACGCACTCATCGAGTGGTACGAATCGACGGATACGGAGTAGCGCAGCCCATGCCAGACCTGAACGGCCATTGCGCCCAGCGTGACCCTGTACTGAATTGGACCTGCACCGAGCCCCCAAGGCACAGCGGGGACCACGTAGCACGACACCGAACCACCGGCCAGGAATTGCACCGCTGGCCCAACCTGAACGGAAACTGAAGCATGGCCGCGACGTGCGGGCACTGCTTCGGCAGGTCCGGTGGATGCGCTGAATGCAACTACAGCGGCAAGGCTCTGAGGAAAGTCAACCCGGAGACCTTCGCGCACAAGACGAATGGCACACCCCCAGAGACGCCAGGAGGCGATAACGGCAAACTTCTAGGGAAGCCGATCGAGGATGACTCAGGATCGGAGACAGCGACGTGAGGCGCAGGAGGGGCGGCGCCCCTCGGATGTCAGAAGTCATGGACACCCAGAGCGCGCGGCGGGTTTGTATCGTTGTCCTGGACAACGTTGCCCATAACGCCCAATCGGAGTTGCTTCTTGGCGATTCCAGGGCGATTAAGGCTGTCATCAACGACCTGACCGGAGTCCTCGAAGACCTGACGGAGCTTGAGGCTCGGGTCAAGAAGTTGGAGCGACAGGGCGCTCAAGAGCCCGCGAAAAAGGTTGAATCCGCGTATGTCTGGCTCGACAGCTCCGCAAGGCTGATGGCGCTGGCACTTACTCGGGAGCTGTACGCGGGGCAGAGCGCACGAGTCGCAGCCGCTCTTTCCGCTCAGCGAGGGCTAACCCCGAAGCAGATCGCCGAACGCCTCGGGCTCGATGTCAGGGTTGTAGAGGCGATGATTGAGAAAGCATTGTCCGACCCGCTCGACCAGCAGATGATGTTGACATTCCTCGACGCCTTCTCCACTGGAACCTAGGGAAGTTGCCGAAGGCATGGGTGGGCTGCCCAAACCAGAAGTGCTACGGCGGGCGGATTGACAATCCGAACGCCAATCCCGATCCGGACAACTATCAGCCGAGTACGCTCGACTGTCCGACGTGTAAGCCGCACGGCGGAACCGGGCGTGTCTTAGCTGGCTCGGACAGCTAGGAACCGATCGGAGGTAGCTTTGCTGGTCCGAGTGACCAGAAGCGGAAAGCAGCGGGCTTGCCACTGGCGGTACTGCGACGTCATGTGGGCCGACCGGAATTCGCCGCTCCGCCTGTCGATGGAGTACGTGATCCTCCTACGGTACGAGTCCAGGGACCAGCCCTCGATCTCGAATCTGGCGGAGTACCACGGCGTGAACAAGAATACGATGGAGGCCCTTCTTCACCGGGCCAGCGCACGGCGCAAGCTTCTGCGCACGCGCGCAAATGGTCCAGCTTAGAACGTCCCTGCGCGGGGCTGACAGGCGATTCCCAGCCCCAAGCGCACGAAAGCCCCCCGCCCGGAGGCGGGGGGCTTTCGTTGTGGTCGCCATCGCCCAGTGGAGCCCTCCGAATCGTGCGGACACCACTCATGCGCGCACGCCCTGGTGTGATCTTGTGGACCCGACGTGATCCACTGCGGAACTGGCCGCGTGTCGATCTACTAGCGTACTGGTACCATCGGCAGTAGGGGCACTAACCGCCCAGGTCAGCGGCTACTAGGTTCGCTCGGCAACGATCTTGGCCGCCAGGGGTGGTACCACTGTCCGATGTGGACTGAACGGCTGTTGCCGTTGGGGGTTCATATTGGGGTGCATGTGGGGGTGCACACGGGGGTTCACCTTAGAGCGCCACCCCCTAGAGGTTGCGTAACCCCTGGTCAGACCGGGTGTAAGGGGTTCCGTTGGTATCCCAGACTCACATACAGGAACGTCAAGTGACACACGTTCGCGCCGGGGGCGCGGCGGGGTCGCGGGGCGGTCCTCGTGGGGTTACCCGTGGAGTTACCGGGCGAATTACCGATCGAATTACCTATTAGAGCGGTAGCCCTACCGCCGTCTTTTTTGCCTGTTCAACCGGCCTCTGAGCCCTACCGATGCTCCGCCCGACTCAATGCCCCGTAGGGGTCTGACGACGTGGATACGCGCCCCTGCGAGCGGTTCAGCGGCGGGCCGGTTCGCCTCCCTGTCGGACGTCGGCGCTGGTCAGTAGAGGGACCTCGACCTAGGGAACGGGCAGGGAAACGTCCCTGCCTCCCTGACACCTCCCTGACGCCTCCCTTCCGTCCACATCGGTCCTGCGGCCGGTGATCGCCGCATGGGACGCGGTCGGGTCGCTGCGGGCACGACGACCGGTCTTACCTGAAGTATTTGCATTCGCAAGTCGAAAAACAGCGTTATTTTTGGAGTTCTTGGGTGTCAACGGGTCCGCGCTCACGGGCGCGCCCGCCACCCGTCCGCCAGGAGCGCGCTCATGTCCGCTGAACCCGTCCGCCGCCACCCCGACCCCTCCCCACCCGATCCAGCGCCGCACAGCGGCGCTGGGCTGCCTTTCCGGCTGCCTCCGGCGCGCTTGGCGGCGCTGGCCGGCGCGCTGTCGGTGCCCGATGGCGGCTTCACCGTCGATCCGACCACCGGGGCCGACGTGACGGCCGGCTACGCCGTGTCGGTCGATCCGTACTGGGAACGGGTCCACGAGCACCCCGTGACCGCTGATGATCTCGCCGCCTACCTGGCGACCGCACGACGCGCGTTCGCGCTGCCCCGTCGCGTTCTGGGCGGGTGGCGCGATCCCAATTCCGGCCGTATCTACCTTGACGTGTCGGTGGTCGTGCCGACCCTGGCGGAAGCGCTGGAACTGGGGCGCTCCGCCGGGCAGCTCGCCGTATTCGACCTCACCGCCAGGAAATCCATCCCGGTCGCCTACGACGGCGGCGCAAAGGTGATCCCACTGCACACAGCAGCGAACCGGCATCGGGTACCCCGACCGATTCGGGCGACCGCCACGACAGCGCCGGACGGCGCGATTTGGGTCACCGTTGACGGGGAGAACGTCCGACAAGTAGCCGCCGGTATCAGCGCGATATGCGACGCGTTGATAGCGAAGCGGCCACCCGCCGCGTAACCCGGTGCCGGCGGTCGCTCCGCTCACCCTGAAACCAGAGGACCCCTTCCGCTCACGGGCGGAAGAGGTCCTCTGGTTTCACGGCGTCCCGAATAACTGACGTTATTGTGGATCGACGGGAATGGTGAACGTGTATTCGTCAACCCCGTCGGAAATTACGCTGTCGTGGTATTCAGCAAGTTCGGGCATTGCTTCCCGCCAACCGTCTGGCAGACGGAAACCGGCGGTCAGCGTCCTATCCTGATTCTTGCGCACCGCGAACCGGTAACCCAGTTCCAGCCACCGCAACCGCCGGTCTTCCGGCGACAATCCGGCCAACTCTTCCCGCCAGGTGCGATCGGTCGGAACCCACTGCACACCACCGGGGTCGGCGGGAAGCGCCCGGAGCGTGTCGATATCGCCGAGAATCCGGTTTCCGTCTTCCATCACCCGGTGCCGTTCCTCGGAGGTTGTCGCCTTGGCAACCCCGGACATCATCCGGGCGTATTCACGTTCGAGCTTGGCGATTTCGTTCGCATGGTTCGTCGGGGGCAACACAATCCGTTCCCGGACGGGAACCATTGAGAACAGTTTGTAGAAGGTCTGTTCGGCCAGCGGTTCGATTTCCTCTGCCCGCATGGCCGGTCCGTGCTGGCGGGTGGGGCACTGCCAGTAGTTGTACTGGTAATCGACCGTTGAACCGTCTTTGCGGGTCCGGGTCCGTGCGGCGATACGGTGCCACAACGGTTCGAAGCAATCCGGGCACACCAGAATCCCGGAGAACGGATAAGGCTGGTTGCTGCCGCGACTCTTCCGGCGAGACTTTTCGTCCAGCTTGACCATGATTTCCGACTGTTCGGCGGGCTCGAAGATCCCGAGTTCGACCAAGTCGGAATGTTCGAGCAACCTACGCAAAGCGGTTACATTCCATTCGTAGCCCTTGAGTTCGACCGTGGCCGGGTCTTCTCCGCGCCTTTCTGCGGCTAGCTGTAGTTGACGGTCCCTCGGACTGACGACGTGATTTTCGGTCAGCCAACGGCACATGTCGGAAAGGTTGGTTCCGTGGCGTGCCTGTTCCGACAACGTGTGCAGAATCTTAACAGCGTACTGGTCCAGCCCTAGAATCCAACCACCACCGGGAAGTTCAACCGGCATGGTTCCGTAAAGGTGACCCTCACCGGACCAACGTCCCGCCTCTTTCAACCTCGCCTTAGCGGAGCGGAACCTCTCACGCATCCGCTCCCTTTCCATCCTGGCAAAGGCAGCAATGAGCGTGATCATGAATTCCGACATGGAGTTGGACGAGTCGATACCCTCGGCAATGCAGATCAGCCGCTTACCGCGCTCTCGCAACCAATCCAGCAGGGTCAACGCATCCACAACGCTCCGGACAAGCCTGTCCAACTTCGACACCACAAGGGTTTTCCACGGGTGCGGCGGCGCGTCACTCAGCCACTCTTTCAACCCCTCCCGCTTGAACGGGTCAAGGTCACCCGAGACGTGCAAATCCTCGACCGTGGCGAGAATGGGAATGTCGTAGGCGTTCGACCAGCGGTGGGTTTCCGTGGTCTGGGTCGCGCTACTCGTGCTCTCGTCGGTGTAGTGCGACTGGCGCACGTAGCACACCGCGCCATCCCCATCCGGGGTGAACGGGATTACCGCCCGCTTGTCGCTGAGTTGCTTCCGGAACTTGCGCCGCGTACGGCGGGCGGGGGATGCACTCATGGTCGTATCCTCGCTGGTAGGCCGCTTGTCACTGTAGTCGGCTGACCCGTTTGGTGGGACCACGAGATCGAGAACAACTGGGCCGACGACGTGCCCGAGCGGCCGGACCCGGACTTCGCGGCCCGGCGCGCGGCGGCGTTCCAGGCGTACTACGAGAACATGCCGCTGCGGCGCGGCGCCCGCCCCAACGGCATCGACATGCAGCTCTACCGGCGGGCCCAGTGGGGTGGCTTGGTCAACTTCCACATGCTCGACACCCGCCAGTACCGGGACGACCAAGCGTGCGGCGACGGGTGGAAGACCTGCGCGGACGCCGGGCTGCCGACCCGGTCGATCACCGGCGCGGAGCAGGAGGCGTGGCTGCTCGACGGTTTCCGGGAGTCCCGCGCGCGGTGGGACGTGCTCGGCCAGCAGGTGTTCTTCGCCGAGCGCGACCGCAAGGACGGGCCGGAGAAGGAGGTGTCGATGGACGGGTGGGACGGCTACCTGGCCTCCCGCGACCGGGTCACCCGCGGGTGGGTCGACGCGGGTGTGCGCAACGCCGTCGTGCTGACCGGCGACGTGCACGCGCACTACGCGGCGGACGTGAAGCTGGACTGGAACGACCCGGCGTCGTCGCCGACCGTGGGCACCGAGCTGGTGTGCTCGTCGGTGACGTCCGGCGGTGACGGCAACGACACGGTCGACCAGGTGCAGCTGCGGCTCAACCCGCACATCAAGCTGCACAGCAGGCGGCGCGGGTACGTGCGGACGAAGTTCACCGCGCGGGAGATGCGGGCCGACTTCCGCACGCTGCCGTACGTGCGGACGGCCGGGGCGCAGGCCACGACGCTGAAGTCGTTCGTGGTCGAGGACCGCAACCCCGGCTTGAACCCGGTGTGATCAGCCCTTGATGACGTTGATCAGGGCGGTGAAGCTGTCCTTGCCGTGCCCCGCCGCGATGGCGCGGTCGTAGAGGGACTTCACCGCCCTGGGCAGCTCCGTGTCGAGCCCGGCGGCTTCGCTCGCGCCGAGGACGTGCGCCGCGGTGGCGCCCATCATGGTCGCGTTGGCCAGGTCGCCGGGGTGCTCGCCGGAGTCGACGTGCTTCGCCATCTCCGCCACGTACATCGACAGGCTGGCGCTGATGTCGGCGAGGTAGGGCGCGTACCGCTCGGCCGTGATGCCCGCCGACTTGGCCAGGGCGGTGGCGTGCAGCATCGCGGCCAGCGCGGGGAGGAAAGCGGCCAGCTGCGCCTGGTAGAGCACCTGGGCGATGGTGTGCTCCTCGCCCATGTAGTCCGGCCTGCCGATCAGCGCGAGGGTGTCGCGGTGGCGGTCGAACACCTCGCGCGGGCCGCTGTAGAAGGCGTACGCGTCCGGGTGGCCGACCATCTCCGCGTTCATCATCACGCCGCCGACCAGCAGTTCCGCGCCGCGTCCGGCGAGCCAGGCGGCCGCCTTGAGCGTCTTGTCCGGTGCTTCGGAGCTGAGGTTGACGATCGCCCGGCCCGCGAGGTCGACGCCGTCGAGGACGTCGTACATGGCGGCGTAGTCGGTCAGGCTGAGGATGACGAGCCGGTTCGCGGCCACCGCGTCGGCGGCGGTGGCGGCGCGCACGGCACCTCGGGCGACGACGGCGTCGGCACGGGCCGGGGTGCGGTTCCAGACCGTGGTCGGGTGGCCGGCGTCGAGGAACCGGTTCACCATGGCCTGGCCCATGGGGCCGAGGCCGATCAGGGTCAACGGGGTCTTGGCAGTCATGTGTTCTTCACTCCTTCGTGTGACTTCCACGGTGGCCGGGGGCGCGCACGGTTCGCTGCGGGTCCGCTGGGGGTCGGCTCACGGTCGCCCGGTTACCGTCCGGGCGTGAGATTCGGGGTGTTGGGGCCGCTCGGGGTGTGGACGGCGGGCGGTGAGGCGGTCCGGGTGCCGGAGGCCAAGGTCCGGCTGCTGCTGGCGGACCTGCTCGCGCACGAGGGGCGGCCGGTGTCGGCGGACCGGTTGGCGTTCGACCTGTGGGGTGACGAGCCGCCCGGCAACCCGGTGAACACGTTGCAGACGAAGGTCTCGCAGCTGCGGCGGGCGTTGGAGGCGGCCGAGCCGGGTGGGCGCGAGCTGGTCGCGCACGGTCCCGCCGGGTACGCGGTGCGGGTCGATTCGTCCACTTTGGACGTTCTGCGGTTCCGGGAGCTGGTGGCGGCCGGGCGGTTCGGCGAGGCGCTGGCGTTGTGGCGCGGTGAGACGCTGGCGGAGTTCGCCGACGCGCCGTTCCTGGCGCCGGTGGTGGCGCGGTGGGCCGAGGAGCGGTTGGCGGCGCTGGAGGAGTTCGCCGAGTCGGCTTCCGGTCAGGTGGACTTGGCGGCCGAGGTGGCGCGGCACCCGCTGCGCGAACGTTTGCGCGGGCTGCACATGCGTGCCCTGTACCGGGCCGGGCGGCAGGTCGAGGCGTTGGAGAGCTACGCCGAGCTGCGCCGGCTGCTGGTGGAGCAAGGGCTGGAGCCCGGTCCCGAGCTGGCCGAGCTGCACCGGGCGATCCTCAACCACGAGCTCGGGCCGGTCGCGCGGACGAACCTGCCGGTGGCGGTGACCGGGCTGGTGGGCCGGGACCAGGCGGTGCGTGACCTGTGCGACCTGCCCCGTGACGCGCGGCTGGTGACGCTGACCGGTCCCGGCGGGGTCGGCAAGACGAGCCTCGCCCTGGAGGTCGCGCGGCAGGTGTCCGTCGCGGACGGGGTGTGGCTGGTCGAGCTGGCGGGCGTCGGCCGGGCCGAGCAGGTGGTGAGCGCGGTGGCCGACGTCCTCGGCGTGCGTGACGACGCGTCGGGGACGGCGCTGGTGGAGGCGCTGCGCGGCCGTGAGGTGCTGCTCGTGCTGGACAACTGCGAGCGGCTGGTCGAGCCGGTCGCCGAGCTGGTGTCACGGCTGCTGCGGGCGGTGCCGGGGTTGCGGGTGCTCGCCACCAGCCAGGAACCGCTCGGGTTGGCGTTCGAGACGGTGTGGGCCGTGCCGCCGCTGGACCTGGCGAGCGCGGTCACGTTGTTCGCAGCGCGCGCTGCCGCCGCCGCGCCCGGCTTCACGGTGACGCCGGACAACGCGCCGGTGGTCGAGGCGATCTGCCGACGGCTCGACGGGCTGCCGCTGGCGGTGGAACTGGCCGCGACACGTGTGCGCGGGCTCGGCGTGACGGCGCTGCTGGACCGGCTGGACGACCGGTTCCGGTTGCTGGCCACCGGGCACCGGGACGCGCCCGCACGGCAGCGCACGTTGCGCGCGATGATCGACTGGAGCTGGGACCTGCTCGGTGACGCCGAGCGGATCGTGCTGCGGCGGTTGTCCGTGCACGTGGACGGGTGCGCGCTGGACGCCGCGGAGGCCGTGTGCGCGGGTGGCGGGGTGGCGGCCGACGAGGTGCTGGACGTGGTGACCAGGCTGGTCGACCGGTCGTTGGTGGTCGCGCCCGAGCACACCGGCGAGCCCCGGTTCCGCCTGTTGGAGTCGGTCGCGGACTACGGGCGGGCACGGCTGCGCGAGGCCGGTGAGTTCGAGGAGGTGCGTGCCCGGCACGCGGTGTTCTACCTGGGGTTGGCCGAGCGCGCCGACCCGGAGCTGCGTGCGTCCGGGCAGTTGGCGTGGCTGGACCGGTTGGACGCCGACACGGCGAACCTGCGTGCCACGCACGATGCGTTGGACGCGGCCGGCGCGGCACGGCTGACCCGGGCGTTGACCTGGTACTGGTTCCTGCGGGGACGGCTGCGGGAGGGTCGGCGGCTGATGACCGCTCCGGATCCGGTGACGGTGGCGTGGCGGGCCGGGTTCGAGGTGCTGCTGGGTGAGGCGGTGGAGCCGTCGGTGATCTCCGGGACGGCGGAGATCGAGGATCGGCTGGAGCGGGCGCGGGCGCGGTGGTTCCTGGGCTACGTGCTGTCGACGGTCGGTGACATGCCGTCCGGTGAGGAGCTGACCGACCAGGCGTTGGCGGCGTTCGAGGAGTCGGGCGACCGGTGGGGCGTGGCGGCGGCGCACAGCGACCGGGTGAGCCAGGCCCTGGCCCGAGGACGGGTGAACGAGGCGCGTGCGTCGGCTGCCACCGCTGACGAGCTGTTCGTGGCGTTGGGTGAGCGGTGGGGGCAGCTGAAGGCGTCGTTCGGGTTGGGGATGCTCGCGCAGCTGGCCGGTGACCACGAGCGCGCGGAGGCCGTGCACCGGGACGGGCTGCGGGTGGCGGAGGAGCTGCGGTCGTGGCCGGAGGTGTCGTACAAGCTGTCCTGGCTGGGGCGGGTGGCGTTGCTGCGCGGTGATTACGCGCAGGCCCGTGAGCTGCACGAGCGGGCTCGTCGGACGGCGGCCGAGCACGGGTTCTCGCCGGGTGAGGTGTACGCGGAGACGGGGTTGGCGCTGGGCGCGCGGCGGGAGGGGCGGCTGGACGAGGCGGAGGCGCACTGGGAGCGGCTGCGGTCGTGGCACCGGCAGGTCGGGTTCGAGGCGGGTGCCACGTTGGTGCTGGCGGAGCTGGGGTTCGTGGCCGAGCAGCGGGGTGACGCGGCGCGGGCGTTGGAGCTGCAGTCGGAGGGGTTGGCGCTCGCCCGGCAGGTGGGTGATCCGCGGGCGATCGCGTTGGCGTTGGAGGGGGTGGCGGGTGCGCTGGCGTTGGCGGGTGACGCGGAGGCGGCGGCCCGGTTGCTGGGCGCGGCGACGGCGGCGCGTGCGTCCGTGGGCGTGCCGCTACCGGCCGGCGAACGCGGTGACGTGGACCGGATCGCCGCCGCGGCCCGTGCCGCGCTGGGCCCGGAGGCCTTCGCCACCGCTTTCGCCTCCGGCCACGCCGAAGGCCTGCACACCCGCGTGTCGAACACCCGCGTCCCGCGTGTCGAACCTCCAGGACCCCCGAATTCAACGCTCGGGTCCGGCCCTGCCTGACGCGAACGTGGAACTCGGGGGTCCCGGGCGTTCGACACGCGGGACCTGAGCGTTCGACTCGCGCGGGGTCAGAGGATCTGGATGGTGCTCACGGGGAGGCCGGGGGTGGTGGACAGGTCCAGGGCCGAGGGCTTCGCGCCGGCGGCCACCAGGTGCGCGCCGAGAGCGGCGATCATCGCGCCGTTGTCGGTGCACAACCGGGGACGTGGCACGCGCAGCTCGATGCCCGCCTCGGCGCAGCGCTCGGCCGCGAGGCCGGACAGGCGCGAGTTCGCCGCCACCCCGCCGGAGATCACCAGGGTGTCCACGCCGAGGTCCTTGCAGGCCCGGATGGCCTTGGCGGTCAGCACGTCGGCCACCGCCTCCTGGAACGACGCGGCGACGTCGGCCAGCGGGATCTCCTCGCCCGCGCGTTCCTGCTTCTCCACCCACCGCGCCACCGACGTCTTCAGCCCGGAGAACGAGAAGTCGTACTTCGCGTCACGCGGCCCGGTCAGCCCGCGCGGGAACGCGATCGCGCAGCCGTTGCCCTGCTTGGCGAGCTTGTCGATCGGCGGACCGCCCGGGTAGGGCAGGTCGAGCAGCCGGGCCACCTTGTCGTAGGCCTCGCCCGCCGCGTCGTCCACGGTGGACCCGATCTCGGTGATCTTCTCCGCCAGGCCCTCGATCAGCAGCAGCTGCGAGTGACCACCCGACACCAGCAGCGCCACGCACCGCTTCGGCAGCGGACCGTGCTGGAGGGTGTCCGCGGCGACGTGCCCGGCGAGGTGGTTGACGCCGTACAGCGGCTTGTCCAACGCCGCCGCGTACGCCTTCGCCGCCGACACGCCGACCAGCAGCGCGCCCGCGAGCCCGGGACCGGCGGTGACCGCGATGGAGTGCACGTCCCGCAGCTGGATCCCGGCCTTCTCCACGGCACGGCGCATGGTCGGCACCATCGCCTCCAGGTGCGCGCGCGACGCCACCTCGGGCACGACGCCGCCGAAGCGGGCGTGCTCCTCGACGCTGGACGCCACCTCGTCGGCGAGCAGTTCCATCGACCCGTCCGGGCCGAGCCGGACGATGCCGACGCCGGTCTCGTCACACGAGCTCTCGATACCGAGGATGAGCCGGTCAGTCACGGTTCGCGGGCCTTCCCATCGTGTACGCGTCGGCACCCGACGGCTGGTAGTAGCGGCGGCGCAGGCCCAGGTGCTCGAAGCCGTGCGCCAGGTAGAGGCCGATGGCCCGCTCGTTGTCCGTGCGGACCTCCAGGAACACCGGCAGCCCCAGCTCGTCGGCCTTGGCGAGCAGGGCCCGCAGCAGCGTCTTGCCGACACCGCTGCCCTGGTAGTCGACCACGACCGCGATGGTGTGCACGCTGGCCTCGAAGTCGGTCAGGCCGAGCCCCGCGTACCCGATCAGCGCGTCGCCGACGTACGCGCCGACGTAGAAGTTGCCGTTGTCGAGCTCGCTGCGGAACGCGTTCGCGCTCCACGGGTCGTCACCGGGGAACAGCTCCCGCTCGATCCGCGCGCACCGTGCCGCGTCCAGCCGGCGCAGCGGTGCGATCGTGACGGTCCCGGAACTCACGCCTTGGTCACCCGCTTGCGTCCGACCGGCTCGACGGCGTCGGGACGGCGCAGGTAGAGGGGGGTGAGCGCGGCCGGACGCGCGCCGGCCAGCAACTCCTCGGCCGCCGCCGCGACCAGGGACACCGGTGACGGGTAGCGCGCCTGCACCACCGGCAGCCCGATCACGTCGGCGTACATCTCGGCGCCCTCACCGGCGGCCTCGGCCACCGCGGGCAGCTTCGCGACCAGGTCCGCGGGACGGTCGACGTGCGGACCGTCGGTGCGCCGGCCGGCCGCGTCGTAGGCCGCCCAGTACACCTCCTTGCGCCGTGCGTCGGTGGCCACCAGCAGCGGTTTGCCGGTGGCGGCGTCCAGCGCGACGGCGTCCGGGGTCGGCACGGGGTAGACGGGCCGGTTCAGCGCCTGGCCGAGGGCGGCGGCGGTGACCAGGCCGACGCGCAGCCCGGTGAACGGTCCCGGGCCCGAGCCGCAGACGATCGCGTCGAGGTCGGACAGCCGGTGGCCCGCCTCGGCCAACGCCTCCTGCAGGTGCGGTGTGAGCAGCTCACCGTGCGCCTTCGCGTTCACCGTCACCCGCTGGGCGAGCAGGCGGGGAGGTGCGCCGGGCGTCAGTTCGACGACACCGGCCGTGACGGCGGGGGTGGCGGTGTCCAAGGCGAGCACTAGCACAGCTGAAAAGAGTATCGGGTGGCGTGAACCACACTGGTGTTGACGTCCACGTCATGTCGGAGGATGGGCGGGTGCGCATCGGAGAACTGGCACGGCGGGGTGGCACGACCACCCGTGCGCTGCGCTACTACGAGTCCCTCGGCCTGCTGACCGCGCGACGCGGCCCGAACGGGCAGCGGGAGTACGACGAGGACGACCTGAGGCTCGTGCACGAGATCCGCTCGCTCGCCGGCATCGGGTTCGCGCTGGAGGACACCCGGCCGTTCGTGCAGTGCCTGCGCGAGGGTCACACGACCGGTGACGCGTGCGCGGAGTCCGTCGAGGTGTACCGGCGCAAGCTCGCGGAGCTGGACGACTGCCTGACCCGACTCCAGGCCGTGCGCGACCAGGTGCGCGCGCAGCTGCGGGAGGCCGAGCGCCGAAGCGGACCGTGCTCACCTTGACCGACGCCGGTTGTCCACAGGTGCGGCGGTTGTCCACAGGGCGGGCGTGATCGCGCCGAATCGTCGTGGTGTGCCGGCAGGATCAAGAACAGGGGACCCCCTGGGCGGGGACTTCTGCGACAGCGCGGCTTCCGCCAGCCGGGGCATCTGCGGCAACGCGGCTTCCGCCAGCCGGGGCATCTGCGGCAACGTGGCTTCCCGTGGCGGGGCCAGCTGCGGCAACGCAGCTCCCCCGGGCCGGGACTCTGCGCCGGCGTCGCTTCCCACGGCGGGGACGGCTGCGGCAACGTGACTTCCCCCGGCCGGACGGCTGAGGCAGGGTGGCTCGGGCCACAGTTGTGGTGCGCCCCGTGCCCCGGCCGGTCACTGTAAGGGGATGCTGCTGCCAGCGTTGGCCTCGCCGTCGTCCAAGGTCGCCCTGCGGTTCCCCGAGCGGGAGCTCACGTACGAGCAGTTGGCGCGCGAGGCACGTGAGGTCGCGTACGGGTTGGTCGGCAAGCGGCGGGTGGCGGTGTGGGCGCACGTCCGGCCCGAGACGTGCGTCGTGGTCGTCGGCGCGTTGCTGGCCGGTGTGCCGGTCGTGCCGCTCAACCCCAAGGTCGGGGAACGCGAGCTCGCGCACATCCTCGCGGACAGCGAGCCCGACCTGGTCGTCGATGACGAGTTGCCGTCCGGCCCGCCGGTCGACCTGCCCGAGCCGGACGACGAGGCGCCCGCGTTGATCGTCTACACGAGCGGCACGACGGGACCACCCAAAGGTGTGGTGCTGCCGAGGCGGGCGCTGGCGACGAACCTCGACGCGCTGGCGGAGGCGTGGGCGTGGACCGCGGACGACGTGGTGGTGCACGGCCTGCCGCTGTTCCACGTGCACGGCCTGGGCGTCGGGGTGATCGGGCCGCTGCGGCGCGGCGGGACGGCGCACCACCTGGGGTCGTTCAGCGTGGCGAAAGCCGCCGCCGCGTTGCGGGACGGCGGCACGATGCTGTTCGGGGTGCCCACGATGTACCACCGGATCGCGGCCGAGCCCGAGCACGCGGAGGCGTTCGGGAAGGCGCGGCTGCTGGTGTCCGGGTCCGCGGCGCTCCCAGCTTCCGTGCACGAGCGCGTCGAGCAGCTCACCGGCCAACGCGTGGTGGAGCGCTACGGGATGACCGAGACGTTGATGAACACCAGCGTCCGCGTGGACGGCGACCGGCGGCCGGGCACGGTCGGGCTGCCGCTGGACGGGGTCGAGCTGCGGGTCGTCGGCGACGAGCCCGGCGAGATCGAGGTGCGGGGGCCGAACCTGTTCCTGGAGTACCTGAACCGGCCGGACGCCACGCGTGAGGCGCTGCGCGACGGCTGGTTCCGCACCGGTGACCTGGCCGTGGTCGAGCCGGACGGTTACGTGCGGATCGTCGGCCGGCGTGCCACCGACCTGATCAAGAGCGGCGGCTACAAGATCGGCGCGGGCGAGATCGAGAACGCCCTGCTGGAGCACCCGTCGGTGGCCGAGGTCGCGGTGACCGGTGAGCCGGACGACGACCTGGGCGAACGGGTGGTGGCGTGGGTCGTGGCGCGCGGGGAGGCGCCCGAGCCGGAGGCGTTGAGCGACCACGTGGCCCGGCTGCTGTCGCCGCACAAGCGGCCCAGGGTGGTGCGGTTCGTGGACGCCTTGCCGCGCAACGACATGGGCAAGGTGCTGAAGCGGGAGCTGCGGTGAACCCGCTCGGCTGGCCGGGGTACGAGGAGCAGCTCGCCCGGGCGCGGGAACGGACCGGTGGCGTCGAGTCGGTGTCGTGGCGGCGGCACCGGGACGCCGTGGTGATCACGTTTGACTTCCGGTTCCTCGGCGGTTCGGTGGGCACGGCGGCCGGCGAGGTGATCGAGGAGGCGTTCACCGAGGCGCGGGCCGCGCGGCTGCCCGTGGTGTCGCGGATCGCGACCGGTGGCAGCCGGATGCAGGAGGGGATGCTGTCGTTGCGGCAGCTCCAGCGGGTGGCGCGGCTGTGCGCGGCGCACCGGGAAGTCGGGCTGCCGCACGTGTCGGTGCTGGGTGATCCGACCACCGGTGGGCTGTGGGCGTCGCTGGGCGCGGGTGCCGACGTCGTGATCGCGGTGTCGGGGGCGCAGGTCGGGTTCGCCGGCAGCCGGGTGCGGCCGGTGGACGACCCCGCTTACACGGCGGAGGGGCAGTTCGCGGCGGGCACGGTCGACCTCGTGGTCCGGCCCGACGAGGTGGACGCCACCGTGGCGCGGATCCTCTCGTCGCTGACGCGCGGTGACGCCGTGCCGGCCGAGGTGCCGCGTGCTCTGGGTGCGTCGGAGTTGCCACGCGACGGGTGGAGTGCGGTGTCGCGAGCACGCGCTCCGGAACGTCCGCGGGCGGCGGCTTACCTGGACGACTACTTCGACTCGCGGATGCCGATCACCGGTGATCGCGCGGGCGGGGTGGACGCGGGGATGCTGTGCGGCATCGGGCAGCGGGGCGAGCGGGCGATCGCGTTCGCCGCGCAGACCGGCACGGCGAACACCCCGGCCGGTTTCCGCACGGCGGCGCGGCTCGTCCGGCTGGCGTCGCGGTTCGCGCTGCCGGTGCTGACGTTGGTGGACACGCCGGGTGCGGCGAACGACGTGGCCGCCGAGCAGGCAGGGGTCGGTGCGGCCATCGCGGACCTCTTCGGCGCGGTCGCCGAGGCGCGCGTGCCGATCACCACCCTGGTCATCGGCGAGGGCGGGTCCGGCGGCGCGCTGGCGTTGTCGTCACCGGAGCACACGTGGATCACGCCGGACGCCTACTTCTCGGTGATCGCGCCCGAACTGGCGGCGGCGATCCTGAAGCGCGACGACGTGCCCCCACTGGCCGACGACCTGAGGCTGCGGCCGCAGGACCTGGTGGAGCTCGGCGTCGTGCGCGGCATCGCGGAGCGCTAGCCCGTCACACCGGGAGTTCGCGGTCGACCCAGGCGCCGTGCGGGTGCAGGTGGGCGATGCGCACGTCGTCGTCCCGGCGTTCCAGCCTGATCAGCAGGTGGTCCTCGGACAGCCGTTCGGCCGCGCCCTCGCCCCACTCCACGGCGACCACGGCGTCGACCAGGTCCGTGTCCAGGTCGAGGTCGTCCAACTCGTCCAGGTGACCACCGAGCCGGTAGGCGTCCACGTGCACCAACGGCACGCCACGCCCGTCCGGCGCGGGGTCGTGCACGCGGGCGATCACGAACGTCGGCGAACTGACCCGACCCGTCACGCCGAGGCCGTCGGCCAGGCCGCGCACCAGCGCCGTCTTGCCCGCGCCCAACGGCCCGGACAACAGCACCAGGTCACCGCCACGCACCAACGCACCCAGCTTGCGCCCGAACTCCTCGGTGTCGTGCACCTCGGGGAGCGTCACGCTCACGCTCGTCGCCACCACCGCCGCCTGCTTTCCGACCGTTCGGCGGCACTGCGCCGAACCAATCCGACCAGGTGCCCGGTGACCAGGTCGGGTTGTTCCAACATGAGCATGTGGCCCGCCCCGGACACGCGGACCAGTTCGCCGTGCGGCATCTCCTCGGCCATCCGCTCGGCATGCGAGAACGGTGTCAGCTTGTCGGCGTCACCGCTGATCACGAGGACCTCGCAGTGCCGGAGACCGGCCAGCGCCTTGTAGCGGTTGTGCGTGCCGAGGGTTTCCAGGAACTCGGTGAGCACCTGCACCGTGGCGCCGTTGATCATCTGCGCCATCAGGTCGACCAGCGACGGGCTGACGTTGCCGGTGCCGAACGCCAGTGCCCGGATCCCGCTCCAGGTGAGCGTGGACGCCCGGCGCCGGACCCACTCCACCAGGCCCGGTTGCAGGCCGGCGAGCCGCCCGACGCCCAGCGTCACCGGGTTGTAGCGGGACAGCACGGACTTCGGCAGGCCCGCGCCGCCGACCGCGCCCGCCGCCGTGCCGACGAGCGCGACACCGCGCACCCGGTCGGCGAACAGCTCGGGCCGCTGCTCGGCCAACGCCATGATCGTCATTCCGCCCATCGAGTGACCGACGAGCACCAGCGGTCCTTCGGGGGCCATCGAGCGGATCACCGCGTCGAGGTCCTTGGCGCACTGGTCGATCGTGCTGCCCTCGGCGGTGGAACGACCGGAGCGGCCGTGGCTGCGCTGGTCGTACAGCACCTGGCGGACGCGGGGACCGACGAGCGTGGCCAGGTCGCGGCGCTGGAAGTGCCAGCAGCGGCGGTCCAGCGCGAAACCGTGCACGAGGACGACCGTGACCTCGGCTTTCCCGCCGTCCCGCGGGTCGACCTCCTCGACCGACAGCGGCACGCCGTCGTCCGCGGCGACGGTCGACTCGCGGGTCGGGGTGAGGCGGCCCAGTGGTTCGTCGGCGAGCGGGTCGTCGAGCTGCCGGTCGTGGGAGACCTTCTTCTGGTTCGCGGCCACGCCCACCGCGACACCGGTCGCGGCGGCGCCGAGGATGCCGCCGGCCCAGCCGACGGCTTTCCACACCGTGTTCACCGACGTGTCCCCACATACTTTCGGGTGACACGCGGCCGGTACATACCGGTGACGATCTCGTAGTCGATGGTGCCGGTGGTGTCGGCCCACTCGCGAGCCGTCGGCTCGCCCCTGTCACCGGATCCGAACAGCACGACCTCGTCCCCCTCCGCCACCGCGTCGTCACCGCAGTCGACCACGACCTGGTCCATGCAGACCCGGCCGACGACCGGGCGGCGACGCCCGGCCAGCCAGACGTCCATCCGGTTCGACAGGCTGCGCGGCACGCCGTCGGCGTAACCGACGGGCACCAGGGCCAGGTTCGTGTCTTCCCGCGCGGTCCAGGTCAGACCGTAGGACACCGACTCCCCGGCCGGGATGCGCTTGGTGAGGGCGACCGCGGAGCGGAACGTCATGACGGGGCGCAGGTCGGTCGGCACGGGGACCGGGTTGAGGCCGTAGATCGCGATGCCCGGCCGGACCAGGTCCAGGTGGAGGTCGGGGCGCGTGATGAGGGCGGCGGAGTTCGCGATGTGGCGGCGCGGGTCGAGGCCGGCGGCGAGGGCTTCGCGGTAGGCGTCGTCGAAGCGCTCGGCCTGGGCGTCGGTGCCGCGGTGGCCGATCTCGTCGGCGACCGCCAGGTGTGACCAGATCGAGTGAACTTCGACGTTGTGGGTCTTGGCGGCGCGTTCGACCAGCTCCGACCAGCGGCGGGCCGGGCAGCCGCTGCGGGACAGGCCGGTGTCGATCTTGAGGTGGACGCGGGCCGTCTTGCCGGCTTTCTCGGCCGCCGCCGAGATCTCCTCCAGTTGGACGAGGGAGGACGCGGACAGGTCGACGTCCTGCTCGACACCCGGCGCGTAGTCCGTGCCCGGCGGGTCCAGCCAGGCCAGGATCGGCACGGTCAGCCCGGCCGCGCGCAGGGTCAGGGCCTCGGCGAGGGAGCAGGAGCCGAGCCACGTCGCGCCCGCCTCGACCGCCGCCTCGGCCACCTCCACGGCACCGTGCCCGTACCCGTCGGCCTTGACGACGGCCATCGTGTCGGCGTTCGGCGCGAGGGCGGCGAGGTGGGCGACGTTGTGCCGGAGGTTGTCGAGGTCGATCACGACCTCAGCGCGAGGAGCAGCCATAACGCCGTTCATGGTGACACAGCCCCACCAACCCCTTTCGCGCGTGTCCTACGTCCAGAACGGGCGTGTCCTACGTTCGCGTACCCCGAGTTGAACGTTCAGAACGGGCCAGCGGTGTGCTGAACGTTCAACTCGGGTGTTCTGAACGTAGGACACGCGTGGCGCGAACGTAGGACACGCGCGGGGTCAGAGGGGGCGGACGGCGCGGATGGCGTCGGGGAGCGCGCTCAGCAGCGAGGTGGCGGGGATCGGTGCGCCGTCCGCGGCCAGGTCGGCGGCCAGGACGTGGACCTTGGCGGCGCAGCCGGCGGCCAGGACCGGGTCCAGGCCCGAGGCCAGGAGGGAGCCCAGGACGCCGGACAGGACGTCACCGGAGCCCGCCGTCGCGGCCCACGAGGAGCGGGCGCGGTTGACCAGGACGCGACCGTCGGGGCCGGCGATGACGGTGGCGTGGCCCTTGAGCAGCACGACGGCGTTGTAGCGTTCGGCGGCTTTCCGCGCGGCCGTCACCCGATCAGGGCCGACCGGCCCGACCAGCCGCTCGTACTCGCGGTCGTGCGGCGTCAGCACGAGAGGGGTGTCGGGGTCGCGCGCGTCCCACAGGTCGGGGTTGTTGGCCAGCATGGTGATCGCGTCGGCGTCCGCGCACACCGGGACACCGGCTTCCAGCACCGTGCGCAGGACCGACTCCGCGCCCAACCCCGTGCCCAGCCCAGGCCCGACGACCCACGCCTGCACCCGGCCCGCGTCCGTGATCGAGCCCGTGCAGATCGCCTCCGGCCACCGCGCCCGGACGTCCTCCGCCGCCGCACCGGCATACCTGACCAGGCCGGACGTCGACAGCAACGCCGCACCGGTGGCCAGCACCGCCGCGCCCGGGTACGTCGCCGAACCGGCCGCGACGCCCGTCACGCCCTGCGTGTACTTGTCGTCCTCCGGCCCCGGCACCGGCCACGCCGTGCCGATGTCGGCGATGTCCAGCTCGACCAGGTCCGGTCCGTGCAGCTCGCCGTCCAGCCCGATGTCGACCAGCCGCACGTCACCGCAGTCGGCCAGCGCGTGCACGGGCTTGAGGCAGCCGAACGTCACGGTGGTGTGCGCGCGCACGGCGGGCCCGGAGACCGCGCCCGTGTCCGGGTCGATGCCGCTGGGCAGGTCGACCGACAGGACCGGCGCCTCCAGGTGCGCCACGTGTTCCGCGGCGTCCGGGCGCAACGGGCCGCGCGCGGAGAGGCCCACGATGCCGTCGATCACCAGGTCGACGTCGCGCAGTCGCGGGACCACCCGGCCACCGGCGCGACGGAACGCGGCCAAGCCCTCGGCGTGCACACGTTCAGGTGTCAGCAGGACGGCGGACACGGCGACACCGCGTTTGCGGAGGTAGTAGCCCGCCCACAACGCGTCGCCGCCGTTGTTGCCCGCGCCGACGAGCAGGCCGACCCGTCGTTCGCCCGCCAGCAACTCCGCCGCGACGACCGCCACGCCGAACGCCGCCCGGCGCATCAGCGCGCCGGCCGGCACGACCGCCATCACGCGCTCTTCCGCCGCCCTGACCCGATCGGTGGTCCAGAAACCCCGCATGGGGCCAAGCGTGCCCTACTCGACCGTGACGGACTTGGCGAGGTTGCGCGGCTTGTCCACGTCGTAACCGCGGCTACGGGCGATCTCCGCGGCCAGCACCTGCAGCGGCACGGTGGAGATCAACGGCTGCAGCAGCGTCGACACCGCCGGGATCTCGATCAGGTGATCCGCGAACGGGCGAACCGTCTCGTCACCCTCTTCAGCGATCACGATCGTGCGCGCGCCGCGTGCCTGGATCTCGGAGATGTTCGACACCAGCTTGGAGTGCAGCACCGCCCGGCCCTTCGGCGACGGCATCACCACGACCACCGGCAGGCCTTCTTCGATCAACGCGATCGGGCCGTGCTTCAACTCGCCCGCCGCGAAGCCCTCCGCGTGCATGTAGGCGAGTTCCTTGAGCTTCAGGGCGCCTTCGAGCGCGACCGGGTAGCCGACGTGGCGGCCGAGGAACAGCACCGCCTTCGAGTCGGCCAGCTCCCGGCCCAGCGCGCGGACCTGCTCGACCGTGCCCAGCACCTTCTGCACGGCGTCCGGCATGGCCTCGAGCTGGTGGAACTCCTGGGCCACCTCGTCGGGGTACTTCGTGCCGCGCGCCTGCGCCAGGGCCAGGCCGACCAGGTAGTTCGCCGCGATCTGGGCGAGGAACGCCTTGGTCGACGCGACGCCGATCTCCGGGCCGGCGTGCGTGTAGAGCACGGCGTCGGACTCGCGCGGGATCTGCGCGCCGTTGGTGTTGCACACCGCCAGCACCCGCGCCTTCTGCGACCGTGCGTGCCGGACCGCCTCCAACGTGTCGGCGGTTTCACCCGACTGGGAGACGGCGACGACGAGCGTGTCGCGGTCCAGCACCGGGTCGCGGTAGCGGAACTCGCTGGCCAGCTCGACCTCGACGGGCAGCCGCGTCCAGTGCTCGATGGCGTACTTGGCGACGAGGCCGGAGTGGTAGGCCGAACCGCAGGCGACGACGAAGACCTTGTCGACGTCGCGCAGGTCCTGGTCGGACAGGCGCTGCTCGTCCAGCACGACCCGGCCGTCGCGGAAGTGGCCGCGCAGCGTGTTGGCCAGCGCTTCCGGCTGCTCCTCGATCTCCTTGAGCATGAAGTACTCGTGGCCGCCCTTCTCGGCGGCCGACAGGTCCCAGTTGACCGTGAACGGCGTGGCCTGGGCGTCCGCGCCGTCGAAGTCGGTGACGCGGTAGCCGTCGCGGTCGATCACCACGAGCTGGTCCTGACCGAGTTCGACGGCCTCGCGGGTGTGCTCGATGAACGCGGACACGTCGCTGGCGAGGAACGTCTCACCCTCGCCCACGCCCACTACCAGCGGTGACGAACGACGTGCGGCGATAACCACGTCCGGGTGATCCGCGTGCGTGACGACGAGGGTGAAGGCGCCTTCGAGGCGGCGGACCACCGTGCGGACGCTGGCCTCCAGGTCACCCTTGGTGTCGCCGTCGTCGTACGCGCGGGCGATGAGGTGCGCGGTGGTCTCGGTGTCGGTGTCGCTGGCCATCTCGACGCCGACGGCTTCGAGCTCGGCGCGCAGGGCGGCGAAGTTCTCGATGATGCCGTTGTGGACGACGGCGACGCGACCCGTGACGTCGCAGTGCGGGTGGGAGTTGCGGTCGATCGGCGCGCCGTGGGTGGCCCAACGGGTGTGGCCCATGCCGGCGGTGCCGGTGAAGGCGTCGCGGCCGACCTCGTCCAGGCGGGCCTCCAGGTTCGTCAGGCGGCCGGCCTTGCGTTCGACGGCCAGGCCGCCGTCACCGTCGAGGACGGCGACGCCCGCCGAGTCGTAGCCCCGGTACTCCAGCCGCCGCAGCCCGTCGAGCACGACGTCCAGCGCCGACCTGTGGCCCACATATCCCACGATTCCGCACACGCCGCACAGCGTAACTAGACCAGGGGCGTCACTCGAACGGGCCACTTTGCCGCGTTTGCGCAGGTCACGGCTTGAATTGGTGTAGACCAATCCGGCCGTGCGCACTGTCACCGCGATCGACTACCGTTCGCGGGGTGAGCGGCTACTCGGCGAAGCAGGTGCTCGACCAGCTCAGCAGGCCCGGTGAGCACCCCGTGCTGCGCGGCGACCTGGCGTTGGTCGGGCTTCCGGGCCTGGTCTACACGCCCGCGGTCGGGCTGGGGCTGCCCGCGGTGGCGTTCGGCCACGGTTGGTTGCAGCCGGTCAACCGCTATCGCGCGCTGCTGCGGCACCTGGCGTCGTGGGGTTTCGTGGCCGCCGCGCCGGGGACCCAGCGCGGGCCGCTGATGTCGTCCCGGCTGCTGGCCGGGAACCTGCGGACGACGCTCGACGTGTGCACCGGCGTGCGGCTGGGTGACGGCGGGATCAGCGTGGACGCGTCACGGCTGGCGGTGGCGGGTCACTCGATGGGTGGAGGCGCGGCGGTGCTCGCGGCGGCGGACGACTCGCGCGTGCGCGCGGTCGTGACGTTGGCCGCATCCGAGACCCGGCCGTCGGCGCTGGACGCGGCCCGCCGGGTGACCGTGCCGGGGTTGCACCTGGCCGGCGGCGAGGACCGCATCGCGCCGCCGGTCGGGCACGCGGAGGCGATCGCGGAGGCGTGGCAGGGGCCGGTGCAGCTGCGGTCGTTGCCGAAGACGAGCCACCTGGGGTTCGCGGAGGGGCGGCACTGGAGCGAGCTGCTGCTCGACGGCAAGGGTGAGCGGGCGGCGCAGAAGTTGGCGCGGGCGCTGATGACGGCGTTCCTGCTGCGGACGCTCAAGGGCGAGAAGAAGTGGGACGCGCTGCTGGACGGCGACGTGAAGGGCGCTGTCCTCACCGTCCAGCGCGGCCTTTTGGTCCGCCACACCGTCCAGCACGGCCCGCTGATCCGCCACTGAGCCACTCCCCCTGATCACCGCCCGCCGAGGCGGGGGCGGGGGCGGTGGCCGATCCGGGGAGGCGGTGGCCGATCGGGGTCGAGGCCGGAGGCGGCCGTGCGCGGGTCCCGGCGGTGCGCGGGTCCCGGCGGTGCGCGGGTCCCGGCGGTGCGCGGGTCCCGGCGGTGCGCGGGTCCCGGCGGTGCGCGGGTCCCGGCGGTGCGCGGGTCCCGGCGGTGCGCGGGTCCCGGCGGTGCGCGGGTCCCTGTCGTGCCCGAGTCCCTGCCGTGCGGGCTGGCTGGGGCACGCGTGGGTGAGTGGGCGGGTGGGTGGGGTGGTGCTGGTCATGGGTGCTGGGTCCTCCGGCCCCTCGACGTCGCCTGGTGGGCCGGTCGCCGGGTGGGCTGTCCGTCGTGGTGGTCGCGACAGGGCCGTGGTTGGCGAGGCGGTCCATATCAACCGAGGTACGGGAACAGTGTTTCCGTACATTTTCGGCCGATGTTCACCCGATTGGGTTGGCAGGCGAGGTCGAGGGGGGCGGAGGGGTGGTCAGGTCAGCCAGCTTTGGCCGCCGAAGTCGTCGTCATCGTCCACCGGTGCCGGGCGGCGGGGGGCCGTTGGGCGGGGTGGTGGGGGTGGCGGGACTGGTGCGGCCACGGGGGGTTGGGGTGGTGGTGGCGGGGTCGGGGTCGGGGTCCACGACGTGGTCACCGGCGGCGGGGTCTCGTAGGTCGGCTCGTCGTCCTCCGCGCCGAACTTGTACTCGCCGCTCTTCTTCTCCGTCGCCGCCTTCGTGTTCCAACCGCCGGCGGCCTTCTGCGCCTTCTCGGCCTCGTTCAGCCGCTCGACGATCTTCTGCGCGGTCTGCCCCTGCTTGGCGAAGCTGTCGCTCGCCTGCTCCTTCGCCTCACGCGTGCGACGCTCGCGCAGCTCACGCCGGTCGGCGTGCTCACGCGAAATCTGGTCCATGCGGCTCATCGCCACGGCCAGCCTGTCCGACGCGACGCTCATCGGCCCTCCTCACCGAGCACACCCTGGACGCGGCTGAGGCTGACGTCGTCGTCGAACAGCGACCCGGTCGTGCGCCACTGCCCGGGACTGCTGCGCTCGTTGTCGCCGCCGCCACCCTGCTGACCGCCGCCGGCCATGCCGCCACCCATCATCCCGCCGCCCATCATGCCCCCACCGACGGCCGAACCGCCGGGCTGGCCCGCGGCGTGGGACTCCTGCATGGACGGCAGCACGGCGGACCCGGCCTGGCCCGCCTGTGAGGCGTTCGTGTCGGACGCCAGGCCCTGGTCGGCGGAACTGACCGGTGGGCTGTTCCACGTCTGGTCCGAACCCGAGGACGACGAACCGCCGCCCAGCACCGAGTCGGCGCCGTTGAAGCCGGAACCGCCGCCGAGCACCGACGCGCCGGACGTCGACGTCGTGCCACCGGTGTCGGACTGGCCGAAGCCACCGCCGCCACCGAAGCCACCGCCGCCACCGTCGAACGCGGCGGGCGCCGACGGGAAGCCCGTGGCCTGGAACGACTGCGCGGGCGGGCTCTGGAACGCCGACGGCTCGGTGAAGCCGCCGCTGACCGGGGCCGCGGCGACGCTGCCCGTGAAGCCGGAGTTGTCCGGTGCGGGCATCGTGGTGAACTGCGGTTCGGTGAAGCCGCGGCTGAAGCCCGGGTCGGGCGCGGACGGCGGGCTGAACTGCGGCTCGGTGAAGCCACCACCGCCGGCGAAGCCCGGGTCGGGCGCGGACGGCGGGGCGAACTGCGGCTCGGTGAAGCCACCACCGCCGGTGAAGCCGGGGTCGGGCGCCGTGGGCGGGGCGAACTGCGGCTCCGCGAAACCACCGCCACCCGCACCGCCCGCGAAGCCCTGGTCCGGGGCGAACTGCGGCTCGGTGAAACCGATGGCCGGTTCCGGTTGGCCGATCAGCGGTTCCGCCGGGGCGGGCATGGTGGTGACGTCGGACGGCAGGTCGCCGCTCGGCAGGTCGGCCTGCAGCGGCACGGCGTTGTCCAGGCCCGGGACGGTCGGCATCTCACCGGCGCCGGAGTCGGGAGTGTCCTCGCCGAACTCCACGCCGTACTCCTCGGGCGTGCCGTCGCCGTTGTCGACGGTGAGGTTGATCTCACCGGTCAGCGGGTCGACCTCGGCGGTGATGGCCAGGCCGTCCAGCTCGATCAACGCCTTGCCGTCCGCACCGGCCTCGATCGGGATCGCGCCGTTCGCGCCACCCTCGGCCGGGCCGCCGACCGCGCCGATCGCGGCACCGGGCGTACCGGGAGTACCGCCGGCCGCGCCGGGCACGCTGCCCGTGGTCGCCGTCGCACCGGCCAACGCGCCCGCCAGCGCCGCCCCGCCGTTCTGGCCCATCAGGGCCTTCAGCGCGTCGGGGTTGTTGCTGAAGTCGACGTCGTAGGTCTTCGGCTCGCTCTGCGGCGTGTCGACGGTGATCTGCACGTGGCCGTTCTCGTCCGGCTCCGTGATCTTGATCTCGTTGTCGCCGCTCTTGATGGTGACGGTCTCCGGCGCCTCTTCGTCGCCCTTCAACCCGTCGGGCTTGCCGGCCTGGTCGTCCGGCTTGCCGTCACCGTCGAGGTCGTCGATCTTGCCGTCGCCGTCGGTGTCGCCGGGCAGCTTGATCTCGTCCGGCTTGCCGTCGCCGTCCTTGTCCAGCGGGTTCTCCGGCTTCGGCATCTCGGGCACGGACGGCGTGCCGCTGCCGCTGCCGGTACCGGTACCGGTACCGGTACCGGTACCCGTGTTGCCGTTGTTACCGGTACCCGTGTTGCCGTTGTTACCGGTGCCGTCGCCTTTTTCGCTCGCAGGCGCCGGGAACGGGTTCTCGAACTCCGCCATGTACTTGGCGAGGGTCTCCCACTGGGCGTCCACGGAGGACTTGGTCTCCGTGCAGCACGTCTTGAACTGCTCGTAGAGCTGCCAGAACTCGCGGTTGAACGAGTCGCGGATCCACTTCTTGCACTGGTTGATCGCGTAGTCGCGGTTCTCGTCGTTCAGCTTGCAGTCGTCGGAGTGGATCCGGTCGGCGATGTTGCTGCCGGTCTTCGAGTCCACCCAGCCGGCGATCTCCAGCACGCGGTCCTTGGAGTAGTCGCCCTCGCCGCGCGCGAACGACACGACCTTCTCGGCCATGTACGTGTCCGCCTGGCCGATCTGCTCCCGGTACATGCCGAGGACTTCGTCGGCCTTGCTCTTGCACAGCTGGTACACGTTCCGGACAGCGGTGCGGGTCAGCTTGGCCGCGCCTTCGAGCGCGTCACCGAGTTCGGTGACCTTCGGGGCGAGTTCGCCGGTGTAGTGCTCGTGGGACTTGGTGGCCGCCTCGCCCTCCCACTCGCCGTAGAGGGCCTTGAGCTGCCCGTCGACGTCCGACTTCATCTCGTCGATCTTGGTCTTGGCGGTGCTGAACTCGTCGGCTTCCATGAGCAGCTTGTGGAAGTTGATCCCGCGCTGCTCGTCGTACGGCTTCTGGATCTGCTCGGCGTAGTTGATCGCCGTGGTGTTGCCCATGCAGTCGCCCGGCCGGTTGTTCCAGATGCCCTCGAACTTCTCGAACACCTTCAGGCCGGCCTTGCCCGCGTCGAACAGCTCGTCGGACAGCTTCACGCCCGAGCCGGAGGCGGTGGGCGGCTGCTTCGCGTCGAGCGCCGCTTGGCCGTCGTTGACGGCTTTGGTCTGCTCGCGCGAGTTGTAGCCCTTGCTGTCACTCTCGGCCTTGGCCTCGTCGTAACGGGCCTGGAGGTCGCTGCTGGCGCGGTCCCAGAGGCTGGTGTCCCAGCTGTCGTAGTTGTAGCGGTCCTGGTAGGTGCCCGCTTCGTCCGGGATGTTCCACGGCGCCGTCGAAGCGACGTAGTCGTGCAGCAGCGCCTTCTTGGTCTCTTCGGAGACGTTGGGGTCGTCGAGGAGTGCTTTGACGTCGTTCCAGCTCGGCTCGGCCATCAGTACTGGCTCCCCAAGTCCGCGGCGTTGGTGGATTCGACATCGCTGTAGGTCGAGGCACCGGAAGCGATCTTCCCGGCGAATGCGCCGAGCACGCTCGTCATGTTCGCGATGCCTTTGCCGAAGTTGTCGATCCCCGCCTTGTAGTTGGTGAAGTGCTGCTGGTGCGCTTCACCGAAATCACGGGCGATCGTCTGGGTCTGACCGACGTCCTTCAATCCGTCGGCCGTCTCCTTCGCCGCATCGGAAATGCCCTTCGAGGCTTTTTGCATCGCCTCGGTACTGGTGCCGTAACCGGCCACGGCGCTCCACTCCCCTCCGTGGCTCGAAGGCCACGACCCAACTCGACGACTCGCCCCTTTTCGACGCGACGCTTCGGTGTGCGGTTCCCATCGTGGCAGCCCACCGGGCTGTCTGACGGTGGTTTTGCGCTGGTCCTTGCAGGTGTAAACGCCGGCGCGGAGGTCAGCCCCCGGGGGGCGGTTGCTGCGGCGGGTAGTAGCCCTGCCCCTGCGGCGGACCCTGGGGGTACGGGTTCTGCGGTGGCGGCGGCGGTTGCTGTGCGTACGGAGGCCGGCCACCAGGTGGTGGCTGGTGACCGTACGGGGGTTGCGGCCCAGGTGGGCCGTACTGCTGGGGGTTGTGCTGGTAGGGAGGCCGCGGCTTCTTCGTCGACTTCACGATGACCACGACGAGCACGACAACCCCGGCCAAGGCCAGGAGCAGCAAGAGGTCCAGCAGCACGGTCGTTCCCCCGAACGGTCTGTTGTGCGGTCTTGTCAGTGCACCGAGGAAACCACACCGGCCAGTCGCTGTGCCGCGGACTCGGCCAGTTCGTGGGTGGCGGCCTCGACCATGACGCGCACCAGCTGCTCGGTCCCGGACGGGCGCAGCAGCACGCGGCCCGTGTCGCCCAGCTCGGCCGTCACGGCGGCGACCGCCTCGCTGACCGCGGCGTCCTTGGCCACCGCCGCCTTGTCGCCGACGACCACGTTGATCAACACCTGCGGCAGGCGGTGCATCACGCCCGCGAGCTCGGCCAGCGGTTTGCCGGTCTCCGCCATCCGCGCCATCAGCCGCAACGCGGTCAGCAGGCCGTCGCCGGTGGTGGCGTGCGCCGGGAGGATCACGTGCCCGGACTGCTCGCCGCCCAGCGCGAACCCGCCCGCGCGCAGCTCCTCCAGCACGTAGCGGTCGCCGACCGCGGTGGTCTTGATGGTGATGCCGTGCTCGCGCATCGCCAGGTGCAGGCCGAGGTTGCTCATCACGGTCGCGACCAGTGTGTCGTCGGTCAGCTCGCCGGCTTCCTTCATGCCCAGCGCCAGCACGGCCATGACCTGGTCGCCGTCGAGGTCGTTGCCGTCGGCGTCGACCGCGACGCAGCGGTCCGCGTCACCGTCGTGCGCGATGCCCAGGTCGGCGCCGTGCTCGACCACCGCGGCACGCAGCTTCGCGACGTGGTTGGAGCCGCAGTCGTCGTTGATGTTCAGCCCGTCGGGTGTGGTGTGGATCTCCACGACCTCGGCGCCCGCACGGCGGTAGGCGTCCGGTGCGGCCACGGACGCGGCGCCGTTCGCGCAGTCCACCACGACCTTCAGGCCGTCCAGGCGGTGCGGCGTCACCTTCAGCAGGTGCTGCACGTACTGGCCCTCGGCGTCCTCGATGTCGCGGACGCGGCCGATGCCCGCGCCGGTCGGGCGGTGGTCGCGCTCGCCCAGCTTCTGCTCGATCTCGTCCTCGACCGCGTCGGGCAGCTTGTGCCCGCCCGCGGCGAACAGCTTGATGCCGTTGTCGGGCATCGGGTTGTGCGAGGCGGAGATCATCACGCCGACATCCGCGCCCAGCGCCGACACCAGGTAGGCGACCGCCGGGGTGGGCAGCACGCCCGCGCGCAGCACGTCCGCGCCCGCCGACGTGAGGCCGGCCACCACCGCCGCCTCCAGCATCTCGCCGCTGGCCCGCGGGTCGCGGCCGACCACCGCGACCGGGCGGTGCGAGCGGTCGTGCTCGGCCAGCACCCGCGCCGCCGAGGCGGCGATGGACAGCGCGAGTTCGGGGGTCAGGTCCGCGTTGGCGAGACCGCGTACGCCGTCAGTGCCGAACAGCCGAGCCATGATCGCCGTGACCTCCATGCACACAAAGCAAATCGGGGGAGAAAAGCACTGCGGGAGCAGCAGTTCGACGAAGAACTGACTGCTCCCGCAGGGATGGTGCTCGCTCGACCAGGAAGGTCAGCGCTTGCTGTACTGAGGCGCCTTGCGGGCCTTCTTCAGACCGTACTTCTTCCGCTCCTTGACCCGGGGGTCGCGGGTGAGGAAGCCGGCCTTCTTCAGCACCGGGCGGTCCTCGGAGTCGACGGCGATCAGCGCACGCGCGATCGCGAGGCGCAGCGCACCGGCCTGGCCGGTGGTGCCGCCGCCGCGCAGGTTCGCGATGACGTCGAACGTCTCCGGCTTCTCGGTCGTGACCAGGGGCTCACGGATGAGCTGCTGGTGCACCTTGTTCGGGAAGTAGTCCTCGAGGGACTTCCCGTTCAGGGTGAACTTGCCGGTGCCGGGGAGGAGCCGCACGCGGACGATGGCCTGCTTGCGCCGGCCGACCGTCTGCGCGAGGTGGTGCGCACCCGCGTTGAGGGTGTGCCGCACGACGGGCGCGGCCTCGACCTCGGCGTCCTCGACCTCGTCCGCCTCGGCGGCGGGGGTCTCGGCTTCGGTGGCCTCGGCCTCGGTGGCCTCCGCCTCGACGGCTTCGGTCTCGACGGCGTCGAGCTCGGCCTCAGGGGTCGTCACGTCGATGTCCTCGGTCTGCTGCTCGGTCACTGGGCGACCTTCTTGATCTCGAACGGCTGCGGCTGCTGCGCAGCGTGCGGGTGGTTCGGGCCCGTGTAGACCTTGAGCTTGCCCGCGATCGCGCGGCCGAGGCGGTTCTTGGGCAGCATGCCCTTGATCGCCTTCTCGACCAGCCGGTCGGCGCGGGTGTCGAGCACCTCGCCGAACGAGCGCTGGCTCAGGCCGCCCGGAAAACCGGAGTGCCGGTACACGAACTCCTGGTCACGCTTCTTGCCGGTCAACGCCACCTTGTCCGCGTTGATGACGATGACGAAGTCACCGGTGTCAACGTGGGGGGCGTAAGTCGGCTTGTGCTTGCCGCGCAGCAGCGTCGCGGCCTGGGTGGCGAGCCGACCGAGCACCACGTCCTGGGCGTCGATCACGTGCCAGGTTCGGGTCACCTCGCCGGGCTTCGGGCTGTACGTGCGCACGGGTCTACCTCGTCGTCACTTGCGTCTGGGGTCATTGCGGCGGCTGCTCAGGCCAGAGACCCCAGGTGGGCAGAGGACCAGAACACGAGGTACGCATAGTGCGCACCAGTTACCGCACAACAACGTAGGAAGATACCGGTTGGGGTCGGCGTGGGTCAAAACGGGGCCCCTCAACCGGGCCGGAACAGACGCGTGGCCCCGGAACCTCGAGGTTCCCGGGGCCACGCGAGGGGTCACGCTGGGGTGACTCGGGTCACCAGCGAGCCTGGTTCTTCTGCTCCGCCGCGTTGTAGGCGTCGTTGGCCGACGCGACCGCGGCACCGACCGACGCCAGCACCTGCTGGAGGTCGCCGGCCGACTGGTTCCACTTGGCCTGCGCCTCGGCGTAGGCGCCGGACGAGGCACCTTCCCACTGCGCGATGACCGGGTCGATGCGGGCCTTCAGGTCGTCGAGGGCCTGCTGGACCTGGCTGGCCTGGCTGGCGATGTCACCCGCGGCCGTCCCGAGGGCCGCGAAGTCAACCTTGATCACGTCGTTCATGGGATCCCCTTGAGGTCAAAACCGAAATGAGCAATTGGTGAACAGGTGGAGCGAGTGGAAGAAAATGCTCGATCAGCCGCCGAGGCGACCCATGATCTGCGACATCTCCTGCGCCTGCTCCTGCTCCTGCTGCACGTAGGTCTGCGTCGTGCCGGTGATCTGCTCGGCGATGGAGACCAGGGCCTCCTGCAGCTTCGCGGCGTCGTCGTTGAAGCGCTCCATCAGCCGGCTGAACGCGGTGGCGGCCTCGCCCTTCCACGCGCCACTCACCGAGTCGATGGTGTTGCGCAGGTTGTTCAGGATGCCCTGAACGCCGTCGTTCGTGGACATGATGTCCTTGGCGGCGTTCTCGAGCTCCGGAATTCCGGTTGCGTAACCAGCCATTGGTCGCGACCCCCTAGGTCGTTGAGATCAGGCGTTCTTGGTTCGTACGCCTCTTACGACGCAGACCTTGCCATGGTCGGTTCCGTGCTGTCGCGACTTCTCCGGAAGTCGTTGCGGTTGTAAACGCACCGGGTCGCCGAGCACCGTCAGTAGAGGATTCGCGCTTGCGAAAAGTCCTCGTCATCGCCCCTTTCGGGGGGAAGTTGACCGCTCGGGCCCGCCACCGCACGGGAACCGAGCACCGGGCGCGGCGGAACCGCATTTGCATTCGCGTCCGTTTGCTCTCGCGATTTCTCCGGCGTGAGCAGTTCGGCGCCCGAGGGCAACTCCTCCACCGGCAGGCCGCGGTGCCGGCGGAACCCGGTGGCGACCCGCTGCACGTCCGGTGACGTGGGCGCGTGCCGGTCGGGCTGGACCTGCCGCGCCTTGGCCTGTTCGGCGAGCCGCTGGTTCCGCTCGCGCTGGGCCGCGTTCTTCTCGCCCGCGGCGGCGGCGGCGCGCCGGCCTCTGGTCACCGCCGCTTCGAGGTCGGAGCGGAACCGGGCGAAGGCCTCCGGGATGCCGGTCATCACATTCCCCACAAAGTCACTTGGTCACGGTCAGCGTGCCGACCACCTGCTCGCACGCGGGGCGGACCCGGTCGTGCCCGTCGGGCGGGTACTGGCACCCGACGCTGACCTGGACGTCGTCCTGGAACAGCACGTACCAGTCGATGACGGCCGACCCCACCTGTTCCCGGTAGTAAACGACATCCTTGGCGGCGAAGTCGGCGGAAGGGTCGAAATCGGACACGTTCTCGCGCTGGTCGTACTGGCCGCGCAGCTCGGTCTCGGCCCGCGGCCGGTCCTCGGTCGCGTTGTAGTTGAGCACCCGCTCCTCCACCGCGATGACGTCCAGGTCCGACTCGGGCGCCTCGGGCTTGAGCAGCACCTTGCGGGTCTCGACCTGGCCGCCGGTCTGCTGCCAGCCGCTGGGTGCGACGAAGCTGTAGTCGTACTGCGCGATGGTCTTGCCCGCGGCGGTGGTGGACGGTGTGGTGGGACCGCCGTTCGTGGTGTCGTCCCTGGTCAACGCGTACGCCACGGACGCGCCGACGACAGCGACCACCACGGCGATGGCGGTCACCAGCAGCGGCACCCGGCTGCGGCGCGGCGGCGCGGGCGCGGGCGCGGCGGCGGCCGGCGGGAAGTAGGAGGGCTGCGGGAACCCGGCCGGTGGTGAGGGCGGCGTGATCCGCCGGGTGATCTTGCGGGTCTGGTCGGTGATCTTCTGGGTGACGTCGCCCTGGCCGGCCGGGAGCGCGCCGGTGCGCAACGGGTCCACGCTCACCGCCCGCAGCGCGCCGCGGGCCACCACGGTCTCCGGCTGGTCGATGCTCGTCGGCACCACGCCGGACTGCTCCAGCACCAGCCGCGCCACCAGCGGGATGCGGCTGGAACCGCCGACCAGGAACACGCCGGCGAGGCCGCGCGGGTCCAGGCCCGCGTCCCGCACCGCGGTCACCACCAGCGCGGCGGCGCGGGTGAGCGGCGTGGTGATCAGGCGTTCCAGGTCGGTGCGGGTGACGTGGGCGTCGGGGAACGGCGGCGGCATCGGCACGTCGGTGTAGGCGTGCCGGGACAGCGTCTCCTTCGCGCCGCGCACGTCCTGGCGCAGCACCCGGCGCTTGCGCCGGTCGGCCATCTCCCGACCCTCCACGAGCTGCCGCCACGCCTCCGGGTCGCCGGGCGAGACCAGCGAGCCGACGTGCTCCAGCAGGGCCTGGTCGACGTCCGCGCCGCCGAAGCCGGGGTCGCCCTTGGTGGCCAGCACGCGGAACGTGCCGCCCCGGCGGGCCACCACGCTGGCGTCGACCGTGCCGCCGCCGAGGTCGAGCACGGCCAGCGCCGCGCCGTCCGGGATGGCGTGGGTCGCCGAGTGGAACACCGCCGCCGCGACCGGCTCCGGCACCAGCCGGACCTCCTGGCCGAGGCCCCGTGCGGCCTGCAGCAGCACCCTGGTGCGGATCGCGCCCCAGTCCGCCGGGTGGGTGAGCACGAGCAGGTCGACCCGGGCGCCGCCCGCCACCCGCCGCGCCTCGTCCACGGCCCTGGTCAGCACGGCCCGCACGACGTCGACCACCGGCAGCACGCTCGTGCCGAGCAGCAGTTCGCCCTCGTCGATGCGGCGCTTGGGGTGCGGCTCGTAGCGGGACGGGTCCACCGCCGCCTGGCGCTCGGCCTCCTGGCCGACGAACAGCGTGCCGTCGGCCGCCGCGAACACCGCGGAGGGCACGATCGGCTGCCCGTCGACCACCACGACCTCGGGTTCGCGACCGTTGCGCGACAGGGCGACGCAGGTGCTGGACGTGCCGAAGTCCACCGCCACGCGCAAGCTCATCGGTCATCCCCTCGTCGGCCGGGGCGGGCCTGCATATGCATACCTCACGACACCGACGCCCCGCCGCCGGGTCGCCGGGCTTCACCCGTCCCGGATGCCGCCCGGTGCTCCCGCCGACGATCAGCCGCCGTGCTTCGGCGGGCGCGCCTCTTGGTCGTAATCGGCCAGCCACGTCCTGATCACCTCGGCCCGGCCACCTTCGTACTCGTCGTAGATGGCCAACGCGTGCCGCCAGGCGTCCAGGGCCTCCTCGCGACGGTCCAAGCAGAGCAGCACCGTGCCCAACTCGTCGAGCAGGTACGACCGCCCGAGTGGGTCCGAGAAGGCCGTCATGGCCGAGATCCCCTGACGCAGCATCGGCTCCGCTTCGGCGAACCTGCCCAGCGCCCGCGACGCCTGCGCGACGACGCTGACAGCCCGCGCGGCGTGGTAGTCGTCGCCATGGCTCTCGAAGATCGCGCGCGCTCGCCGACTGTGCTCCGACGCCTCCTCGTACCGGTAGAGGCTGAGCAGGCTGAACGCGAGGTTGAAGTGCGCCGCCGCCTGCCGGTGGTCATCGTCCTGCTCCTGCGCGATCGCCAGCGCGCGGGAATGGTGCTCGACGGACTCGGCGTACTGTCCAATCCGGACGTACACGCCGCCGAAGTTCGACTCGATGACGCCCTCCAGCCGCCGATCGCCGACGTGCACCGCGATCTCCAGCCCCCGCTGGAAGGCTTCGACCGCCTCGTTGTGCCGGTTGACCTGCGAGTAGATCCAGCCGAGGTGGTTGATCGCGGTGCCGCGCAGGTGACTCGCTGGTGCGCGGCGAGCTTGCGCAGCTGGTTGCGGCTGGTCACCAGCACGGTGACGGTAGGCGTGCCGGGCAGCAGCGGGATCACCTGGTCGCTGTCGGCCGCGTTGTCCAACACGAGCAGTATCCGGCGGCCCGCCATGGTGGCGCGGAGCAGCGTGGTGCGCTCCGCCAACCCCGCAGGCACGTCCTCCGGTCGCACCCCCAGCGACACGAGCAACGCCTCGGCCGCGCTCGCCGGCTCGACCGGACGCCCGGCCGCATCGAACCCGTGCAGGTTGACGTGCAGATCGCCGTCACCGAACCGGTCACGCCGCCGGTTCGCCCAGCTCAAGGCCAACGCGGTCTTCCCAACGCCGCCGATGCCGTGCAGCAGCACCACCGCACCCGGCTCCAGGGTGGCCTCGTCCAGCGCCGCCAGTTCCCGTTCCCGCCCGACGAACAGCGACACCTCCGGCGGAACGTGACGCAGCGCCTGGCGCGATGGCATGACCACCGAGCCACCGGGCACGTCGTCGCGCAGGATCCGGTGGTACAGGTCGGTCAGCATCGGACCCGGGTCGACGCCCAGCTCCTCGACCAGCGTCGCGCGGACCGCGCGGAAGGCCGCCAACGCCGCGGCCTGCTGGTCCGAGCGGTACAGCGCGAGCATCAGCTGACCCCAGAACCGCTCCCGCAACGGGTGCTGCCCGGTCAGCGACCGCAGCTCAGCCACCAGGTCGCCCGCCCGTCCCGCGTCCAGGTCGGCGTCGATGCGGCGTTCGAGGACCACCAAGTACTCCTCCAGCAGCGGTGCGACCTCCACTTGGTGCAGGACGTCCGACCGGACGTCCCGCAGTGGCTCACCCCGCCACAACTCCAGCGCCTCGGCGTACTTCCCCGCGGCGGCCAGCTCACGGAACCGGTGCAGGTCAAGCGCGCCCGGCGGCACGTCGGCCACGTACCCGCCCACCGCCGTCCGCACCACTTTCGCCGGGCCCAACGACTGCCGCAGGCGGCGCACCACCATCTGCAACGTGGCCTTGGCGCGGTCCGGGTTGGGTGCCTCGCCGTCCCACAGCCGGTCGACCAGTTCGTCGGCGGACACCGGCTGGTTGGCCCGCAGCAGCAGGATCGCCAGCAGCAGTCGGGAGCGCCCGGCCGGGATCGGCACGAGCACGTCGCCGTGCCAGACCTCCAGCGGGCCGAGGACGTTGAACCTGGTAGTCGTCTTCCCCACCACCGTCATGCCTGTTCTTCGAGTTCGCGTCGCACTTCGTCGGCCGCCGGGTGCCGCAGGTCCTCGAAGATGGTCAGCGCGTTGCGCAACGCGGCACGGGCCGCTTCCCGGTCACCGGCGCGCCGGTGGGTTTCGCCGAGGTCCCGCCACACGCCGGCTTCGTAGTAGCGGTCGCCCGACCGCACGAAGAGGTCCAGGCTCTTGCGGATCATGGCCAGTGCGTCGTCCAGCCGGCCCAGTTCACGGTAGGCGAGCCCGAGGGTGCCGAGCGCGGCGGCGTGGCCGGGGAGGTCGGTCAACTCCTCGTACCGCTCGATCGCGTCCGCCGCGTGGCGCACCGCCTCCTCGTGCCTGCCGAGCAGGTGGTAGCTCCACGAGCTGGACGTGAGCGCGCGAGCCTGCCCGTGCGCGTGGCCCAGTTCCCGGAACAGCTCCAGCGCGCTCAGTTGCAGCGGCAGCGCCTCGGCGGGCCCGCCGTCCGCTTTGCGGACCCCGCTGAGGTTGACCAGCACGTAGCCCTCGGAAACGCGGTCACCGAGGTCGTGGAACAGGCGCCGGGCGGTGTCGAGGTGCTCTCCCGCCTCGGTCCACCGGTGCAGCAGGGTCGCCGCCCGGCCCAGGCCGCGGTGCATGCCCGCCTGCCCCCGGACGTCGCCGAGCCGTTCCGCCGCGCGCAACGCCTTCCGGCACACCTCCAGCCACTCCAGCCAGTGCCCGCTGGAGTGGAAGTACGTCGCCGTGCACTCGGGGATCAGCCAGGCACGCGCGTCGGACGCGTGCTCGGCCGCGTGGCCCGCCACCGCGAGCAGCGTCCGGAACTCGGCGCGGTACCAGTCGAGGGCCGCGGCGTGCGACTCGGCGCGCTCGGGGCGCACGCCCGGTCGCGGCGGCGGCGGGTCCACCGGCTTGCGCTCGGGGTAGAGCGCCTTGTCGGCCTGCTCGGCGGTGCGCAGGAAGTGGTCGACCAGCCGGGTACGGGCCTCGTGCGGGTCTGCGGGCGGGTGCTGCTCGGTGAGCAGGTCGGCGGCGTACGCGCGGAGCAGGTCGTGCAGCGCGTACCGGCCCGGCACGTGCTCGGCGACCAGGTGCGCCCGCGTCAGCTCCACGAGCGCACGGCGGGCCTCGGCGAGCGGCAGCGCGGCCAGGCTCGCGGCGGCGGGCGCGGAGAGGTCCGGGCCGGGGTGCAGGCCGAGCAGCCGGAACAGCCGGGCCGCGGTGTCGCCGAGGTACCGGTAGGACCACGAGAAGACGTCCCGGACCGACGTCAGCCGGTCACCGGTGTCCAGCGCGTCGAGCCGCGTGTGGTCGGCCGCCAGTTCGTCGGCGAACGCGCGCAACGGCGCCGAGGGTTCCGCCGCCGTGCGAGCCGCCACGACGGCCAGCGCCAGCGGCAGGCCCGAACACCGGGTGACGAGCCGGTCCACCGCTTCCGGCTCGACCGCCGACCTGGCCCGGCCGACGCCCGCCTCCAGCAGCGCCACGGCCTCGTCCCGGTCGAGCAGGTCCAGCCGCACCGGCCGGGCGCCCTCCCGCACGACCAGGCCGGTGAGCCGGTCGCGGCTGGTGACCAGCACCAGGCAGCCCGGCGTGCCGGGCAGCAGCGGGCGGACCTGGTCGGCGTCACGGGCGTTGTCCAGCACCACCAGGACCTTCCGGTCGGCCAGCAGGCTGCGGTACAGCGACGCCTGCGCCTGCACCGTCGGCGGTATCCGGGACGGCGGCACGTCGAGCGCTTCGAGGAAGCCGCGCAGGGCGTCCGTGGGCGACATCGGCCGACCGGACGGGTCGTACCCGCGCAGGTTGACGTACAGCTGGCCGTCCGGGAACCGCGGTGCGACCTCGTGCGCCCAGTGCACCGCGAGCGCGGTCTTCCCGATGCCCGCCGGGCCGTTGATCGCCGAGATCGCCACGGTCGAGCCGGAGACGGCGGCGTCCAGCTCGCGCAGGGCGCGGTGACGTCCGACGAAGATCCGCGGCCGGACGGGCAGCTGGCGCGGCACCCCGACGCGGTGCGGCGGCACGGCCGGCTCGTCGGCCAGGACCCGCTGGTGCGCCTCGCGCAACGCCGGACCCGGCTCGACCCCGAGCTCCTCGGCCAGCAGCGAACGCACCTCCCGGTAGGCGGCCAGCGCCTCCGCCTGCCGCTCCGACCGGTACAGCGCCAGCACCAGCTGAGCCCAGAACCGCTCGCGCAACGGGTGCCGCCGGGTCAGCACCCGCAGCTCCTCCACCACGTCCGGCCCCCGACCGGCCGCCAGGTCGGCGTCGAGGCGTTGTTCGAGCACGCCGAGCCGGTGCTCCAGCAGCGGCACGACCTCCTCGCGGTGCAGCAGGTCCGACCGCACGTCCGGCAGCGGGTCGCCGCGCCACACCGCCAGCGCCTCGGCGTAGCGCCCCTGCCCGGCCAACGCGCGGTACCGGTGCAGGTCGAGGCTGTCCGGTGGCACCTCGGCCAGGTACCCACCGGTGGCGGTGCGGATCACGTTCGCCTCACCGAGCGCCCGGCGCAGGCGGGCGACCGCCATCTGCAACGTCGCCTTGGCGCGTTCCGGGTTCGGCGGCTCGCCGTCCCACAGCCAGTCGACCAGCCGGTCGGACGGCACGATCTCACCGGCGCGCAGCAGCAGAGCGGCCAGCAGCGTCCGGCCCAGGCCCGCGGGCACCGGCACGGCACGGCCGTCGACCCGCACCCGGAGCGGGCCGAGGATTGCGAACTCGATCACCAGACCCCCTAGGCCGTTCGGCGGGACATCGTCCACGAAGCGCTGCCGGGCGGCTACCGGGTTGTCTCGTCACGGACCAGCAGCACGAAGGACTCCCACTCGGCGTCGAGCCAGGCGGACGCGGCCTCGGCCGACGTGAACTCGTCCGGCCGCACGCAGTCGTGCGCGGGCAGGACCGGCGCGGCCTCGCCGGTCGACCACCGCACGGCGTTCGCGGCGGTGTGCGCGTACCACGTCAGCGCACGCCGGTGGGCGGCATCGACGTCGTCACCCTCGATGTCGACCAGTTCTACCGCGTACCGCCGCAGCAGCGGGTGGATCGAGTACCGGCCCGGCACGTGCTCGAACAGCAGGTGGGCGTCGGTCAACTGGGCGATCGCGGCCTCCGCGTCGGGCACGGGCAGGCCGGCCACCGCCGCCGCGGCGGACACCGGCGAACTCGGCACGGGGTGGTGGCCGAGCAGCCGGAACACCCGGGCCGCCATCGGGCCCAACAGCCGGTACGACCACGAGAACACCGTGCACAGCCGGGCGTCTTCCTCGCCCGTGTCCATGTGCTCCAGCAGTTCCCGGTCCACCGCCAACTGGTCGGCGACGTCCGCCAGCGTGAAGTGCGGGTTGACCGCGGCCCGCGTCGCCACCACCGCCAACGCCAGCGGCAGGCCGGCGCACAACTCCACCAGCGTGTCCGTCGCCGCCGCCTCCTCGGCCAACCGCCCCGGGCCGAGCCTGCGCTCCAGCAGGGCGCGCGACTTGGCGTCGTCCAGCGCGTCCAGGAAACCCCGGATCACCTCACCCGGCGGCACGGGCTCGGCGGACGGGTCGAACCCGCGCAGGTTCGCGTACAGCCTGCCGCCGGTGAACGCTTCCGCGGCCAGGTTCGCCCAGTGCACCGCGAACGCGGTCTTGCCGATGCCCGCCGCGCCACCGATCGCGGAGATCACCACCGCGCCCGCGTCGGCGTCCAGCAGGCCGGTCAGCTCGCGCAGCTCCTCCTCCCGGCCGGCGAAGAAACCGTTGGGCGACGGCAGCTGCCGCGGCACGGGCCGCGCGCCGAGCAGGTCCCGGTGCAGCCGCTGGACGTTCGGGCCAGGCTCGACGCCCAACTCGTCGGCGAGCCGGGTCCGCAGCTCCTCGTACGCGGCCAGCGCCACATCCCGTTGCCCCGCTCGGGACAGCGCCAGCATCAGCAGACCCCAGAACCGCTCCCGCAACGGGTGCCGGCGGGTCAACGACCGCAGCTCGGGCACCAGCTCGCCCGCCGCGCCCGCCGCCAGGTCCGACTCGATGCGCCGTTCCCGCACCACCAGGTGCTCTTCCAGCAGGGGCGCGACGTCCTCGGCGTGCAGCGACGGCGACGGCACGTCCGACAGCGGCTCGCCGCGCCACAGCCGCGACGCGGCCGTGAACTCGCCCGCCGCCGCCAGCTCGCGGAACCGGTGGAGGTCCAGCGCTCCGGGTGGGACCTCGGCCAGGTAGCCGTTCGCGGTGGTGCGCACCACGTTCGCCTCGCCCAGCGCCTGCCGCAGCCGCGTCACCACCATGTGCAGCGTGGCCCTGGCCCGGCGCGGGTTCGGCGCGTCACCGTCCCACAGCCGCTCGACCAGGTCGTCCACCGCCACCGGTCGGTTCGCGCGCAACAGCAACGTCGCCAGCAGCACGCGGGCGCGGCCCGCCGGCACGGGCACGGGCCGGTCGCCCCACCGCACGTCCAGCGGTCCGAGCACGCCGAACCGGGCGTCCGCCGTCATCCCGGGTTCACCTCCGCGCCGCCCCGTCGTTCCTCCGCAGCATGTGTACCGGACCTCGCGGCCCGACGTCGCCGGAGATTCCCGCACCGTGGTGAGTCCGCCGTGAGCCGATTGTGAGGTCGTTCGCGCACAGTGGTGACGTTCACCGCCGCGACCCCCAGAGGGCCGTGGGACCGCGCTGGAGATCGAGGGGGGAAGCCGGTCCCGGTGGCAGGTGGGTCGTCGGGGGGCGACTCACCCACCCGGCCCACGCGGCGGTGACGACCGGACCGCGGGCGTCCCCGACTCCTCCCCGTCGAGGACGCCCGCGGTCATTCCGCCGACGCCGACCGTTCACCCGGTGCCGAGCCCCGCCAGCCGGGCGCGGATCTCGGCCTCCTGCGGGAAACCGGCCTTGACGCACAGGTCCAGGGCGGCGGCCAGGTGGGTCCGGGCGGTGCCCGGATCGCCGAGCCGCAGCAGCAGGTCCGCGTAGTTGAGGTGGGTCCGCATGGCCGACAGGCTGTTCAGGTCGCCGACGCCCCGCGCGAAGATCCTCTCGTAGGTCGCCGCGGCGTCGGCCAACCGGCCGGGGCCGACGAGGACCTGCGCCAGCGTCTCCTCCACCGCGCCGAGCGACACCCGGCCGGGCAGCTGCCGGCACAGCTCGACGGCCCGCAGGCACACCTCCAGCGCCTCCTCGTGACGACCGGCGTGGCTCAACGTCCCGGCGTGGTTGTTCAACGCCAGCGCCAGCCCCGGCAGGTCGTCCAGCCCCGCCCACAGCCCGACGGACCGCTCGCCGTACCGCACGGCCTCCTCGAAGCGGCCGAACGACTCGTAGGCGCCCGCGAGCTCCAGGCAGCTGGCCGCCATGCCGCGCACGTGGCCGATCTCCTCCCGGATCGCCAACGCCCGGTGCAGGTGTTCCAAGGCCTCCTCGAACCCCATGTTGCGGGTGATGCCGCCGAGCGTGTGCAGGGCCACCGCCTCGGCGAACCGGTCACTCAGGTGGCGCGCGGACGCCAGCGCGATCTCGGTGAACCGCCGCCACTCGGTCCAGACGTAGTGGCGGTACAGGTAGCCCCACAGCGCGGTCGGGATCTGCCACGCGTGCACGTGCCTGCCGTGCTCGCCCGCGTACGGGATGACCAGCCGCAGGTTCGGCATCTCGCCGTCGACCCAGGCCACCGCCTCCGCCTCGGCGGCGAACGCCAGCAGGGGCACGGTGTCGGCGATCGGGGTCAGCGGCAGCTCGGTGCGGGTGGGGCGCAGCAGCCGGTCCGCGCGGTCGATGTTGTGCAGGTAGAAGTCCAGCAGCCGCTCCACCGCGCGCCCGCGCTCCTCCTCGGTCTCCTCCGCCTGCGCCGAGGTCTCCGCGTGCAGCCGCAGCAGGTCGTGCAGCACGAACCGGCCCGGCCGCGGCTGCTCCAGCAGGTGCGCCCGGAACAGCTCGCCCACCGAACGACCGGCCCGCTCGACGTCCACCCCGGCCAGCGCGGCCACCGCCTCGACCGTGAAGTCGCGGCACGGCACCACGCCGAGCAGCCGGAACACCCGTTGCGCGGCCGTCGTCAACGCCCGGTACGACAGGCAGAACGTGCTGCTCACCGCCGAAGCGGGATCGTCGGCGATCACCAGCTGGGCGAGCGGGTCGCCGGCGCGCAACGCCGTCACGTAGTCGGCCACGCCGCGCGGCTCGCCGGCCAGGTTCGCGGCGGCCACCCGCAGCGCCAGCGGCAGCCCGGCGCACACCCGCACCAGCTCGGCGACCGCGTCCGGCTCGGCGTCCACCCGCTCCGCGCCCAGGATCCGGCGCAGCAGGTCCACCGCCTCGGCCCGGGCGAGCGCGTTCAGCCGGACCAGCACGGCGTCGTCGAGCGCGACCAGCCCGCGCAGGTCGTTGCGGCTGGTGAGCACGGCGAAGTTGCCCGCGCCCGACGGCAGCAGCGGGCGCGCCTGCGCCACGTCGACCACGTTGTCCAGCACGATCAGGATCCGGCGGTCGGCCAGCACCGACCGGTACAGCGCGACCTGCTCGGCCAGCGCCGAGGGCACCCGCTCCGCCGGCACGCCCAGCGCGCCGAGCAGCTGGGTCAACGCCTGCTCCGGCGTCAACGGCGGGAACTCCGGGTCGTAGCCGCGCAGGTTGACCAGCAGTTGCCCGTCCGGGAAGTCCGCCGCCACCCGGTGCGCCCAGTGCACGGCCAACGCGGTCTTGCCCAACCCGCCCATGCCGGTGATCGCGACCGCCGTGGCGCCCCGCGCCCGCGCCGCCAACCGGTCCAGCGCGGCCACCTCCTCGCGCCGACCGGTGAAGCTGCGCACGTCCGCGGGCAGCTGCCGGGGCGCGATCGCCCGACCCGGCGGCTCCGGCACCGCGCCCAGCACCAGCCGGTGCGCCTCGCGCAACTGCTCGCCCGGGTCCACGCCCAGCTCGTCGGCCAGCAGCGCGCGCACCTCCCCGAACGCGGCCAGCGCCTCGGCCGTGCGGTCCGAGCGGTGCAGGGCCAGCACCAGCGCGGCCCAGAACGGCTCGCGCAGCGGGTGTTCCCTGGTCAGCGCGCGCAGCTCCGGCACCAGCTCGGCGGCCCGACCCGCGTCCAGGTCGGCCGCGATCCGGCGCTCCAGCACCGCGAGCCTCTCCTCCAGCAGCGGCGCCACCTCCTCGGCGTGCAGCACGTCCGACCGCACGTCCGACAGCGGCGTGCCGCGCCACAGCGCCAGCGCGTCGGCGAACCGGCCCCGCGCCGCCAGGTCGCGGAACTCGTGCAGGTCCAACGCGCCCGGCGCGACGTCGACCAGGTAGCCGTGCGTCGCGGTGCGCACGACGGTCGGGTCCCCCAGCGCCTGCCGCAGTCGCGCCACCACCATGTGCAGCGTCGCCCTGGCCCGGCGCGGGTTCGGCGCGTCACCGTCCCACAGCCGCTCGACCAGCTCGTCCACCGTCACCACCTGGCCCGCCCGCAGCAGCAACGCGGCCAGCAGCGCCCGACCCCGGCCCGCGGGCACCACGACGGGCTCGTCGCCGCGCCACACCTCCAGCGGTCCGAGGACGGCGAAGCGGGTCACCGGCCCGGTCACGGCAGACCGGGCACTTTCGCCCGCAACGCCGCCACGTTGCCGTGGCCGAGCTCGTCCAGGATGTCCAGCGCCGCCTGCCACACCTCACGGGCCGCGTCGTGGTCGCCCGCCAGCACGTGCGTGTCGCCCAGCCGTTGCAACGTCGCGGCTTCCTCCCACCGGTCGCCGCTCTCCCGATACCGCGGCAACGCCTCCCGGTAGCAGCGGACGGCCTCGTCCAGCTCGCGCAGCCGGTGGTGCACGTAGCCGAGGCTGTCCCACGTCGCCGCCTCCGCCAGCAGGTCGTCGATCCCGCCGCACAGCTCCAGCGCCCGGCGGCAGTCGGCCAGCGCGCGGCGCAGGTCCTCGCCCAGCATCGCGCGGGCCCAGCCGACCGCGTTGAGCGCGCGGGCCGTGCCGGGGAGGTCGCCCAGCTCCTCGAACACCGCCAGCGCCTGCTCGGCGTGGTGCAGCGCCTCGGGCAGCCGGTCCCACGCCTCGTACAGCCCGCCGAGGTGGCGGTGGATGTGCGCCTGGCTCTGCCGGTCGCCCAGCTCGCGCACCAGGTCCAGCGCGGCGGTGAGGTGCGTCTCGGACTCGGCGAACCGCCGCAGCACCACGCAGATCCGGCCGAGGCCGCGGTGGGTCGAGGCGAGCGCGACCCGGTCGTCCAGCCGCCGTGCCGCGGCCAGCGCCACCTCCAGGGACCTCGCCTGCTCGTGCCAGAACGACCGCAGGCGGGCGAACGCCGTCGTCGCCCACGCCAGCTGCCAGGCGTGGGTGTCGAAACCGTGCGCGGCGGCGTGGCCGACCGCGGCCGACAGCGACGCGTGCTCCAGGGCGAACCAGGCCAGCGCGTCGGCCCGCCCGGTCAGCTCCGTCACCACCGCGCCCGGCGCGGGCCGCGCGAGCCGCACCTCCTCGCGCTGCGAGTACAGCAGCCGGTCGGCCGCGTCCGCGGTGTGCAGGTAGTGGTCGAGCACCCGCCGCCGGGCTTCGCGCGGGCCGTCCCGGTCGTCGTGCGCGGCGACCAGGTCACGCGCGTAGGCGTGCACCAGGTTGTGCAGCGTGAAGCGGCCCGGCACCGGCTCGGCTACCAGGTGCAGCCTGCCCAGCTCGCCCAGGGCCTGGCGGGCGGCGCGCACCGGCACACCGGCCAGGCTCGCCGCCGCCGGGATCGACACCTCCGGACCGGCGTGCACGCCCAGCAGCAGGAACATCCGGGCCGCGGCCGGGCCCAACCGCTCGTAGGACCAGGAGAACACCGTCTTGACGCTGGTCGTCGCCTCGCCCGTGTCGAGCGCCGCCAGCCTGGTCCGCTCGTCGGCCAGCTCACCGGCCAACGCCCGCAGCGTGAAGCCGGGGTGCGCCGCGGCCCGTGCCGCGACCACGGACAACGCCAGCGGCAGCCCCGCGCAGTGGCCCATCAGCTCGCGCACCGCGTCCGGCTCGGCACCGACCCGCTCCCCGCCGAGCTGCCGCACCAGCAACGCGGTCGCCTCCTCGTCCGACAGCACGCCGAGCGGCAACGGCCGCGCACCCTCCCGCACCACCAGCCCGTCGAGCTGGTTGCGGCTGGTCACCAGGGCCAGGCACCGCGAACCGCTCGGCAGCAGCGGCCGGACCTGCTCGCTGTCCGCGGCGTTGTCCAGCACCACCAGCACCCGGCGACCCGCCAGCAGGCTCCGGTACAGCGCGACCTGCTCGTCCAGCCCGGACGGGACCCGCTCCGGCAGCACGCCCAACGCGCACAGGAAACCGCTCAACGCCTCGCCCGGGCTCGTCGGCGCGCCCGTCGGGTCGAACCCGCGCAGGTTCACGTAGAGCTGCCCGTCCGGGAACCGGTGCGCGTTCCGGCTCGCCCACCGCAACGCCAATGCCGTCTTGCCCACCCCCGCCGTGCCGTGGATCGCCGCGACGACCACCGCGCCCGCTTCACCGGCCGGTGCCGAGTCCAGCAGCGCCGACAACGCGGCCAGTTCGCGTTCGCGCCCGACGAAGAGCCGGGTGTGCGTCGGCAGCTGCCTGGGCGCGGGCACGGCACGCGGTGCGCTCGAAGGCGCGCCCTCGGCGACATCCGGTGCGGCGGTGAGGATGCGTTGGCGCAGCTCCTGCAACCGCGGGCCCGGGTCGACGCCCAGCTGCTCGGCCAGCAACCCGCTCACCGACCGGTACGCGGCCAGTGCCTCGGCCTGCCGGTCGGAGCGGGACAGCGCTTCCATCAGCTGACCCCAGAACCGCTCCCGCAACGGGTGCTCACGGGTCAGCGACCGCAGCTCGGGCACCACCTGCGCGGCCCGGCCCGCCGCCAGGTCCGCGTCGAGCCGCCGTTCCAGCGCGTTGAGCCGTTCCTCCAGCAGCGGTGCCACGTCCTCGCCGTGCAGCAGGTCGGACGGCACGTCCGACAGCGGCTCGCCACGCCACAGGTCCAGCGCCTCGGTGAGCCGGTCGCGGTCCACCAGCTCGCGGAACCGGTGCAGGTCGAGCGCGCCCGGCGGCACGTCCGCCGCGTAGCCGCCGGTGGCCGTGCGCACCACGTTCGCCGTGCCGAGCGACTGGCGCAGCCTGGTCACCACCATGTGCAACGTCGCCCTGGTCCGGGCCGGGTCGACCGACCGGCCGTCCCACAGCCGGTCCACCAGGACGTCCATCGGCACCACGCTGCCCGCGCGGAGCAGCAGGCTCGCCAGCAGCACCCGCGCCTTGCCCGCGGGCAGCGCCACCTGCCTGCCGCCGTGCCAGACCTCGAGGGGTCCGAGCACCTTGAACTCGGTCTCCACGCGCCACCCCCTTACCCGCGGGCCGAAGCATAGGGCAGCACACCGACAGCCCAGAGTGAGCGTGGAGCGACTGTGAGTGCCGTCCGGCACGGTCACCCGCGTCCACCGCACCGGCCGCACGGCGGTCCGCGACACCGGGGGTATCGCCGTTCGAGCAGGTGGGATGGCCGGCGGCCCGCGCCAGGACCCGACACACGTCGAGCCGGGCACGTGCCGCCGAAAGCCCACCGGAACGCGGGAAGGCCCCGCCGGAGCGAGGCCTTCCCGTCGTGCTCGAGGACCGGTCAATCCGGGTCGATCCACGCCACCTGGATGCGCTGCTGGCCCAGCTTGCGGGTGACCAGCGTGCCCCGGCCGGGAGGCTGCGGCGACGCCTTGAGGTTGCCCACGATCGCGCCTTCCTCCTTCGAACCGGAACCCACCAGGATCGGCGCCGAGATCTCCTTCAGCTTGCCCAGGATCGGGTCGTACATGGCCCGCGACGCGCCACCCATGCGGCGCACCGCGACGATGTGCAGACCCACGTCCTTGGCCTGCGGGATGAACTCCGCCAGCGGCTGCAGCGGGTTCGCCCCGCCCTGCGGCGCGACCAGATCGTAGTCGTCCACGACCACGAACAGCTCCGGGCCCTTCCACCAGGAGCGGTTCTTCAGCTGCTCCTGCGTGACGTCCGGGCCGGGCAGGCGGTTGGTCATCGAGCCGCGCACGTCCTTGATCATGTCCGTGAGCTGCGCCGACGACACCGCGTAGGACAGCAGGTGATCGGTCTCGATGTAGCCGAGCATGGTGCGCCGGTAGTCGACCAGCATGATCAGCGCCTCGGTCGAGGTGTAGCTGGTCATGATGCCGCGCACGATCGCGCGCAGCAGGTTGGTCTTGCCGGACTCGCCGTCGGCCAGCGCCATGAAGTGCGGGTCGGCGTCGAAGTCCAGGTAGACCGGTGCCAGCTCGTCCTCGTTGACGCCGATCGGCACCAGGTGACCGCGATTGGGCCGCTGCTGCTGCACCTGCGCCATGAAGTCCTGGTACGGCAGCAGGTCGGGCAGCAGGCGGACCTGCGGCGCACGCCGGCCGCGCCAGGCACCCGACACCTTCGCGATCATGTCCTGCACGCCCGCCGCCACGTTCTCCGCGTCCGACGACGCGTCGATGCGCGGCAGCGCGGTGAGGAAGTGCAGCTTCTGCGGCGACAGACCGCGACCCGGCCGGCCCGGCGGCACGTTGACCGCGACCTTCCGGTCCACCTCGGACTCGCTGACGTCACCGAGGCGCAGCTCGAACCGCGTGCCGAGCAGGTCCTTCATCGCGGGCCGGATCTCCGCCCACCGGTTCGCCGCCACGACCACGTGCACGCCGTAGGACAGACCCTGCGCGGCCAGCGCCTGGACCATCGGCTCCAGCGCCTCGAACTCCTGCCGGAAGTTCATCCAGCCGTCCACGATCAGGAACGCGTCACCGAAGTCGTCGTCGCGGATCTCGCCGCGCCGCTTGCGGTTGCGGAACTCGACCATCGAGTCGATGCCCTGCGCGCGGAACCGCTGCTCGCGCTCGGAGATCAGGCCCGACAGCTCGGCCACCATCCGGCGCGCCTTGTCCACGTCCAACCGGCTGGCGAAACCACCGACGTGCGGCAGGTTCTCCAACGAGGCGAGCGTGCCACCACCGAGGTCCAGGCAGTAGAACTGCGCTTCCTCGGGGGTGTGCGTCAACGCCATGGACGTGATGAGCGTGCGCAGCATCATCGACTTGCCCGACTGCGGGCCGCCGACGATCGCGCCGTGACCGGCCGCACCGGAGAAGTCCGCCCACAGCAGGTCGCGCCGCTGCTCGAACGGCTTGTCCACCACGCCCAGCGGCACCTGCAGCTTGCCGTTGGAGAAGAACCCGGGCGCGGTCAGGCCGCGGTCCTCGGTCGGCTGGAGCGGAGGCAGCAGCGTGTCCAGCGACGGCGGCTCGTTCAACGGCGGCAGCCACACCTCGTGCGCCGGCGGGCCCTGGCCCACCAGCCGCTCGACGATGACCTCGAGCTCCGAGGGCTCGTTCGAGTCCTCTTCCTTCTTCTCCTGCTTGACCGGCTCGACCGGCCGCACCGGCTCCTTGGGGATCTCGATGTAGTCCGGCACGAAGTAGCGCGGGCGCTTGTCGCTGGTCACCGGCGCGGACGGGCCCGCGACCTGCAACCCGGCGGGCCGGTACGGGCCCGACACGTACAGCGCCTTGAACCGGGTCAGCGGCGAGCCCTGCACGCCCAGGTACCCCGAACCCGGGATGGGCGGCAGCTCGTAGGCGTCCGGCACGCCGATCGCGGCACGGGACTCGGCGGCGGAGAACGTCTTCAGACCGATCCGGTAGGACAGGAACGTGTCCAGACCGCGCAGCTTGCCCTCCTCCAGCCGCTGCGACGCCAGCAGCATGTGCATCTGCAGCGACCGGCCGACACGACCGATCTGGAGGAAGATGTCGATGAAGTCCGGCTTCGCCGTCAGCATCTCGGAGAACTCGTCGATGCAGATGAACAACGCGGGCAGCGGGTCGAGGTCGGCGCCGTTCTCGCGCGCCTTCTCGTAGTCCCACACGTTCTTGTAGTTGCCCTTGGCCAGCACTTCCTGACGCCGGGACACCTCACCGGCGATGGCGTCCTTCATGCGGTCGACCAGGGTCAGGTCGCCCGCCAGGTTGGTGATCGTCGCCGCGACGTGCGGCGCCTTGTCCAGGCCGAGGAAGGTCGCACCACCCTTGAAGTCGACCAGGATCATGTTGAGCGAGGTCGAGGAGTGCGTCGCCAGCATGCCCAGCACCAGCGTGCGCAGGAACTCGGACTTACCGGAACCGGTGGCGCCGATGCACAGGCCGTGCGGGCCCATGCCCTCCATCGCCGCTTCCTTGATGTCCAGCTCGACCTGCTGACCGAACTCGCCGATGCCGAACGGCACCCGGTAGCGGTCGCGCACCGGCCGCGGCCGCCAGGCCGCCTGCACGTCGAAGGTCATCGGGTCGCCGGGGATGCCCAGGAACTCCAGCAGCGGCGGGTTGTTGCTCATCGACAGCGGGTCCTCGTCGCTGCCGCCCGCGTCGACGCCGCCGATCCGGTACGGCGACAGCCGCCGGGCCAGCGCCTCGGCCTCGACCACGCTCAACCAGTCCGGCGCGCCGAACCACTCGACACCGCTCGCGCTGCGCGCGCCGAGCTTGCCGTCCTCGATCACCAGCCGCAGGCCGCGGCGGGCGGTGAGGTTGCCCAGCGACTCGGACAGGTCGAGCAGCGTGACGCCGACCAGGCCCTCTTCCAGGATGATCTGCTCTTCCCGGGTGACGTCGCCGTCGTCGATCACGATCACGACGTGCGGCTGGTCGGCGGGCGGCGGCGCGTTGCGGGTGAACCGCTGCCGGTCGCGCAGCTGCTCGTCCAGCATCTGCTCGACCTCGGCCAGCGAGCCGGCCATCATCCGCATCTGGCCGATGCCGTCGACGATCGTCGGGTGCTGCACGTGCGGCAGCCACTTCATCCACTCCCACTCGGCCTTGGTGCGACCGGTGGTGACGACCGCGATGAGCAGGTCGTCCGGCGAGTGGAAGGTGACCATCTGGGCCAGCAGGGCGCGGGCCAGGCCGCGCTTCTCGTTGGTCTCGCCGAGCAGGCCGACGGCGGCGAAGCCGCGCAGCGCGATGGAGATCGGCAGGTCGGGCACCAGCGAGTGGGCGCGCACGAACCGGCGCAGCGCCAGCGTCGCGATCGGCTCCAGCTCCTCGACCGGACCGGTCTGCGGCGGCACGAGCCGGGTGGCCAGCCGCTGCGAGCCGCGGCCCGCGCGCAGGTGGCAGAAGTCGGGGTCGTTCTGCCGGCGCTCCCACATGCGCCGGGTGGTGGCCAGGGACCACAGCATCTGCGGGTCGGGGTGCACCCACTCGCGCTCGGCGCGCTGCTCGTTGGCGGCTTCGCGGGCGCGGTCGCGCATCTGGCCGAGGTAGCGCAGGTAGTCCTTGCGGTCCTCGTTCATCTCGGCCTTCTTCTGGCCCTTGCCGCTGCCCATGCCGCCGGCCATCATGCCGATGGTCGAGACCAGCATCATGCCGGGCATGATCATCGCAGCGGGGCTGCGCCCGCTGTAGCTGAACATCAGCACCATCATGCCGACGGACGAGACGATCATGACGACGGGCATCGCCTTCATCATGATGTTGCCGGGGATGACCCGGGGCACCTCGGGTGGCGGTTCGAGGTGGACCTCACCGCCCGGCGGGCGGGGAGCAGCGAGGCGTGCCGTGCGCTTGAACTGCAGCGTGCTCACCTAACAGGCACCTCTTCAGCGTCGATCCCGTTGCGATCCTCCCGACCCGGCGAGACCGGGTGGACGGGCGGGCCACCAGCGGCAGGGGCGCCACCCGCGGCAACCGACACTATGGCGCATCGGAACCCCGCACGACGGGGGGTCGGGCAAATCCGCGGTCAACGTGTTGCAACGGGTTGCGCGGAACGGCCCTGCCGCGACGGCCGCTGCCCCCATACTGGGCACGCTCCTGGAGAGGGGCGGACGAAGCACGTCCGACCGGACCAATAAGGTCGGGGCGGAACCACAGCACACACTCATCAGGACTTTAGGGGGCGCTGGTGGCGACCGGAACGACGGTGTTCAGCCGGGTGACGGTGGTTGCGCCGCGAACGCGTATCGACGTCGCGCTGCCCGCCGACGTCGCGGTGGCCGACCTGCTGCCGATGCTGCTGGACATGGCCAAGGAGGCCACTCCGGACGGTGGCGTGCGGCACGGCGGCTGGGCGTTGGCCAAGCTCGGCGACGGTCCGCTCGACCCGAGCCGCACGCTGGCGTCGCTCGGCGTGGTCGACGGCGAGCTCCTCCAGCTGCGCAAGCGCAACGAGAACCCGCCGCCTCCGCTGTACGACGACGTGGTCGACGCGATCGCCGAGTCCGACCCGGACAGCTTCCGCCCGTGGACCAAGGACACGGCCCGGCGCTACGGCCACCTCGCGGGCGCGTTGGCGCTCATCACGGCCGCGATCGCGGTGCTGATGGCCGGTCCGCTCGCGGGCGGCGGCAACCTCGCGCCGGCGATCTGCGCGGGTGTGGTCGCCATCGCGGCGATGGCGGCGGGCGCGGTGGTGGCGCGCTCCTACGCGGCGACGGGCACGGGCGTGCTGATCGCCGCGGCGGGCGGCCTGCCGATGGCCTACGTCGCGGGCCTGTACATCGTGCCGGGACCGATCGGCCGACCGAGCCTGCTGCTGGCCAGCGTGCTCGTGCTGATCTTCGCCTCGGCCGCGATCATGCTGATCGGGCGCGGCATCACGGTGTTCATCGCGGCGGCCACGGCAGGCGCGCTGAGCGCCCTCGCGTTCCTCGTCGGCATCTTCGTCGACCACCCCGTGCAGGGCATCGCGGCGGCGACCGCCGCGGTCTCGCTGGCCGCGCTGTCCATGCTGCCCCGGTTGACGATCCAGCTGGCCAAGCTGCCGCTGCCGACCGTGCCGGGCAGTGCCGAGGACCTCAAGGAGGACACCGGTTTCCCGGAGTACTCCGTGATCGAGCGGCGCACCGCCAACGCGCACGAGTACCTGACCGGCATGATCATCGGCTGCGGTGGCATCGCCGCGGTGTTCTCGGTGATCGCGGCGGGCGACGGCACCATCTGGGGCCCGTTGCTGGCGATCGTGGTGACGCTGGTGCTGCTGCTGCGCGGCCGTGCTTACGCCAACGGCGCGCAGGCGGTGGCGCTGCTGGCCAGCGGCATGGTCGCGGGTACGGGCGTGCTGATCGGGTGGCTGCTGCAGTCCTCGGCGGGCGACCGGCTGCTGTACGTGTTCGGCACCCTGGTGATCGTCGGCGCGGGCGCGCTGGTGCTCGGCGTGATCTTCCCGAACCAGAAGTTCTCCCCGGTGCTGCGTCGCACGGTCGACGTCCTGGAGGCCATCCTGATCGCCGCGGTGCTGCCGCTGGCGCTCGCGGTGATGGACCTCTACGTGGCCATGCGCCAGCTCATCCCCGCGTGAGGCCCTGATGCGCATCCGCAAGATCGCCGCGCTGGGCGCGGTGGCGGCCACCCTGGTGACCGCTCCCGGCGCGTTCGCCCAGCCGTCGACGACCTCGACGCCCAAGGCCACGACGACGAGCGCGGCACCGGCGACCACCACGGCGAACCCGGCCGGCCGGCCGAACTCGCAGCCACCGCCGGTGGACCGGTCGTTCCTGCGGGCGCCCGAGGCGCCCCAGGAAGACGTCGACTACAAGCAGAAGCAGGTGGCGTGCGTGACCTCGGGCGTGGACCGCCCGATCCCGAACAAGCCGTGGGGCCAGATGCAGCTCCGGCTGGAGGAGGCGCACCGCTTCGCCACCGGCAAGGACATCAAGCTCGCGATCATCGACACCGGTGTCAACGCCAACCACCCGCGGCTCCAGGGCCGGGTCATCCCTGGCGGCGACTACGTCGAGACCGAGAAGAAGGGCGTGTCCGACTGCGACGGCCACGGCACCGAGGTCGCGGGCGTGGCGGCGGCCAGCCGGGACGAGACGACCGGTTTCGTCGGCGCCGCACCCGAGGCGACGGTGCTCGCGTTCCGCCAGACCAGCGACAACTTCGAGTTCAAGGACCCGACGGGCAAGGACAACCGGGAGACCGCGGGCAAGGTCGGCACCCTCGCGAAGGCCATCGTCTCCGCCGTCGACCAGGGCGCGACCGTGATCAACATCTCGCTGACCTCGTGCGGTGACCCGACCGAGTCCAGCAACCAGGAGCGCGAGCTGCAGGCCGCGATCGACTGGGCGGTGAACGACCGCAACGTCGTCATCGTCACCGCCGCGGGCAACATCGACAGCGAGGGCGGCTGCCGGACCCAGAACGACAACGAGGACCCGAACCGGGTCAACGTGGTCGCGTCGCCGCCGTGGTACGCCGACAACGTGCTCTCCGTGGCATCAGTCGGCCAGAACGGCCAGGTGTCGCCGTTCTCCGTGTGGGGCCCGTGGGTCAGCGTCGCCGCGCCGGGCGAGGACATCGTCACCCTCGACCCCGCCGGCCAGGGCCTGACCGACGCGAACCGCGACCCGCGCAGCAAGCAGCTCGCCAAGATCCAGGGCACCAGCTTCGCCTCGCCGTACGTGGCGGGCGTCGTCGCGCTGGTGCGCCAGCGGTTCCCGGACCTGAAGGCCAAGCAGGTCATGGAACGCATCACGGCGACCGCTCAACACCCGGGCAACCCGGGCGGCCGGGACCACAAGGTCGGCTACGGGATCATCAACCCGGTGGCCGCGCTGACCGCCGAGCTGCCGTCCGAACGGCCTGGCGCCAAGCCGGTCGTGCCGGAGCAGCTGATGACCGACCTGGGCCCGCTGAACCCGCCCAGCAGCACGCCGATGATCGTGGCCCTGTCCGGCACGGGCGCGGGCGTCGGCCTGCTCCTGCTGACGATGTTCATCGTCCACACCGTGAACCGCAACCGCGCCAAGCGCGTACCCGCTCCGAAGCGCTCCGCGATCTAGCCGATCCAGCCTGAAAGACCAAGAGCGTCCCCGCCGAACGGGGACGCTCTTGGTCTTTCCGAGCTTTCAGGTCCTCAGTCAGTCCTCACCGAGAACCGGTGGCGCGGACTTCTTGGGCTTGCCGAAGACCTGCTCCGTCGACCCGGCCAACTGGACCTTCGACTTGTGCTCCTTGTCGCCGCCCTGCTGACCGCCGGCGCCCATGCCGCCCATCATCCCGGCGCCCATCATCCCGGCACCGCCCGCCACCGGCCCGGCCGGACCCGCCGACGCGGCAGCCGCAGCCGGACGCGCACCAGGCTCCACCGGACGCGGCTCGGACACACCTGTCGACGCACCAGGCTGCATCCGCTCCGCCGCATCACCACCAGGCAACCCACCACCACCGGGCACACCGCCACCGCCCCCACCCGGCACACCGCCGCCGGACCCACCAGATCCCCCGGACCCACCAGATCCGGCCGGTTTCGTGTCGGCAGGCGGCGTGGTGACAACCGGCTCCGGAGCGCCCGGCTTCGCGGGCGCGGTGAAGGTCCAGTTCTGCTCGGGGTAGCGGTGCTCCATCTTCACGTCGGCGAAGTCGTCCGAACCGGACACCCCGTCGCACAACCGCAGGAACGCCTCCAGCACGTCCCGCACCGACTCGTGCAGCTCCTTCGCCGGGTCGTGCAGCTCGTCCAACGCCTCCACCACGCGCCGATCGCCGTCCAACGGCAACGCGGCCGCGCCGGACACCGTCTCGGCGGCCTCGGCGAACACCCGGGACATGTCCTGCACGATCCCGCGGATGCCCTCGGCGGTCTGGTCCAGCGCCTCGCCCATCGCGTGCATCGCGTCGGACATGTCGTGCCCGGCCAGCCCGACCGTCTGCATGTGCTCCACGAACGCGTCCGCGTCCTTGCCCTGCCACGCCGAGTCGAGCTTGCCCAGCGGCTTGGTCAGGTCACGCGTCACGTGCTCGGCGACGAGCCCGGCCTTGCTCCAGCGCTCCGCCTCCTCCTGCAGGTCGTTCCAGTCGCCCACGACGGGCGTGAAGTAGTCCGCCACGAGGTCGCGCACGCCGAGCCTGCGGCTGATCCCGGACAGGTAGTCCAGCTCCGGCCCGACCTCGGCGGCGATCTGCCTGCCGTCCTTGCCCCGCATCAGCTCAACCCCGCCCGCCGGTCGACCGCCTTGATCAGCGCCACCGCGTCCTCGTCCTGGGCGCCGTAGTGCTCGGCCACCTCGTGCAGGCCCTTCGCCGCGGACGTCAGCACCTCGCACGCCCGGTCCAGCTGCTGGTTGAGCAGCGCGGCGGCCCGGCCGTACGCCTCGGCGTTGCGCAGCGTGCGACCCAGCTCGCCGAAGCTCTGGGGGCGCATCGGCGCCTCGCGCAGCTCCGCCCGTGCCCGGGTCAGCTCCTCGGCCGCTTCTTCGACGCGCCGCGCGTACAGCTCGATCCAGCGCGGGTCGACCGAAACCTGCCTGCCGCCCGCCGGCCCACGTGTGACCTCGTTCACCCGGACACCTCCTGCTCCCTCTGACGGGAACCGGCGCACGCCGGTTCCCCCAAAGGGCTCAGCAACACGGGCTCAGCCGCCTTGCTCTCAGCCGCCTTGCTTCCTGGCCTTCTCCTCGGGCAGCAGTCCCTGGTCCTTCGGCACCGGGATCGAGTCCCAGCTGCGGGCGGCGTCGTTGCGGTTGAGCTGCGGCCCGTTGGGCAGCAGCCGCAGGATCGACTCCGGTCCGGGCGAGAACCCGTCCACGCCGAGCCCGAGCGCGCCGCTGGTGGTGACGTCCGGGATGCCGTACTTCACGCCGCGGCCGGTGATCAGGTGGATCGGGCCGCTGGCGAAGTCCTGGGTGGACGTCGCGCTGCGCACCACGGCCGACTTGCCCGGCGCCATCACGAACTGGCTGACGATCTCGCCGGTCGCGCCGACCTGGTTGATCTCCACCGGAACGACGTTGGACGGGATCGGCAGCGACGGCGCGATGGTGACCTTGGTGTGCTGCGACTTGTTGGCCGACGACACGTTCTGCGCCTGCCAGCCCAGGCAGACGACCACGTTGTTCTGGTTGGGCTCCAGCACCTCGGGCACGTCCGGCGGGTAGTCGGCGAAGTCGAGCTGCTCGACGGTCGGCGCGCTGTTGGTGCGCGCGATGTCGACCAGCTTCGGCTCGGCGCCCTGCGCGTAGGCCGCGCGGATCAGGTCGGCCGCGGCCCGGCTGATCTTCTGCAGGCCGTCCTTGAGCACCACGTGGAACTCGGAGTCGGCGCCGGCGCGGCGGACCTCGATCACGGCGCCGACCCTCAGGTTCTCGCCCTGGATGTAGTTCACGGCCTGACCGCGGCCCGCGATCTCGGGCGCCACCAACGGCTTCGCCTCGGGGATCGCGTTGAGCAGGCCGGAGCTGATCGCCCGCGGCTTCTTCTGGCTCAGGTTCAACGCGGTGCGGACCTCGGCGTTGGTGAGGTCGACCTTGGCGCGCACGGTGGACGTCGAGGTGATCTTGGAGTTCACCGGCGCCTTGTAGATCAGGTACGCCTGCTTGTCGTCGGTGCCCGCGCGCACCAGCAGGGCGCGGTTGCCGTCGAGCGGCTCGCCGCCGCCGCTGTAGCCCGCGAGGACGGTGGTGGTGAACTTGCCCGGCGCCGACGGGTCGTTGAGCGTCTCGTCCAGGTGCAGCGTGTCGCACACCGACCAGTCCGATCCGATCCGGTCGGCGGGCTTCGGCAGCACGTCCGGACCGTCGGGGATGCCGGTGAGCCGCCCCTTGGGCAGCTTCGCCAGTGCCTTCTCGGTGACCAGCTTCGGCACGCCGCCCGCGGCCTGCGGCGGTCCCGCGTTCACCTGGCCCGCCGCCGCGTCACCGCCCCCTACCGCGGCCTGGCCCTTGTCCGGGTTGGACCGCTGGAGCAGCAACAACCGCGCGGACGCGAGGTTGGTCATCGGGATCAACGTCTTCGTGTTGTTGACCACGTGCACGACGTAGACCTGGCCGGTCTCCTTGGAGATGGCGATCTGCGTCTGGTCGTCGACCTGCGGGTCCGGCGAGAAGAAGCCGAAGATCAGGAACCCGATCAGGCCGATCACGCCGAGCAGGACGCCCACCGCGGTCGCGCGCGAGTGCGTGCGCATCGGGTCGTGCAGCATCACCGCGTCTCTGCGAACCAGGGCGGACTGCATCCTGCGCAGCACGAAGCGGTAGGCCTGGACCTGTGACTTGGTGGTGGGTGTTGATGCCATTCTCGGCTCGCTGCTCTCCCAGTCGCGGTACGGTCTGCACGATAGCCGGACGGCGGGTGGTCCGTGTGCGGGTTGGTGAGACCCGGTCGGTCCACCCGGCGCACGCCGACGGAAAGAGAACCAGAGCGGATGTCCGTGACCACCCCACATCCGGGCCAGCCCAACCCCGCCATGGCACGCGCGCAGGCGGCAGGCGGTGCCGTGCGCGCCGCGCTGCTCCGGGCGCGCCGTCGCACCGAAGGCGCGAGCCTGGGCGCGCTTCCGGTCGCCAACCTGGTTGTCCTCGAGGTCGGTGTCGCCATCGGCCTGGTCCTGATCGCCGTCGGCGCCACCGGTGACAGCGTCGAGCCCGTGCTGATGTACGTCGCGGGCGGCATCGTGCTGATCGCGTTGATCCTGGCGTTCACCCGGTCACGGGGCCGCTGGCTGACCCAGTGGATCGGCCTGGTGGTGCGCTACAGCTTCCGCTCGCACGGCCGCACGGCCAAGCGCGCCGGCCCGGTGGAGATGAAGCCGCCGTCGGAGGAGGAGTCCTCGGTCATCGGCCCGGACGACCCGCGGGTGGCGCTGCTGCGCCTCGCGGTCCCGGACCTGGTGGTGGCCCGGGGCGTCGACCACGAGCGCCGTCCGCTCGGCCTGGCCTGGCACCAGGGCGCGTGGACCGCCGTGCTGCTGGTCGACCCGGCGCCCGGTCTGATCACCGCGGTGGGCAGCGCGCCGTCGCTGCCGCTGGGCGCGCTCGCGCCGACGCTGGAGGACCGCGGTGTGGTGCTCGACGCGATCTCGGTGATCTGGCACTGCTACCCGGGCAGCGCGGCGCTGCCGGTGAACGCGCCCGCGCTCAACGCGTACATGGAGGTGCTCGGCCCGCTGCCCGCGGCGGCCCGCCGGACCACCTGGATCGTGGTGCGGCTGGACCCGCGGCGGTGCGCGGCGGCGATCCGGGAACGCGGCGGCGGCGTCGTCGGCGCGCACCGGGCGCTGATCGGCGCCCTGTCCCGGGTGCGCAACGCGTTGGAGTCGACGGGTGTGTCGATCCGGCCGCTCGACCCCGACGAGCTGATCCGGGCGGGCATCTCGGCGGCCGAGCTGACCTCGGTGGCCGGGTCGAACAGCTCGGTGTCGTTGCGGGAGAAGTGGTCCGGTGTGACGGCGGGCGGCGTCGGCCACGCCAGCTACGCGATCACCGGCTGGCCGTCCAAGGGGATGCGCAACAACCTGAACGCGCTGACCGGTGTGCGGGCGCTGTCCTCGACGCTGTCCATGACGATCTCGCCGAGCAGCGAGCAGGGCCAGGTGGGCCTGCGCGGCATGGTCCGGGTGAGCGCGCGGACGCCGTCCGAGCTGGACCGCGCCGACGACCGGCTCAAGGCGCTGGCCGACAAGCTCGACATCACGCTGACCCCGTTGAACGGCCTGCAGGTCGCCGGCCTGGCCGCGACGCTGCCGCTGGGAGGTGTGGCGTGAGCAACTCCCGGTTGATGAACTCGCGCGGCAAGGGCGTGGCGCCGGAGTTCCTGGTGTCGCCGCAGATGCTGGACGTGGTGAGCCCGTCGGGCGACCGCGGCGGCATGGTGCTCGGCTCGGGCCTGCAGGGCGAGCCGCTGACGATCTCCGTGCTGCGGTCCGCGCCGACCCGCATGGTCGTGGTCGGCGGGCTCTACCTGGCCAGGCAGATCGCGCTGCGGGCGATGGCGACCGGCGCGTGGATCACCATCGCCACGGGCCGCCCGGCGGCCTGGCAGCCGGTGGTGCGCGCGGCGGGCGCGGGCGCGGACGGTCGGCCGTCGCCGCTGGTGCAGCTGCGCCGGCTGAGCCCGGTGGAGCTGCCGCGGCCCTCGGAGGACACCCCGCTGCTGGTCGTGCACGACGGCGGCCACGTGCCGCAGGAGTTGTTCCCGCCGCGGTCGCCGTGGCAGACCACGATGTACGTGTTGCCCTATTTGCACCCCCAGGCGGCGACCACGGCGAATTCCGCGGACCTCGTGCTGCTGCAGCGGCTGCCGGTCGGGCAGGCGCAGTTGGCGAGCCAGATCTGGCGGCTGCCGCCACAGATGGCGCACCAGCTCACCACGCTCAAGGACGACCAGGTGATCGCGCTCGGCACGAACCTGTGGCGGCCGTTGCGGCTGGTCACCACGCCCGGTGAGCAGCAGATCCTCGGTGCGGTCCGGCGCGGCGACTGACCCGCGCGCGGACCGGACGTGCCCCTGGACGACTCGTCCGGGGGCATATTTTTTCACCTCGGTCCAGTCACTCTCCGCAGCAATTCGTTCACAGCACGAATAAAACTGTGGACGAGTCGTTCGTCGGTTATTCCGGGCAAATTCTTGCGCCTCACCCGCAGGGCGAACTAGGAACTACTCACCGTGTCCGGTCGGTTTCGGGGGCGACGCCGACCGGACACCCACCCTGCGAAAGAGGAGACCCCTGCCATGGGAGACGCTCGCGCGTCCTGGAGGAAGACGAAACGGTTGGCCGGTGTCGGGCTGGCCACGGGCACGGCGTTCGCGGTCACGGCCGCGCTGACCACGTTCACCTCCGCCGCGGCGGAGGGCGAGATCCTCGGGTCGGGCGCGCCCAACGCGGTCAAGGACAGCTACATCGTGGTGCTCAACGACCTGAGCACCAGCAGCGTCGGCACGCTGAGCGGCAAGTACCAGGCGAACGTCAAGCACACCTACACCCGTGCGCTGCGCGGTTTCTCGGCCACGATGACCGAGTCCCAGGCCCGCAAGCTGGCCGCCGACCCGGCGGTGGCCTACGTGCAGCAGGACGGCGAGGTCAAGATCTCCGGCACGCAGGCGCCGACCCCGTCGTGGGGCCTGGACCGGATCGACCAGGCCGCGCTGCCGCTGAACAACTCCTACACCTACCCGAACGAGGGTGAGGGCGTCACCGCCTACATCATCGACACGGGCATCCGGAACTCGCACGGCGATTTCGGCGGTCGTGCCGTGTCCGGTCGCGACACCGTCGACAACGACAACGACACCACCGACTGCAACGGCCACGGCACGCACGTCGCGGGCACCGTCGGCGGCACGAAGTACGGCGTGGCCAAGAAGGCCAAGCTGGTCGGCGTGCGGGTGCTGAACTGCGCGGGCTCCGGCACGTACGCGGGCGTCATCGCCGGTATCGACTGGGTGACGGCGAACGCGGTCAAGCCGGCCGTCGCGAACATGTCGCTCGGCGGCGGCGCGGACGCCACGGTCGACCAGGCCGTGCGCAACTCCATCGCGTCGGGCGTGACCTACGGCCTCGCGGCGGGCAACGACAGCGGCGCCAACGCGTGCAACACGTCCCCGGCGCGCACGCTGGAGGCGATCACGGTCGGTTCCACGACCAACACCGACGCCCGGTCGTCGTTCTCGAACATCGGCACCTGCCTGGACATCTTCGCGCCGGGCTCGTCCATCACGTCCGCGTGGCACACCAACGACACCGCCACCAACACGATCAGCGGCACGTCCATGGCGACGCCGCACGTGGTCGGCGCGGCGGCCGTCTACCTGGCCGCCAACCCCACCGCCACGCCGCAGCAGGTGCGTGACGCCCTGGTCAACGGCGCGACGAGCGGCGTGGTCGGCAACGCGGGCACCGGTTCGCCGAACAAGCTGCTGCGCCTGGTCGGCACGTCCACCCCGCCGCCCGGCGGCTGCGCGGCGAAGACCAACGCGACCAACGTGGCCGTGCCGGACCTGGGCACCGCGACCAGCCCGATCACGATCGCGGACTGCGCCGGCAAGGCCGGTTCCGCGGCCACCGTCGAGGTGCACGTCAAGCACACCTACCGGGGCGACCTGGCGATCGACCTGATCACGCCGAGCGGTGCGGTCAAGCAGCTGAAGGTGACGTCCGGTTCGGACGGTGCGGACAACGTCGACGCCACGTACACGGTGAACCTGTCGGCGGAGAACGCCAACGGCACCTGGCGGCTGCGCGTGCGTGACGCGTACAGCCAGGACACCGGCTACATCGACACCTGGACCCTCGACCTCTGAGGCTTCGGACCACTCGCCCGACAGCGGCCCCTCACCACTTCCGCCGGTGAGGGGCCGCTCCGCGTTTCACCTGATCAGGCACTGCGTCGCCCCAGCGGGACTGTGCCAGGGTCATAATCAAGTCGATCCTGGAGGTGGACCCGTGTCCGCAGCGCTACAGCACCCGATCGGCCCGCACACGGTCGAAGAATGGCTGGCCCTGCCCCCCTCGGAGGACGGGTCACGCACCGAGCTGATCCTGGGGCATTTCCACGTGTCACCCGCACCCTCCTACCTGCACCAACTGGTCGCGTTCGAATTGGGGGTGCAGATCCGCAGCGCGGTTCGCGCCGCCGGGCGCGGGAACCTGCGCGCTGTGCCGGCCGTGAACGTGAAGATCTCCTCGGCCCTGCGCACAGGGTTGATCCCGGATGTCGCAATCGTCGACAGGCCAACGGGTGTCGCTTTCCCCGCCGAAGCGCTGATGCTGGCGGTGGAGGTCTGGTCCCCCGGCAACACGCGCGCCGAGAGGGAGGCGAAGATGGAGGCCTACGCCTCCGCGGGTGTGCCGTTCGTGTGGACGATCGACCAGAAGACCGATCTGCACGAGTTGAAGCTCACCGCGCACCGGCTCGACGGCGACCGCTACGTGGTGGCGCAGGCGGTCCGGACCACCGGTCCGGTGACCATCACCGCCGCACCGGTCCCGATCACCGTGGACCTGGGCGAGCTCGGCCTCTGACCCATCACGCCCGGGCCGCGCAGGACTGAAGCGCCTCCAGCACGCGTGGCCAGGTGCAGTGGGTCGGCTCGGTGGTCCGGTTGTGCGCCGCGATCCGCAGCCGTTCCTCCCGGTCGTTCACCAAGCGCGTGATGCCCGCGGCCAAATCGTGCGTCAGCACCCCCTCCACCCCATCACGCACGAAGTCCGCGACCCCCGTCCCCGGCCGCGCGATCACCGGCACCCCGGCCGCCCGGGCCTCCAACGCCGCCAACCCGAACGCCTCCTGCGACGCCGGGTTCACGAACACGTCCGCCCCGGCCAGCAGCCTCGCCACCCCCTGCCGGTCCAGCCGCCCCGGCAGCCTCACCCACCCCAGCCCGTGCCGCTCGACATACCGCCGCAGCGCCGCCATCTCCGGACCCGCCCCGGCCAACGTCGCCCGCAACGGCACGTCCGACGACACCGCCCGCAACGCCCGCAGCAACGCCAGAGGCTCCTTCCGCGCCGCGAGCCGACCCACCGACACCACGTGCACCGCGTCGTCCGGCCGCTGCGTCGGTATCCCCCGCCACGCCGACGGCACGATCCCGTTCGGCACCACGCCCACCGGCATCCCCGGCGCGACCGCGCGCACCCGCTCCGCCGCCGCACGGCTCACCGCCGCCACCGCCACCCGCGCCGTGCTCCACGACACGAACTGGTCCAGCACCCGGTAGCACCGCCGCACCGCCGGGTCCCACATGCTGTGCACCACGACCACCACGGGCAGGTCCAGCCGCAACGCCGACCGCACCCCCGACCACGCGAACGGCGAGATCGCGCCGACGTGCACGTACACCACTGACGGCCCCAGCGAGGCGAGCACCCGGTCCAGGTGCGCACCCGCCCGCGGGTGCACGGGCAGCTCCCACGGCAGCCGCACGGCGATCCGGTGCACCGAGTACCCCTCGCCGGGCGACGCGAGCCGGGTCGCGGTCACCACGTGCACGTCCTCACCTCCACCCGCCTGCTCCCGGGCCAACCCGGCCACCTGCACCTCGATCCCACCCAGCCGCGGCAGGAAGCAGTCGGTGACGTGAACGATCGACAAGTGCACTCCCGTCAAGCCGCCGAACGGACCAACTGACACTCTGGCACCCGTGAGCCGAACGTGCGTCTTCTTCCACGCCCACCCCGACGACGAGGCGCTGCTGACCGGCGGCACGATGGCGCGCCTGGCCCGGGAGGGGCACCGCGTCGTGCTGGTCGTCGCCACGGCAGGCGAACGAGGGCTGAGCGCGCACCGGGCCGACCTGGGCCCGGTCCGCACCAGAGAAGCGCACGCGTCGGCCCGCGTGCTGGGCTGCGCGCGGGTGGAGTTCCTCGGCTACCCCGACTCGGGCCTGGACGGGCGGCACGGGTTCGCCCGCGCCGACGTGGGCGAGGCCGCGGAACGGCTGGCCGAGCTGCTGCACGAGGAACGCGCCGAACTGCTCACCACCTACGACCCCCACGGCGGCTACGGGCACCCCGACCACGTCCAGGTGCACCGGGTCGGCACGCTGGCCGCCGAGCTCGCCGGCACGCCCCGCGTCTGGGAGGCGACGGTCGACCGCACGTGGCTGCTGCGCGGCCTGCGGCTCGCCCGGCTGGTCCGCGACTTCGACCTCGCGCCGTTCGAGCGCGCCTTCACCGCGCGGCCGGAGATCACCCACTCGGTGGACGTCCGGCGGTACGCGCGGGCCAAGCGCGCGGCCCTGGCGGCGCACGCGACCCAGACCACGGGCGGCGAGGACACCCGAACCCTCGCCGCGCTGCTGAAGCTGCCGCCGCCGCTGTTCCGGGTCATCCTGGGTACCGAGTGGTACGTCGAGCGCAAACGGTTGCGGGCACGATGAAGCAGTGGTGGCGGCTCACCGCGTCGCTGGCGTCGCTGGGACTGGCGGCGTGGCTGGTGATCGCGCTGGTGCCGGCCGTGGGCGGGGTGGCGTGGACGGCGGTCGGTGAGCACCTGCGCGCGATCGGCCCCGGCACCGCGCTCTGGTTGACCGCGCTGTGGCTGGCCGGGCTCTGGGCCTACACCTACGTGCTCACCGGCTCGCTGCCCGGTCTGCGCAACACCCAGGCGTTCAGCCTGAACGCGGCGGGCAGCGCGATCAGCAACGTGCTGCCGTTCGGCGGCGCGGCCGGGGTGGCGGTGACCGCGGTGATGGCGTCGAGCTGGGGCCACTCGGCGCGGGCGATCACCACGTCGGCGATCGTCAGCGGCCTGTGGAACACCCTGTCCCGGGCAGCGCTGCCGCTGGTGGCGCTGGCCGTGCACGGCGCGGTGGTCGGTGACGGCGTGCTGATCGGCGCGGTCACGGCGGCCGGCGGGCTGCTCGTCGCCGTCGCGGTGCTGATGCGCCTGCGGTGGCTGTGCCGGCTCCTCGGCGGCCGGGCGGCCCGGTTCCTGCTGCGGCTGCGCAGGCAGACCACCCAGGTCATCCGCACCGGCTGGCGGCGGATGACCGCGGGCATGCTCGCCTACCTGCTGCTCCAGGCCGTGCTGCTGTGGTGGTGCCTGGCCGCCGCGGGCGTCCACCTGGGACTCGGGCCGACGCTGGCGGCGTTCGCGGTGAGCAGGTTGCTCACGCTGGCCGTGGTCACGCCCGGCGGGGTCGGTGTCACCGAGAACGGCACCATTGCGCTGCTGCTCTCCCTGGGCACGCCCGCCGCACCGGCCGTGGCGGGCGTGCTGCTGTTCGCGTTCTTCACCTACCTGGTGGAGATCCCGCTGGGCGGCGCGGCCTGGCTCAGCTGGTCGGCGCGCCGCGCACGTTCCGGGTGACCGCGGCCCGCGCGGCCAGCTCGTCGTCGGCCGGGTAGTCGACCCGGACCAGCGACAACCCGTGCGGCGGAGCCACGGTGACCTCGCTGGACCGCGCGGTCAGCGTCAGCAGCGACGCGGGCCAGCCCACCGGCTTGCGCCCCTCGCCCACGGCCAGCAGGGCTCCGACCAGGCTGCGCACCATCGAGTGGCAGAACGCGTCCGCGGACACGTGCGCGGTCAGCACGGCGCCGTCACGCACCCACTCCAGCCGTTGCAGCTCGCGGATCGTGGTCGCACCCTCGCGCCGCTTGCAGAACGCGCAGAAGTCCCGTTCGCCCAACAACAACCGCGACGCGGCGTTCAACGCGTCCAGGTCCAGCGGACGCGGCCACGCCAGCGTGTCCAGCCTGCGCAACGGGTGCGCGCCGAACGGGGCGTCGGTCACCCGGTACTCGTAGTGCCGGCGCAGCGCGGCGAACCGCGCGTCGAACTCGGCGGGCACCACCCGGGCCGAGAACACCCGCACGTCGGCGGGCAGCGCGCGGGCCAAGCGCTTGGGCAGGCCCGCGACGTCCGCGGTGGACGGCAGGTCGACGTGCGCCACCTGCCCCGACGCGTGCACGCCCGCGTCCGTGCGACCCGCCACGGTCAGCTGCACGTCCTCGCGCAGCACCGTGGACATGGTGTCCTCCAGCACCCCGCACACCGTGCGGCGGTCGGGCTGGCGCGCCCACCCGGAGAACTCCGTGCCGTCGTAGGCCAGGTCCAGTCGCACACGAACGAGCCCGTCGTCCCCAGCGGGAACGACGGGCTCGTCGGTGAAGTGCGCGTCCGTCAGGACTCGTCCTTCTTGTCCTCGGCCTTGTCGTCGGCCTTCGCCTCGGCGGAAGCGTCGTCGGCGCCCTCGGCGGGCTCCTCGGTCGCGTCCTTCGTGGCGGACTCGGGCGCCTCGGCGTCCTGGTCCTGCACGTCCTCGGACTTGGTCTCCTCGGCCTCAGCCGCCTTCGGCGCCTGGTCCTTGGCGAACTTCGTCTTGCGGGCGCGCTCCGCCTCGGAGGTGACGGTGGACTCCGCGACCAGCTCGATCACGGCCATGGGGGCGTTGTCGCCCTTGCGCGGCAGCGTCTTGGTGATGCGGGTGTAGCCACCGGGGCGGTCGGCGAACTGCGGGCCGATCTCGGCGAACAGCTTGTGCACGATGTCCTTGTCGCGGATCACCTTCAGGATCTCGCGACGGTTGTGCAGGTCACCGACCTTCGCCTTGCTGATCAGCTTCTCGGCGTACGGGCGCAGCCGCTTCGCCTTGGCCTCGGTGGTCGTGATCCGACCGTGGGTGAACAGGGACGTGGCCAGGTTGGCCAGCATCAGCCGCTCGTGGGCCGGCGAGCCCCCGAGACGGGGTCCCTTGGTGGGGGTGGGCATCGAATTGCTCCTCGGATTTCTTTCTGATCCTCTGCTCCGGCCCGGCCGCTAAGCGACCTCAGAGCTGCTCGGTCTCCGCGTAGTCCTGGCCGTCGTCGTGGTTGTCCACGGCGGTGTCCGTGCCCCAGCCTTCGGCGGGGTAGTCGGACGCGGCGGCCGACGGGTCGAACCCAGGGGGGCTGTCCTTCAGCGCGAGGCCGAGGCCGACGAGCTTCATCTTGACCTCGTCGATCGACTTCGCACCGAAGTTGCGGATGTCCAGCAGGTCCGCCTCGCTGCGCGAGACCAGCTCGCCCACGGTGTGGATGCCCTCGCGCTTGAGGCAGTTGTAGGACCGGACGGTGAGGTCCAGGTCCTCGATCGGCATCGCGAACGCCGCGATGGTGTCCGCCTCGGCGGGCGAGGGGCCGATCTCGATGCCCTCGGCGTCGACGTTCAGCTCGCGAGCGAGGCCGAACAGCTCGACCAGCGTCTTACCGGCCGACGCGACGGCGTCGCGCGGCGTGATGGACGGCTTGGTCTCGACGTCGAGGATCAGCTTGTCGAAGTCGGTCCGCTGCTCGACACGGGTGGCCTCGACCTTGTAGGTCACCTTCATGACGGGCGAGTAGATCGAGTCGACCGGGATGCGGCCGATCTCGGCACCGGCCTGCTTGTTCTGCACGGCGGGGACGTAGCCGCGACCGCGCTCGACCACGAGCTCGATCTCCAGCTTGCCCTTGCCGTTCAGGGTGGCGATGTGCAGGTCGGGGTTGTGCACGGTGACACCGGCCGGAGGCACGATGTCGCCCGCGGTCACCGCGCCCGGCCCCTGCTTGCGCAGGTACATGGTCACCGGCTCGTCCTCCTCGGAGCTGACGACCAGCTCCTTGAGGTTGAGGATGATGTCGGTGACGTCTTCCTTCACACCGGGGACGGTCGTGAACTCGTGCAGCACACCGTCGATGCGGATGCTGGTCACGGCCGCGCCGGGGATGGACGACAGCAGGGTGCGGCGAATCGAGTTGCCGAGGGTGTAGCCGAAGCCCGGCTCCAGCGGCTCGATGACGAACCGGGAGCGGGTCTCGTTGACCGCTTCCTCGCTGAGCGAGGGGCGCTGGGAAATCAGCACTGGGTTCTTCCTCTCTAGCCCCGACGCCCGCTATTTGACGTCGTGGGAACCGGTCGCGGAGACCGGCAAACGCGTGCGGCACACCATTCCGTGCCGCCGCGGGACCCGACTGGAGGGGCCCCACCGGGATTTCTCCTGGCGTGCCCCTCCAGGAGGATCACTTCGAGTAGAGCTCGACGATGAGCTGCTCGGTGACGGGCGTGTCGATCTGCGCCCGCTCCGGCAGCTGGTGGACCAGGATGCGCAGGTTGGACTGCACGACCTGGAGCCACGCCGGGATCGGCCGGTCGCCGAAGGAAGCACGCGCGGCCTCGAAGGGCAGCGTGGGCAGCGACTTCGGCTTCACGTCGATGATGTCGAACTTCGACACCCGGAAGCTCGGGATGTTGACCTTCTGGCCGTTCACGATGAAGTGACCGTGGCTGACCAGCTGGCGGGCCTGACGACGGGTGCGCGCGAGACCCGCGCGGTACACCACGTTGTCGAGCCGGGACTCCAGGATCTGCAGCAGGTTCTCACCGGTCTTGCCGGGGCGGCGAACCGCTTCCTCGTAGTAGCGCCGGAACTGCTTCTCCAGGACGCCGTACGTGTAGCGGGCCTTCTGCTTCTCCTGCAACTGCAGCAGGTACTCGGACTCCTTGATCCGACCGCGGCCGTGCTGGCCGGGCGGGTAAGGACGACGCTCGAACGCCTGGTCCCCGCCGACGAGGTCGACCTTGAGACGGCGCGAGATGCGAGTGGCCGGTCCGGTATAGCGAGCCATGTTGTCTTACTCCTCCCCGTGCCTCAGACCCGGCGCCGCTTGGGCGGGCGGCAGCCGTTGTGGGGCTGCGGGGTCACGTCCTGGATGGTGCCGACCTCGAGACCGGCGGCCTGCAGCGAACGGATCGCGGTCTCACGGCCGGAGCCGGGACCCTTCACGAACACGTCCACCTTGCGCATGCCGTGCTCGGCGGCCTTGCGGGCGGCGTTCTCGGCGGCCATCTGCGCGGCGAACGGCGTGGACTTGCGGGAGCCCTTGAAGCCGACGTGGCCGGCGGACGCCCAGCTGATCACGTTGCCCATCGGGTCCGTGATGGACACGATGGTGTTGTTGAACGTGCTCTTGATGTGCGCCTGGCCGTGCGAGACGTTCTTCTTTTCCTTGCGCCGGACCTTCTTGACCCCGGCGCCCTGGCGGGACTTGGGTGGCATTTCTGGGTGAACTCCTACTGGCTAGAGACGCGAGGTCTTACTTCTTTCCGGCCTTCTTCTTGCCGGCGACGGTCTTCTTCGGACCCTTACGAGTGCGCGCGTTCGTCTTCGTGCGCTGCCCGCGGACGGGCAGGTTGCGACGGTGGCGCAGCCCCTCGTAGCAGCCGATTTCCATCTTCCGGCGGATGTCGGCCTGAACCTCGCGGCGGAGGTCACCCTCGACCTTGAAGTTGTTCTCGATGTAGTCCCGCAGCTTCGCCAGGTCGTCGTCACCGAGGTCCTTCACCCGGATGTCCGGGGAGATCTCGGTGGCGGTCAGCAGCTCCTTCGAGCGCGTCCGACCGATGCCGAAGATGTAGGTGAGCGCGATCTCCAACCGCTTCTCGCGGGGGAGGTCGACGCCAGCGAGTCGTGCCATACGGCGCTTGCTCCTAACAGTGGTGTCGCTCCAGGTCTGCTCCTCGCCCGGTCCCGGGACTGACTCGCTGTGTCAGTTCCGGTCGCTCTCGCGACCGGTGTCCCGGCCCCGGCCTGGAGTCCGGGGGTGTGCCGCACGTGGTGCTCGGTGTGCGGCAGGTGCGAAGAGGCTTACTCGGTGTCGCGTCCGGTGAAGACTCGACTCGTGCTGGTCGTGCTCCGCTCAGCCCTGGCGCTGCTTGTGGCGCAGGTTCTCGCAGATCACCATGACCCGGCCGTGACGGCGGATCACCTTGCACTTGTCGCAGATCTTCTTGACGCTCGGCTGGACCTTCACGCCTGAGCTTCTCCTGCGTCAGCCGACGTGCCCGTGCTGGGGCACGCCGGAGGTCACTTGTAGCGGTAGACGATGCGCCCGCGGGACAGGTCGTAGGGCGAGAGCTCCACGACAACCCGGTCCTCAGGGAGGATGCGGATGTAGTGCTGACGCATCTTGCCGCTGATGTGTGCCAGGACCTTGTGACCGTTCTCCAACTCGACGCGGAACATCGCGTTGGGGAGCGGCTCGACTACGCGGCCCTCGACCTCAATGGCCCCGTCCTTCTTGCCCATGTCCTCCGCGTTTCGTGACGGTGGGTGTTACTTCCGGAGTGCGGGCACGCGGCACCCCGACTCCTCCAGGCCCTTGCGAACCCTGCCACCTCCGGGAAGAGAACCCCGGGCATGACGGAACCGGCGCGACGTATGCGCCACCCGTCCATAGTACGCGGGTCGGCTCGAACGCCCAAATCGGGCCTTGTGGGCGACCAGGAGGACCGGAGGACGGCGGATGGTAACGGCGTTACGGCCGTGGCCGGGTGGCCCACCAGACCACGCCGAGGACGGCACCCGGCGGGACGGTGACCCAGAGGAACCACGGGTGCACGAGGCCCTCGTCACCGAGGAGGCTGACGAGCAGCCACAGCGCGAAGTTGAGCGCGCTGATGCTCAGCCAGATGGTGGTGAGGACCCTCATCGCCGACGGTCCACCGCTCGTCTTCACCTGTTCGGGTGTCGGCAGGACCACCGCGGCGGGCGGCGTGGAAGGCGTCGGCAGGTCTGCGGTGAGGGCGGCCAGGTCGCCCCGGGTCTTCGCTTGCCAGGTCCGCGCCACGCGGGCGTCGAACTCGGCGAGGTCGAGGCTGCCGTCGGCGTGGGCGCGGTGCAGCCACTGCTGGACCAGTTCGCGTTCGGCGTCGGAGGCCCGGATGTCCTCAGGCCGCACAGGCTGGGTCACCCGGTCATCCTGGCTGGGCGGTGGACGTCACGACATGGGGCTAGCCCCCGGTTCCAGTCGGGTTTTCGTTGCGTCGGGAACCAGCGTTCGACCCCCGCGCTCGTCGGCGACCCCCGGCACGTGCCACTGGACCCCGGCCACGCCGAACACCAACGCCGGTGAACCCGTGGAGGGGATCACCGGCGCAGGAGTCAGTATTCGGAAAATGTCAGCTGTCAGTCGTCAGTCGTCATCGAGTGCGGTCAGCACCCACGGGCCGTCGTCGGTGATCGCCACCGAGTGCTCCCAGTGCGCCGCGCGCGAACCGTCGGCGGTGATCACGGTCCAGCCGTCGTCCAACTCGACCGTGCGCTCCGTACCCAGGGTCAGCATCGGCTCGATGGCGATCGCCATCCCGGCCTTCAACCGAGGCCCCTTGCCGGGCTTGCCGTGGTTGGGCAGGAACGGGTCCATGTGCATCTTCGTGCCGATGCCGTGGCCGCCGTACCCCTCCACGATCCCGTACTCGACCCCGTGCTCGTCACCCATCCGAACGGTCGCCGACTCGATCGCGAACGAGATGTCGCTGAGCCGCCCACCGGGCACGGCCGCCTCGATGCCGGCGACCATCGACACGCGCGTGGCCTCGGACAGCTTCAGCTCGGCGTCCGTCACCGAACCGACCGGCAGCGTGATGGCCGAGTCGCCGTGCCACCCGTCGAGGATCGCACCGCAGTCGATCGAGATCAGGTCACCCGCGGCCAGCACCTGCGTCCGGCTCGGGATCCCGTGCACGACCTGCTCGTTCACCGACGCGCAGATCGACGCCGGGAAGCCGTGGTAGCCCTTGAACGACGGGATGGCGCCCGCGTCGCGGATGCTTTGCTCCGCCAGCTCGTCCAGCTCGCCCGTCGACACGCCCGCCTTGGTGTGCGAGGCCAGCAGCGCCAACGTGCGCGCCACGACCAGCCCGGCAGCCCTCATGGCTTCGAGCTGGCCGCGGCTCTTGATCTCGATCATGCGATCCCGACCGGGGACGACGCGACCGACCCGACGCAGCACATCGACGAGTCCACCGCTCACTTCAGGTCGCGCAGCGCGCGGAGGGCGCGCTCGCTGATCTCGTCGACCTCACCGACCGCGTCGATGCTCACGACGATGTCGGCGTAGTGGTCGAGCAGCGGCGCGGTCTCCGACCGGTACACCTGCTGGCGGTGCCGGATGACGTCTTCCTTGTCATCCGTGCGACCCCGGGCGAGCAGCCGCTCGACCACGACGTCCTCGGGGATCTGGAACTCCAGCACCGCGTCCAGCTTGTGCCCCTCCGCCGCCAGCATCTCCCCGAGCACGCCAGCCTGCGCGGTGTTGCGCGGGAAGCCGTCGAGCAGGAAGCCGTTGGCGGCGTCCGGCTGCGAGAGCCGGACGCGCACCATCTCGTTGGTCACCTCGTCCGGCACCAACTCACCCGAGTCCAGGTACTCCTGGACCTCCTTGCCCAGATCGGTCTGCTCGCTGATGTGGGCGCGGAACAGGTCCCCGGTGGAGATGTGCGGCACGCCAAGTTCACGGCTGAGCGTTTTGGCCTGGGTGCCCTTGCCCGCACCGGGCGGGCCGACGAGAACGAGTCGCACTAGCGGAGGAACCCTTCGTAGTTGCGCTGCATGAGCTGGCTCTCGATCTGCTTCACGGTGTCGAGGCCGACACCGACCATGATCAGCACCGCCGTGCCGCCGAACGGGAAGTTCTGGTTCTGGCCCTGACCGGTCAGGTCGAGGAACAGGTTCGGCAGGATGGCGACGATGCCCAGGTAGATCGAGCCGGGCAGCGTGATCCGCCCCAACACGAAGCGGAGGTACTCGGCGGTGGGTCGACCCGGTCGGATACCCGGGATGAACCCACCGAACTTCTTCATCTCGTCCGCGCGCTCGTCCGGGTTGAACGTGATGCCGACGTAGAAGTACGTGAAGAAGACGATCAGCAGGAAGTAGAGCGAGATGTGCACCGGGCTGGACTGGCTCACCAGGTGCGTCGCGACGAAGCTCTCCCACCAGTTCGGCGCCGAGCCGTCGGTGGAGGCGGTCAGGCGCGAGATCAGGTCGGGCAGGTACAGCAGCGACGAGGCGAAGATGACCGGGATGACACCGGCCTGGTTCACCTTCAGCGGCAGGTAGGTCGACGTGCCGCCGTACATCCGGCGACCGATCATCCGCTTCGCGTACTGGACCGGGATGCGGCGCTGGGCCTGCTCCACGTAGATGACGCTGGCGATGATCAGCAGGGCCGCGACGCAGACCAGGAAGAACGTGATGCCACCGCGCTGCCAGATGAGCTGGCCCTCGATCGGGATGCGGGCCGCGATGCCGGTGAAGATCAGCAGCGACATGCCGTTGCCGATCCCCTTCTCGGTGATGATCTCACCGAGCCACATGATCACGCTGGTGCCCGCGGTCATCACGATCACGAGGACGACCAGGTTGAAGATGCTCTCGTCGGGGATGACCGGCACTTCGCAGTTGGCGAACAGCTGCCCGCGCACGGCCAGGGCGATGATGCCCGTGGACTGCAGGACCGCCAGCGCGATGGTCAGGTAGCGGGTGTACTGGGTCAGCTTGCCCTGACCCGCCTGCCCTTCCTTCTTCAGCTGCTCGAACCGCGGAATCACCACGGTGAGCAGCTGGATGATGATGCTCGCCGTGATGTACGGCATGATGCCGAGCGCGAAGATCGACAAGTTCAGCAGCGCGCCACCGCTGAACAGGTTGATCAGGGAGTAGATCCCCTGCTGGTCGACCGACTCGACACACTGTTTGACGTTCTTGAAGGAGACGCCCGGCGCGGGCATGGTCGCGCCCAACCGGTACACCACGACGATCCCGAGCGTGAACAGGATCTTCTTGCGTAGGTCCGGCGTCGCGAGAGCCGAGCGGAATGCGCCGAGCACGCGAACCTCCATCAGCGTTGCCGCCCCACTGGGGTCGGCATCCTGCGGTGCCGGCTGTGTTGCCGACACAGTCTTGCGGACATGCCGTCGACCCATCGCCGACGGTGGCGGAAGCGACGGATAGCCGCGACCGACCCGGAGGGCATCCGGGCTTCAGCCCGCGACTTTAACAGTCGTTTGGCCGATCGCCGTAGCCAGTCTTCCCTCACACTTCGTACCCGATCGACTACCGCCGCGCGCAAGCCCCCGAATGGATCAAGTGCGGCTGGTCGCGAGCACGCCCGCCATGCCGAACAGGACCGCCGCGGTGCCCTTGTCCAGCCTCGCCTTGGCCCGCCTGGTCAGCCCCGCTTTGCGGATGCCCGCGCCCAGCGCCACGTACGCCGTGCCCGCCAGCGCCTCCGCCGCCAGGTAGACCGCGCCGAGGGTCGCCAGCTGCAGCGGGATCGGGCCGCGGGCCGGGTCGACCATCAGGGAGAAGGCCGCAAGGCGGCCCAGGAGCGCCGTAGAGGCCCGCAACGGGCCGTGGTGGACCCCGCGGTGCATGCCCAGGAGGTTGTTCGCACCAGGGGTCAGCGCGACGAGCACCGAGGCGCCGAAGAAGACCGCGAGCCACATGCCCGCACGCTAACCCGGCCGCCAACCGGTTTTACGCCCTGCGCGAACGCACGTCTCATCAGCGGTGCCCAGCCCGCGAAACACCCTTCGCGGACGCCGGCAACCGTCAAAAAGAGGCGGCCATCCCGGCACCGGCACCGGCACACGCGAACGGCCCCGGAGCGGGAGGCTCCGGGGCCGTTCGACCGTGCTGTGCTGTGCTCCGTGCGTCAGAGCACCGTGGTGGTGCCACCGGCGGCGGCGATCTTCTCGACCGCGCTGCCGGAGAACTTGTTCGCCACGACGTCGAGCTTGACGCCGTCCAGGTCACCGTCGCCGAGGACCTTCACGAGCTCGTTCTTGCGCACCAGGCCCGCGTGGATGAGAGCGTCCACGTCCACCCGACCACCCTCGGGGAACGCACGGGCGAGGTCGCCCACGTTCACCACCTGGTACTCGGTGCGGAACGGGTTGCGGAAGCCCTTCAGCTTCGGCAGGCGCATGTGCAGCGGCATCTGGCCACCCTCGAAGCGCGGCGAAACGTTCTTCCGCGCCCCGGTGCCCTTCGTACCGCGACCGGCCGTCTTGCCCTTGGAGCCCTCACCGCGACCGACACGGGTCTTCGCGGTCTTGGCGCCGGGGGCCGGACGCAGGTCATGGATCTTGATGGTCACGACTGGACCTCCTCGACGACCACCAGGTGGCGCACGGCGTGGATCAGGCCGCGCACCTGCGGCGTGTCCTCACGGACCACCGACTGGCGGATCTTGCGCAACCCCAGGGTCCGGAGGGACTCGCGGTGGTTGTGCTTGGTACCGATGCTGCTCTTGACCTGGGTCACCTTGAGCTGTGCCATGGTCACACCGCCCCTGCGCGGGCGCGGAGCATGCCTGCGGGTGCCACGTCCTCCAGCGGCAGACCGCGACGGGCGGCCACCTCCTCGGGACGCTGCAGGCCCCTCAGGGCCGCCACCGTGGCGTGCACGATGTTGATGGCGTTGTCGGAGCCCAGCGACTTGCTCAGCACGTCGTGGACGCCGGCGCACTCCAGCACCGCGCGGACCGCACCACCGGCGATGACACCGGTACCGGCCGAGGCCGGGCGCAGCAGCACGACACCGGCCGCCTTCTCGCCCTGCACCGGGTGGGGGATCGTGCCCGCGATGCGAGGGACGCGGAAGAAGTTCTTCTTCGCCTCCTCGACACCCTTGGCGATCGCCGCCGGAACTTCCTTGGCCTTGCCGTAGCCGACACCGACCATGCCGTCACCGTCGCCGACCACGACCAGCGCGGTGAAGCTGAAGCGACGACCACCCTTCACGACCTTGGAGACGCGGTTGATCGCAACCACGCGCTCCAGGTGCGGGGTCTTCTCCTGGGCCGCTCCGCCGCGGCCACCGTCACGGCGGTCGCGGCGCTCTCCGCGCTCGCCCCCGCCGCCTTCGCGACGCGTGCGTCCTGGCATCAGGCGTCCCTCTCAATTCGGTTCATGTACATGTCAGAACTCCAGCCCCGCCTCGCGAGCGGCATCGGCCAGAGCGGCGATCCGACCGTGGTAGGCGTTGCCGCCGCGGTCGAAGACCACCTTGGTGATCCCGGCGTCCTTGGCGCGGGCGGCGGCCAGCTGGCCGACCTTCGCCGCACGGGCCTTCTTGTCGCCGTCGAGCGACCGGACGTCCGCCTCCACCGAGGAAGCCGCCGCCAGGGTGTGGCCGGCGAGGTCGTCGATGATCTGCACGGTGATGTGCTTCGACGACCGGTGCACGACCAGGCGCGGGCGCTCCGCGGTGCCGCTGACCTTCTTGCGCAGGCGGAAGTGACGGCGGGTCTTGGCGATGCGGCGGGTGGTCGAGATGTCCTTGCCGACCGTCTTCCGCTTGGTTGCAGTCTCGCTCATGTCACTTACCCGTCTTTCCGACCTTGCGGCGGATCTTCTCGCCCGCGTACCGCACGCCCTTGCCCTTGTACGGGTCGGGCTTGCGGAGCTTGCGGATGTTGGCGGCGACCTCGCCCACGAGCTGCTTGTCGATGCCGGACACGGAGAAGCGGGTCGGGGTCTCCACCGCGAAGGTGATGCCCGCGGGGGCCTCGACCTTCACCGGGTGGCTGTAGCCCAGCGCGAACTCCAGGTCGGAGCCCTTCAGCGCCACGCGGTAACCGACGCCGTGGATTTCCATCTTCTTCTCGTAGCCCTGGGTCACGCCCACGACCATGTTCTGCACCAGGGTGCGCGACAGGCCGTGCAGCGACCGGCTGCGACGCTCGTCGTTCGGGCGCTTCACCTCGAGGGTGCCGTCTTCGGCCTTCTCGATGATGATCGGCTCAGCGATGTTGAGCGACAGGGTGCCCTTCGGGCCCTTGACGCTCACAGCCTGGCCGTCGATGTTCACGTCGACCCCGGAGGGGACGGTGATCGGCAGTTTTCCGATGCGCGACATTGCCTAGTCCCCCTTCCTCACCAGACGTAGGCGAGGACTTCTCCGCCCACGCCCGACTTGTTGGCCTGGCGGTCGGTCATCAGACCGCCAGAGGTCGAAATGATCGCGACGCCCAGACCGCCCAGCACCTTCGGCAGGTTGGTCGACTTCGCGTACACGCGCAGACCGGGCTTCGACACGCGGCGGAGGCCGGCGATGCTGCGCTCCCGGTTCGGGCCGTACTTCAGCTCGATCACCAGGTTCTTGGCCACGTCGCCCTGCTCATCGCGGTAGCTCGCGATGTAACCCTCGCGCTTGAGGATCTCGGCGATGTTGGCCTTCAACTTCGAGTGCGGCATCACGACCTTGTCGTGGTAAGCCGAGTTCGCGTTCCGCAGACGCGTCAACATGTCTGCGATCGGGTCGGTCATCGTCATGGTGACCTGGTCAACCTTTCTCGCTGCGGTTCCCCAGCCAGGGTCCGAGCCGGCCTTGCGGCCGGCTGGTCGTGGACGGGCCTACAGCGAAGTGATGAGTCAAAAAAACCTGCCGCCGAGCCGGACTTACCAGCTGGACTTGTTCACACCGGGCAGCTCGCCCCGGTGCGCCATCTCGCGGAGGCAGATCCGGCACAGGCCGAACTTGCGGAACACCGAGTGCGGGCGACCGCAACGCTGGCAGCGGGTGTAACCCCGCACCTTGAACTTCGGCTTGGCCGCGGCCTTGTTGATCAGCGCCTTCTTGGCCATGATCAGTTCTCCTTGAACGGGAAGCCCAGGAGCTTCAGCAGCGCCCGGCCCTCTTCGTCGTTGGTCGCGGTCGTCACGACGGTGATGTCCATACCGCGGGGACGGTCGATCGCGTCCGGGTCGATCTCGTGGAACATCGACTGCTCGTTGAGGCCGAACGTGTAGTTGCCGTTGCCGTCGAACTGCTTGCCCGAGAGGCCGCGGAAGTCGCGGATACGCGGCAGCGCGATCGTCAGCAGGCGGTCCAGGAACTCCCACATCCGGTCGCCGCGCAGCGTGACGCGCGCGCCGATCGGCATGCCCTCGCGCAGCTTGAACTGCGCGATGGACTTGCGGGCCCGGCGGACCTCGGGCCGCTGGCCGGTGATGATCGAGAGGTCCTTGACGGCACCCTCGATCAGCTTGCCGTCACGGGCGGCGTCGCCGACACCCATGTTGACGACGACCTTCACCACGCCCGGGATCTGCATGACGTTGGCGTACTCGAACTGCTCGCGCAGCGAGGCGACGATCTCCTCGCGGTAGCGGGCCTTGAGCCGCGGGATGGTCTTCTCAACGGTGGTCATCAGATGTCCTTCCCGTTACGACGGGAAATGCGGACCCGCTTACCCTCGTCGTTCGTCCGGTAGCCCACACGGGTCGGCTTGCCGTCCGAGTCGACCACCATCACGTTGGACACGTGGATGGGGGCCTCCTGGGTCACGATGCCGCCCGACTGCGCGCCGCGCTCGGTCTGCGTGATCCGGGTGTGCTTCTTCATGCGGTTGACGCCCTCGACCAGGACGCGGTTCTCAGCGGGGTAGGCCTGGATGACCTTGCCGCGAGCACCCTTGTCCTTGCCGGCGATTACGACGACCGTGTCGCCCTTCTTCACCTTCATGGTCAGAGCACCTCCGGCGCCAACGAGATGATCTTCATGAACTTCTTGTCGCGCAGCTCCCGACCGACCGGGCCGAAGATGCGGGTGCCCCGCGGCTCGTTGTCGTTCTTGATGAGCACCGCGGCGTTCTCGTCGAACCGGATGTAAGAGCCGTCGGGACGGCGCTTCTCCTTGACGGTGCGGACGATGACCGCCTTGACGACGTCGCCCTTCTTGACGCCGGCACCCGGGATGGCCTGCTTCACCGTCGCGACGATGATGTCCCCGATGCCCGCGTAGCGGCGGCCCGAGCCACCGAGAACACGGATGCAGAGGATTTCCTTCGCACCGGTGTTGTCGGCGACGCGCAGCCGCGACTCCTGCTGGATCACTTACCTGCTCCTTGACCATTCCTGGCCCGCCAGATTTCCGACCTGACGGGCTCGGTCGTACGACTGGCTACTTGGCCTTCTCGAGGACCTCGACGAGGCGCCAGCGCTTGGTGGCCGACAGCGGCCGCGTCTCCATGAGCAGCACGCGGTCGCCGATGCCGGCGCTGTTCTGCTCGTCGTGCGCCTTCACCTTGGTGGTGGAGCGCATGACCTTCGAGTACCGGCGGTGCTTCTTGCGGTCCTCGACCGCCACCACGATCGTCTTGTCCATCTTGTCGGACACGACGTAGCCCTCGCGGACCTTGCGGTCGTTGCGCCCCTCGGTAGTCACTTCGTTGTTCTCGCTCATGCCGCACCCTCACCAGTGGAAACCGCGTCGGGAGAGGCCGAGAGGCCCAGCTCCCGTTCCCGCATCACGGTGTAGATCCGGGCGATCTCGTGCCGGACCGTGCGCAGGCGGCGGTTGTTGTCGAGCTGCCCGGTGGCCATCTGGAAGCGGAGGTTGAACAGCTCCTCCTTCGCCTCCCTCAAGCGCAGCACGAGCTCTTCCTCGGTGAGCTCACGCAGCTCGGAAGCGGTGGTACCCGCTGCCATCAGAACTCACCACCCTCACGCGTAACGATGCGGCACTTCATCGGGAGCTTGTGGATCGCGCGGCGCAGCGCCTCGCGGGCCACAGTCTCATTCGGGAAGCTCATCTCGAAGAGCACCCGACCCGGCTTGATGTTGGCCACCCACCACTCCGGCGAACCCTTACCGGAACCCATGCGGGTCTCGGCGGGCTTCTTGGTCAGCGGGCGGTCCGGGAAGATGTTGATCCAGACCTTGCCACCACGGCGGATGTGCCGGGTGATGGCGATACGAGCCGACTCGATCTGCCGGTTGGTCACGTAGGCGGGCTCCAGAGCCTGGATGCCGTACTCGCCGAAGGTGACCCTCGTGCCGCCCTTGGCAGCACCGGACCGTCCGGGGTGGTGCTGCTTGCGGTGCTTAACCCTGCGCGGGATGAGCACGACTCAGCCCTCCGTCTTCTCTTCGGTCGCGGTCGGCGCGGCGGCCTGGTCGCCCGCGGCGGCCCGACCGGCCTCGGTGCTGGTCGCGGTGGTGCCGCTGGCACCGGAACGACGCGCCCGGTTCGGGCGGTCGGCGCGGTCGCGGTCACGACGCGGCGCGCGGTCGGCCGCCGGAGCGGCGTCACGCTCGCGCTTGGCGCTGATGCCACCGACGATGTCGCCCTTGTAGATCCACACCTTCACGCCGATCCGGCCGAACGTGGTGCGGGCCTCGAAGAAGCCGTAGTCGATGTCGGCACGCAGCGTGTGCAGCGGCACGCGGCCATCGCGGTAGTGCTCGGAGCGGGACATCTCGGCACCGCCGAGACGACCGCCGCACTGCACGCGGATGCCCTTCACCTGGGGCGAGCGCATGGCCGACTGGATGGCCTTGCGCATCGCGCGGCGGAACGCCACGCGGTTGGACAGCTGCTCGGCCACGCCCTGCGCGACGAGCTGGGCGTCCGACTCCGGGCTCTTCACCTCGAGGATGTTGAGCTGCACCTGCTTCTTGGTGAGCTTCTCCAGCTCACCGCGGATGCGGTCGGCCTCGGCGCCGCGGCGGCCGATGACGATGCCCGGCCGGGCGGTGTGGATGTCGACGCGGACCCGGTCACGGGTGCGCTCGATCTCCACCTTGGAGATGCCGGCCCGCTCCATGCCCTTGGAGAGCAGCTTGCGGATCTTGACATCCTCGGCCACGTACTCCGCGTACTGCTTGTCGGCGTACCAGCGGGACTTCCAGTCCGTGGTGATACCAAGTCGGAAGCCGTGCGGGTTGATTTTCTGGCCCACTACCGAGCCCCCTTCCTGTCAGCGCCGGCCTTCGCGCTGGTCTTCTTCGGACGGCTCTCCACCTCGACGGTGATGTGGCTCGTCCGCTTGCGGATCCGGTAGGCGCGGCCCTGGGCGCGCGGGCGGAACCGCTTGAGGGTCGGACCCTCGTCCACGTAGACCTTCGACACCCACAGGGTGTCGGGGTCCAGGGACAGGTTGTTCTCGGCGTTGGCCACGGCGCTCTGCAGCACCTTGCGGACCGGCTCAGATGCCGCCTGCGGCGCGAACTGGAGCACGGCCAGGGCCTCGCTGGCGCTACGACCCCTGATGAGCTCGACGACGCGACGCACCTTCATGGGCGTGTCACGGACGTAGCGAGCCCGAGCCACGGCGCGCGGGAACTCCGGCGCTTCGGCTTCGTTACGGGCGTTCATCGCTGCTTCCCCTTGCTCTTCCTCTAGTTCGTCGCCTAGCGACGGCGCGACTTCCGGTCGTCCTTGATGTGGCCCTTGAACGTGCGGGTCGGGGCGAACTCGCCGAGCTTGTGCCCGACCATCGCCTCCGTCACGAACACCGGCACGTGCTTGCGGCCGTCGTGCACCGCGATCGTGTGGCCCAACATGTCGGGGATGATCGTCGACCGGCGGGACCAGGTCTTGATCACGGTCTTCTTGCCCGACTCGTTGAGGACGTCCACCTTCTTGAGCAGGTGGTCGTCCACGAAGGGGCCCTTCTTAAGGCTGCGAGGCATCCTTCACTCCCTCCCTGCTCAGCGCTTCTTACCGGTGCGACGACGCCGGACGATGAGCTTGTCGCTTGGCTTGTTGCGGCGGCGGGTGCGACCCTCGGGCTTACCCGCGGGGTTCACCGGGTGGCGACCACCGGAGGTCTTGCCCTCACCACCACCGTGCGGGTGGTCGACCGGGTTCATCGCGACACCGCGGACGGTGGGCTTCTTGCCCTTCCACCGCATGCGGCCCGCCTTGCCCCAGTTGATGTTCTGGTGCTCGGCGTTGCCGACCTCGCCGACCGTGGCGCGGCACCGGACGTCCACGTTGCGGATCTCGCCCGAGGGCATCCGCAGCTGGGCGTAGGGGCCGTCCTTGGCGACGAGCTGCACGCTGGCGCCCGCGGACCTGGCGATCTTCGCGCCGCCGCCGGGGCGGAGCTCGATCGCGTGGATCACGGTGCCGACCGGGATGTTGCGCAGCGGCAGGTTGTTGCCCGGCTTGATGTCAGCCTTCGGGCCGTTCTCCACCATGTCGCCCTGCTGCAGCTTCGACGGGGCGATGATGTAGCGCTTCTCGCCGTCGAGGTAGTGCAGCAGCGCGATGCGCGCGGTGCGGTTGGGGTCGTACTCGATGTGAGCGACCTTGGCCGGCACGCCGTCCTTGTCGGTGCGGCGGAAGTCGATCAAGCGGTAGGCCCGCTTGTGACCGCCACCCTTGTGCCGCGTGGTGATCTTGCCCGACGCGTTGCGGCCACCGCGGCCGTGCAGCGGGCGGACCAGCGACTTCTCCGGCGTCGTCCGAGTGATCTCGGCGAAGTCGGAGACGCTCGCACCGCGACGACCGGGGGTCGTCGGCTTGTACTTGCGAATGCCCATCTCTACGCAGTCCTCGTCGTCATCAGGCGGCCGGGCCGCCGAAGATCTCGATCGGCTTGCTCTCGGCGGACAGCGTCACGATGGCGCGCTTGGTGTCCTTGCGCTTGCCGTATCCCGTGCGGGTCCGCTTGCGCTTGCCCTGGCGGTTGATCGTGTTGACGCTGACGACCTTGACGCCGAAGACCTTCTCCACGGCAATCTTGATCTGGGTCTTGTTCGAGCCGGGAGCCACCACGAAGGTGTACTTGTTCTCCTCGAGCAGCCCGTAGGACTTCTCGGAGATGACCGGCGCGAGCAGGATGTCCCGGTGGTCGGGGATCACTTCGCGGCCTCCTCGTCGGCGTCGGACGACGTCGCGGTGGCCTCGGCGGAACCCTGCCCGTGCTGGGCCTTGCTCGCCAGGAACACGTCGAGCGCGTCCTTGGTGAACACCACGTCGTCGTTGACCAGCACGTCGTAGGTGTTGAGCTGGTCCGGCGCGATGATGTGCACGTGCGGCAGGTTGCGCAGGCTGACCCACGAAACCTCGTCGGTGCGCAGCAGCACGGCCAGCACGCGGCGGGCCTCGGTCACCGACTCCAGCACCTTGCGGGCCGACTTGGTCGACGGCGTGTCGCCCTCGACGAAGCCCGTCACCACGTGCACCTGGCCGGCACGCGCCCGGTCGGAGAGGGCACCGCGCAGGGCGGCGGCCTTCATCTTCTTGGGGGTGCGCTGGCTGTAGTCACGCGGCTGCGGGCCGTGGACCGTGCCACCGCCGGCGAACTGCGGCGCGCGGGTCGAGCCCTGGCGGGCGCGGCCGGTGCCCTTCTGCCGGTACGGCTTCTTGCCACCGCCGCGGACGTCGCCGCGGGTCTTGGTGGCGTGCGTGCCCTGGCGGGCCGCGGCCAGCTGGGCCACGACGACCTGGTGCAGCAGGGCCACGTTCGCCTGCGCGTCGAAGATCGCGGAGGGCAGCTCGACGGAACCGTCGGCCTTGCCCGCCGGGGTGCGGATCTCAACGGAAGTCATGATCAGGCACCACCCTTCGCAGCGGTCTTGATGAACACGGTGCCGCCCTTGGGACCGGGCACGGCGCCCTTGATGAGCAGCAGGCCGGACTCGGCGTCCACGCGGTGCACCTTCAGGTTCTGGGTGGTCACCCGCACGTTGCCCATCCGACCCGCCATCCGCAGGCCCTTGAACACGCGGCCGGGCGTGGCGCAGCCGCCGATGGAACCCGGCGAGCGGTGCTTGCGCTGGGTGCCGTGGCTGGCGCCGAGGCCCTTGAAGCCGTGGCGCTTCATGACACCCGCGGTGCCCTTGCCCTTGCTGGTGCCGACCACGTCGACCACCACGCCGGCCTCGAAGACCTCGGCGGTGATTTCCTGGCCGACCGTGTACTCGGACGCGTCCGTGGTGCGCAGCTCCGCCAGGTGGCGGCGGGGCGTGACGCCCGCCTTGGCGTAGTGGCCCGCGACGGGCTTGTTGACCTTGCGCGGGTCGATCGCGCCGAAGGCCAGCTGCACGGCCGAGTAGCCGTCGTTCTCCTGGGTCCGAACCTGGGTGACCACGTTCGGCTCGGCCTTGACGACGGTCACCGGAACGATCCGGTTGTTCTCGTCGAAGACCTGAGTCATGCCGAGCTTGGTGCCCAGGAGGCCCTTAACCTGCCTGTCAGACATGGGTCTCGTTACTCTCCGCCCCAAATGGGATCAACACTGCCGCGTCCAACGCTTACTGGATGTTGACGTCGACGCTCGCCGGCAGGTCGATGCGCATGAGCGCGTCCACCGTCTTCGGCGTCGGGTCGAGGATGTCGATCAGACGCTTGTGCGTGCGCATCTCGAAGTGCTCGCGCGAGTCCTTGTACTTGTGCGGCGAGCGGATGACGCAGTAAACGTTCTTCTCAGTGGGCAGCGGCACAGGCCCGACGACCCGAGCGCCGGTGCGCGTCACGGTCTCGACGATCTTGCGCGCGGACGCGTCGATCGCCTCGTGGTCGTAGGCCTTGAGCCGGATGCGGATCTTCTGTCCCGCCATGATGGCTTGCCGTTCCTCTGCTTCTAGTACCGCTGCGGTGCGGGCACCTTGCACGAGGTCACGGGACCTCCGGCGCGCTCCGCCCCCTATTCAGGATTGACACCGAGCGGTGTCACGGTGCCCGGTCCACGCGGTCGGGCGTGTCGCGCCCCAACACATAGACCGGTCCCACTGATGAAACCTGTGGGATTGTCTTACTCGATCAAACCCCGCTCGTGGCGGGGCGGCCGAGTCCAGAACTCGAACCGGCCGCCCCGACGAGCAACCCGTCAATGGTCGCACACCGGGGTGCGCAGACCAAATCGGGGGGTGAGATTTAGAGCCAGGTCACTTGATGATCTTGGTGACCGAACCCGCGCCGACGGTGCGGCCACCCTCGCGGATGGCGAACCGCAGACCCTCGTCCATGGCGATCGGCTGGATCAGCTTCACGGACATGGACGTGGTGTCGCCCGGCATGACCATCTCGGTGCCCTCGGGGAGGGTCACGACGCCGGTCACGTCGGTGGTGCGGAAGTAGAACTGCGGGCGGTAGTTGTTGAAGAACGGCGTGTGGCGGCCACCCTCGTCCTTCGACAGGATGTAGACCTGCGCCTCGAACTCGGTGTGCGGGGTCGTGGTGCCCGGCTTCACGATCACCATGCCGCGCTCCACCTCCTCGCGCTTGATGCCGCGCAGCAGCAGGGCGGCGTTGTCGCCCGCGCGACCCTCGTCGAGGAACTTCTTGAACATCTCGATCGAGGTGACCGTCGTCTTCTTCGAGGTCTCCTTGATGCCGACGATCTCGACCTCTTCGTTGACCTTGATGATGCCGCGCTCGATGCGGCCGGTCACCACGGTGCCACGACCGGTGATGGTGAACACGTCCTCGACCGGCATCAGGAACGGCCGGTCGACCTCGCGCTCGGGCTCCGGGATGTTCTCGTCCACGGCGTCCATCAGGCCGATGAGCTTCTCGCCCCACTCGGCGTCGCCCTCCAGCGCCTTCAGCGCGGAGACGCGGACAACCGGCAGGTCGTCACCGGGGAACTCGTACTCGGAGAGCAGCTCGCGGACCTCGAGCTCGACGAGCTCCAGGATCTCCTCGTCGTCCACCATGTCGGCCTTGTTCAGGGCCACCACGATGTAGGGCACACCGACCTGGCGGGCCAGGAGGACGTGCTCCTTGGTCTGCGGCATCGGGCCGTCGGTCGCCGCGACCACCAGGATGGCGCCGTCCATCTGCGCCGCACCGGTGATCATGTTCTTGATGTAGTCGGCGTGACCGGGGCAGTCGACGTGCGCGTAGTGGCGCTTGTCGGTCTGGTACTCGATGTGCGCGATCGAGATCGTGATGCCGCGCTGCTTCTCCTCCGGCGCCTTGTCGATCTGGTCGAACGGCGTGAAGGGGTTCAGGTCCGGGTACTTGTCGTGCAGGACCTTGGAGATGGCAGCCGTCAGCGTCGTCTTACCGTGGTCGATGTGACCGATGGTGCCGATGTTGACGTGCGGCTTCGTCCGCTCGAACTTCGCCTTCGCCACTGGAATGTCCTCCTGGACTTCTATTGCTTAGCCCGGCGGGTGGGTTCCCACCCGCCGGACTTCACGTCAGGGTCGGTTGTGCGGACCCCGGGGCATCCCCCCGGAGAGCCCGCGTGGTGCTGCGGTGCTCCGGTTGGGGTTACTCGCCCGTCGCCTTCGCGATGATCTCCTTCGCGACGTTCGCGGGAACCTCGGCGTAGGAGTCAAAGGTCATCGAGTAGTTCGCGCGACCCTGGGTCTTGGACCGCAGGTCGCCGACATACCCGAACATCTCCGACAGCGGGACCAGCGCCTTGACGACGCGGGTGCCACTGCGCTCTTCCATGGCCTGGATCTGACCACGGCGGGAGTTCAAGTCGCCGATCACGTCGCCCATGTACTCCTCGGGCGTGGTGACCTCGACGGCCATCAACGGCTCGAGGATCGCCGGGCTCGCCTGCCGGGCGGCTTCCTTGAGCGCCATGGAGCCCGCGATCTTGAACGCCATCTCCGACGAGTCGACCTCGTGGTAGGCGCCGTCGACCAGCGTCACCTTGACGCCCACCAGCGGGTAGCCCGCCAGCACGCCGTACTGCATCGCGTCCTGGGCGCCCGCGTCCACCGACGGGATGTACTCCCGCGGGATGCGACCACCGGTGACCGCGTTGACGAACTCGTAGAGAGCGCCGTCCTCGGTCTTCTCCAGCGGCTCCAGGTCGATGAGGACCTTCGCGAACTGGCCGGAACCACCGGTCTGCTTCTTGTGGGTGTAGGAGTACTTCTCCACCTTGCGGCGGATCGTCTCCCGGTACGCCACCTGCGGCTTGCCGATGTTGGCCTCGACCTTGAACTCGCGGCGCATGCGGTCCACCAGGATGTCCAGGTGGAGCTCGCCCATGCCGGCGATGATCGTCTGGCCGGTCTCCTGGTCGAGGTTGACCCGGAACGTCGGGTCCTCCTCGGCCAGCTTCTGGATCGCGGTGCCCAGCTTCTCCTGGTCGGCCTTCGTCTTGGGCTCGATCGCCACCTGGATGACCGGCTCGGGGAAGGTCATCGACTCCAGCACGATGGGCGCCTGCGGGTCGCAGAGCGTCTCACCGGTGGTGGTGTCCTTCAGACCGATCACGGCGTAGATGTGACCGGCGATGGCCTCGTCGACCGGGTTCTCCTTGTTGGCGTGCATCTGGAAGATCTTCCCGATGCGCTCCTTGCGGTCCTTGGTCGAGTTGATGACCTGGGTGCCGGAGGAGACCTTGCCGGAGTAGACCCGGATGTAGGTCAGCTTGCCGAAGAACGGGTGCACGGCGATCTTGAACGCCAGGGCCGAGAACGGCTCGGCGCTCTCGGGCTTGCGGAAGGCCGGCGTCTCGCCGTCCTGCAGCGTGCCCTCGACCGGCGGCAGGTCCAGCGGCGACGGCAGGAAGTCGATCACCGCGTCGAGCATGGGCTGCACGCCCTTGTTCTTGAACGCGGAGCCGCACAGCACCGGGTACGCGGAGCCGTCGGCGACGATCTTGCGGATGCCCGCCTTGATCTGCTCGACCGTCAGCTCCTCGCCACCGAGGTAGGACTCCATCAGGGCGTCGTCGGTCTCGGCGACGGCCTCGATGAGCTGCTCGCGGAACTCCTGCGCCTTCTCCACGAGGTCGGCCGGGATCTCCTCGACCGTGTAGTCCTCGCCCTTCTGGACCTCGCCGCGCCAGGTCAGCGCGCGCATCTCGACCAGGTCCACCACGCCGATGAAGTCGCTCTCGGCACCGATCGGGATCTGGATCGGGAGCGGCTTCGCGCCGAGGCGCTCGGAGATGGTGCGGATGGTGAAGTAGAAGTCCGCGCCGAGCTTGTCCATCTTGTTGACGAAGCAGATGCGCGGGACGTCGTACTTCGTCGCCTGGCGCCAGACCTGCTCGGACTGGGGCTCGACGCCTTCCTTGCCGTCGAACACGGCAACGGCGCCGTCGAGGACGCGGAGGTTGCGCTCCACCTCGACGGTGAAGTCGACGTGGCCCGGCGTGTCGATCAGGTTGATCTGGTGGTTCTTCCAGAAGCAGGTCGTCGCGGCCGACGTGATCGTGATGCCGCGCTCCTGCTCCTGCTCCATCCAGTCCATGACCGCGGCGCCGTCGTGAACCTCGCCGATCTTGTAGCTGATCCCGGTGTAGAACAGGATCCGCTCGGTCGTCGTGGTCTTGCCCGCGTCGATGTGGGCCATGATCCCGATGTTGCGGACCTTGGCCAGGTCGGTGAGCACGTCCTGTGCCACGGGTGTTTCCCCTGTCTTGAGCTAGCTGGTAGCAGGCTCACTAGGGCTGGGAGGCGCCAGGCGGGCTGCCGAGTGGGATCCACTGTCGACGGCCCGCCTGGCGGCACGTCACCAGCGGTAGTGGGCGAAGGCCTTGTTGGACTCGGCCATCTTGTGCGTGTCCTCGCGGCGCTTGACGCTCGCGCCGAGGCCGTTGCTCGCGTCGAGCAGCTCGTTCATCAGGCGCTCGATCATGGTCTTCTCCCGGCGCTGCCGCGAGAAGGTGATCAGCCAGCGCAGCGCGAGCGTGGTCGAGCGGCCCGGCTTCACCTCGACCGGCACCTGGTAGGTGGCGCCACCGACGCGGCGGGACTTCACCTCGAGGGCGGGCTTGACGTTGTCCAGCGCGCGCTTGAGCGTGACGACCGGGTCCGTGCCGGTCTTCTCGCGGGCACCTTCGAGGGCGCCGTACACGATCCGCTCGGCCACGGAGCGCTTGCCGTCGACCAGCACCTTGTTGATGAGCTGGGTCACCAGCGGAGAGCTGTAGACCGGGTCGGAGATCAGCGGCCGCTTCGGGGCCGGTCCCTTGCGGGGCATCAGCTCTTCTCCTTCTTCGCGCCGTACCGGCTGCGAGCCTGCTTGCGGTTCTTCACGCCCTGCGTGTCGAGGGAACCGCGGATGATCTTGTAGCGGACACCGGGGAGGTCCTTCACACGACCGCCGCGCACGAGCACCATCGAGTGCTCCTGCAGGTTGTGGCCCTCACCGGGGATGTAAGCCGTGACCTCGATACCGCTCGTCAGCTTCACGCGGGCGACCTTGCGCAGCGCCGAGTTCGGCTTCTTGGGCGTGGTCGTGTAGACGCGGGTGCACACACCGCGCCGCTGCGGGCTGCCCTTGAGCGCCGCGGTCTTCTGCTTGGCGACCTTGTCCTGCCGGCCCTTGCGGACCAGCTGCTGGATCGTTGGCATACGCCGGCTGCTTCTTCCCTTTACGTGCCCGCCGCGTGGGCGACGAGCCCTGTTTACTTGGTCCCTCTCTGCACCCGAGGTCGGGCGTGTCGCCGCTCTCGGCAGTACCGAAAGTGCGTACACAGCACCCCAGGTCCGCAGGCGACATCCCAGGATGCCCCTACGCGTGGAGGTCACCGCGGCCGGCTTTCCAGCACCACTGGCGCGTAGGCACGCGGAGCGGCCCGACATGGGTCGGGCACGAGTACCAAAGATACCCCGCCTGGTTCCCACGGGTCAAAACGGATCCGCCACCACGCCTGATCGAGCGGACGACGCGCTGTGCGCCCGTCCACTGCGGGCGTGACGTGTGACGGTCGTCGCAGCCGCTCGCCCAGCGGCTCACGGCCATCAGAACACGGATGGACGCGGCGCGCAGGCGGACGCGACCGCTATTTCACTCGAACGAGTGGTGCGCGGGGCCGGGCGCGAGTCGGGTCACACTGGTCCGGTGAACTCCGACCTGATCGCGGGCATGGCGGCGCTGGTGGCCGCCGACGCCTCGCCCGAGGTGCTCGCGGTGCGCGGCGACGTCGTGGTGGTCCGGGTCGCGGACGTGGTGCTCAAGGCTCACGAACGCGGCTCGGACCTCGCGGTCCTCACCGCTCGGCTCCGGTTGGCGGCCGACCCGCGGTTGGGCGAGCTGCTGCTCGCGCCCCGGTCGGCGCCGGCGGTGGTGCTCGGGCGGGCCGTGACGACGTGGCCGATGGGCACGCCGGTGCCGCAGAGCGAGCCCGAGGACCTGCCGATGGAGGCCGCCGGGCGGATGCTGGCCGCGTTGCACCGGTTCACCGCGGCGGACTTCGCGCCGCCGGTGCCCCTGGCCGGCGCCGTGCCCCGGATGCGGCGGGCGGTCCGCGACCTCGCGCTCGACACGCCCGCGGCGGACCTGGTGCGACGGGCGTTCGCGACGTTGCCGGAGTTCGAGGAGGGGGGCTCGACGCTCATCCACGGCGACTGGCACCTCGGCCAGCTGGTGTGGCGGGACGGGTTCCGGCTGATCGACGTGGACGACCTGGGTGTCGGCGACCCGGCGTGGGACCTGGCGCGGCCGGCCGCGCTGCACGCGGCGGGCGTGCTCGACCCCGAGGCGTGGGGCCGGCTGCTCGGGGCGTACCTGGACGCGGGTGGCGCGGGCGTGCCGCGGGAGGACCCGTGGTCGGTGTTGGACGCGCCCGCGCGCGCTTTGGTCGTGCAGATGGCGGCGCGTGCGCTTTCCGCTGCGCAGCGCGACGGAACGGAGTTGAACGACGCTCAGGAAGCGCTGATCGACGCGTGTGCCCGGATCGTGTCGACACACGAACCCATTCGGCGCGGCTAATATCGAATCCATCGCGTCAAGAGCAGGAGGCTCACACGATGCAGTGTCCCAAGTGTCATGCGAACATGCGCACCTTCGACCGCATGGGCGTGCACATCGAGCAGTGCGATGGCTGCCGCGGGGTCTTCCTCGACTACGGCGAGCTCGAGGCCATCACCCGGCTCGAGCAGCAGATGGCCACGCCGCCGCCCCCGCCGCCCGTCGCGCCGCAGCCGGCCCAGGTGCACTACGTCCAGCAGCCGGTGCAGCCGGGCTGGGGTGCCGCGCCGGGTTACGGCGGCCACTACGGCCACCGGAAGCACCGCGGCCTGGGTGGGTTGTTCTTCTCGTCCTGACCTTCGGGCCGGTGGCCCCGCGCCCTTCGGTGCGGGGCCACCGTTGCCACTACCGAAAAACCACGCGATACTCGGTAGTGACCCGAGGAGGCCTGTCATGTCCGTCGCCACCGAGGCCGCGCAGATCCGCGACCTGTTCGACCAGATCGAGGAGATCGAAGAGGTCGCCTCGAGCTTGTCGGAGGACGACGAGCGGCGGCGCAAGCTGCACGGCGTGGTGGCGAAGGCCCTGCGCAAGGCCCCTCCGGTGCGGCCAGTGGTGGCCGGTGAGCTGCTGGACCTGACCGAGAAGACCGTCAAGGCGTGGGCGCGCGAGGGTGTGCTGGCCATCCACAGCCAGGAGCCCCGCATGTTGTTGGACGCCGTGCGGCTGCACGAGGTGCTGCACGTCGTGTCGGACCTGAGGCGGGCGGGCAAGAGCCGCGCGTTGCTGGACGAGGTGCACCGGCGGTTGAGCGACGCGGCGCTGCTCGACCGCGACGACCTCGCCACCAGCCTGGAGCAGATGCACCGCGGCGAAGGACGCGTAGTTCGCTGATCACCGTCGTCGAAACGCCCGTCGCGGCCCTCCAGGCCGCCGGCCTGCGCGGTGCGGCCCGAGTCGCCTACGACAGGTTCCTGGACGAACTGGCCCACAGCGGCTGCCTCGCCCTCGGCTACCGCGTGACCGGCCCCGAGCCCCTGCCCCGGCTCTGCGTGAAACACCTCCGCGGCACCGACCGCGTGGTGGTCGCCTTCCCTTCCCCGCGCACCGCGTGGGTGCTGCTCGTCGGCCCGCACGACGACGACCCCGGCCGCGACCTCTACGAGACGCTCTACGAACTGGCCGGCGTCCGCCCGAAGCTGACCGAGAAGCGCACCAAGCCACCGTGCTGCTCCGACGCCACCCCGCCGCTCGCCGACTCGGACCTGGTGGACGACCTGGTCGCCCGCGCCCGCTCCCTGGCCAAATCCCGCCGCCGCCCCACCTGAACCCCGCGCGAGTCGAACACCCAGGTCCCGTGTGTCGAACGTTCAGGACCCCTGAGTTCAACGCTCAGGCCGCCGGCGTGCCTTTACGCGCCCACGCCCGCGCGTCCTGAGCGTTGAATTCGGGGTACCTGAGCGTTCGACACGCGGGACCTGAGCGTTCGACACGCGCGAAAAGGCCCCCGGAGCGGGAGGCTCCGGGGGCCTTTCAGCGGACTAGGTGCTTCAGCGGTAGTCGCGGCCGAAGTCGTAGTCGTCCAGCGGGACCGCGGCGCCCGTGCCCGTGCCGAAGACGTCCGGCGTGTAGTAGCCGTCGTCGTAGCTCGGGATGGCGTACGCCGCCGCACGCGCTTCCTCGGTCGGCTGCACCTGGATGTTCCGGTACCGGTTGATGCCGGTGCCGGCCGGGATCAGCTTGCCGATGATCACGTTCTCCTTCAGGCCGATCAGCTTGTCCGACCGGCCGTTGATCGCGGCGTCGGTCAGGACACGCGTGGTCTCCTGGAAGGAGGCCGCCGACAGCCACGAGTCCGTGGCCAGCGACGCCTTCGTGATACCCATCAGCACCGGACGGCCGGCGGCGGGCTCGCCACCCTCGGCCACCACGGCCCGGTTGCCCGACTCGAACTCCGCGCGCTCGACCAGCGAGCCCGGCAGGAACTCGGTCGCACCCGAGTCGATGATCGTCACCCGGCGCAGCATCTGCCGGACGATGACCTCGATGTGCTTGTCGTGGATCGCCACACCCTGGGCCCGGTAGACCTTCTGGACCTCCTGCACCAGGTGCAGCTGGGCCTCGCGGGGACCCATCACGCGCAGCACCTCGTGCGGGTCGGGCGTGCCCTCCAGCAGCTGCTGGCCCACGTGCACGTGGTCGCCGTCCTGCAGCGGGCCGGTGGCCGTGTTGGCCAGCCGCTGACGCTTGGACAGCTTCTCGAAGACGATCTCCTCGGACCCGTCGTCCGGGATGAGGGTGATCTTCCAGAACCGGTCGCCGTCCTCGATGCGCACCCGGCCGTCGACGTCCGCGATGGGCGCCTTGCCCTTCGGCACGCGGGCCTCGAACAGCTCCTGGACACGGGGCAGACCGGTGGTGATGTCGTCGCCGGCCACACCACCCTGGTGGAACGTGCGCATGGTCAGCTGCGTGCCGGGCTCACCGATCGACTGCGCGGCGACGATGCCGACGGCCTCGCCGACGTCGACCAGCTTGCCGGTCGCCATCGAACGGCCGTAGCACGACGCGCACACACCGACCGCGGACTCGCAGGTCAGCACGGACCGGACCTTGACCCTGGTCACGCCCGCCTCGACGAGCGTGGCCAGCGCCGGGTCACCCAGGTCGTCACCGCGGTTGAGCACGATGTTGCCATCGGCGTCGGTGATGTCCTCGGCGATGGTCCGCGCGTACACGCTGGTCTGCGCGAACTCGTGCAGCGCGACCTTGTCGCCCTGCCGCTCGCCGACCGTCATGTTCACGCCGCGCGTGGTGCCGCAGTCGACCTCGCGGATGATGACGTCCTGCGACACGTCCACCAGACGACGGGTCAGGTAACCCGAGTCGGCGGTGCGCAGCGCGGTGTCGGCCAGACCCTTGCGGGCACCGTGCGTGGCGATGAAGTACTCCAGCACCGACAAGCCCTCGCGGAACGAGTTCTTGATCGGACGCGGGATGTACTCGCCCTTCGGGTTGGTCACCAGACCACGCATGCCTGCCAGCGACCGGACCTGGGTCATGTTGCCCGCCGCCCCGGACTTCACGATCATGCGGATCGAGTTGTCCTCGGGGAAGTTGGCCTCCATGACCTCGGCGACCTCTTCGGTGGCCTTGGTCCACACCTTGACCAGCTCGTTGTTGCGCTCGGTGTAGGAGAGCTGACCGCGCTGGTAGCGCTTCTCCACCGCGTCGGCGAGCTTCTCGTACTCGTCCAGGATGCCCTGCTTGGCCTCCGGCACGAGCACGTCGGAGATCGCGACCGTGACACCCGACCGGGTGGCCCAGTAGAAACCGGCGTCCTTCAGCTTGTCCAGCGTCCGGGCGACGGTGACCATCGGGTACCGCTCGGCGAGGTCGTTGATGATCGTGGCCTGCCGCTTCTTGGGCATGACCTCGTTGATGAACGGGTAGTCCTGCGGCAGGACCTCGTTGAACAGCACGCGACCGAGGGTGGTCTCGGCCAGCCACGGCTGACCGGGCTCCCAGCCCTCCGGCTCCTGGCCCTTCGGCGGGTTCTTGTCCGTGATCCGGATCTTGACCATGGACTGCAGGCCCAGGACCTTGCGGTCGAACGCCATCAGCGCCTCGGCCGGGGAGGAGTAGGCCTGGCCCTCGCCGAGGTCGTTCTCCTTGTGCCGGGTCAGGTGGTACAGGCCGGTGACCATGTCCAGACGCGGCATGGCCAGCGGCTTGCCCGACGCGGGCGAGAGGATGTTGTTCGACGACAGCATCAGCACGCGCGCCTCGGCCTGCGCCTCGGCGGACAGCGGCAGGTGGACCGCCATCTGGTCACCGTCGAAGTCGGCGTTGAACGCCTCGCAGACCAGCGGGTGCAGCTGGATGGCCTTGCCCTCGACCAGCTGCGGCTCGAAGGCCTGGATGCCCAGCCGGTGCAGCGTGGGCGCGCGGTTGAGCAGCACGGGGTGCTCGGTGATGACCTCTTCCAGCACGTCCCACACGGCGGGACGCGCGCGCTCCACCATCCGCTTGGCGGACTTGATGTTCTGCGCGTGGTTGAGGTCGACCAGCCGCTTCATCACGAACGGCTTGAACAGCTCCAGCGCCATCTGCTTGGGCAGGCCGCACTGGTGCAGCTTCAGCTGCGGGCCGACCACGATGACCGAACGGCCCGAGTAGTCGACGCGCTTGCCGAGCAGGTTCTGGCGGAACCGGCCCTGCTTGCCCTTGAGCAGGTCGGACAGCGACTTCAGCGGCCGGTTGCCCGGACCCGTCACCGGCCGGCCGCGGCGGCCGTTGTCGAACAGCGCGTCGACGGCCTCCTGCAGCATCCGCTTCTCGTTGTTGACGATGATCTCGGGCGCGCCGAGGTCGATCAGTCGCTTGAGGCGGTTGTTGCGGTTGATGACGCGGCGGTACAGGTCGTTCAGGTCGGACGTGGCGAAGCGGCCACCGTCGAGCTGCACCATCGGGCGCAGGTCCGGCGGGATGACCGGGACGCAGTCCAGCACCATGCCTTGCGGGTTGTTGCGGGTCGCCTGGAAGGCGGCCACGACCTTCAACCGCTTCAGGGCGCGCAGCTTCTTCTGGCCCTTGCCGCTGCGGATGGTCTCGCGCAGCACGTCGGCCTCGGCGTCGACGTCGTAGTCACCCAGGAGCTTCTGGATGGCCTCCGCGCCCATGGCACCGGTGAAGTAGTCGCCGTAGCGGTCGTACAGCTCGCGGTAGAGCAGCTCGTCCGCGATCAGCTGGGCGCGCTCGAGCTTGGTGAAGGTGGACCAGATCTCGTCGAGCCGGTCCAGCTCGCGCTGGGCGCGGTCGCGGAGCTGGCGCATCTCGCGCTCGCCGCCCTCCTTGACCTTGCGGCGGACGTCGGACTTGGCGCCCTCCGCCTCCAGCTCGGCCAGGTCGGCTTCCAGCTTCTGCGCACGGGCCTCGACGTCGGCGTCACGCCGGTTCTCGACCCGCTTGCGCTCGACCTGCATCTCGTTCTCGAGCGTGGGCAGGTCGTTGTGGCGCAGCTCGGTGTTCACGCCCACGATGACGTAGGCCGCGAAGTAGATGATCTTCTCGAGGTCCTTGGGGGCCAGGTCGAGCAGGTAGCCCAACCGGCTGGGGACGCCCTTGAAGTACCAGATGTGCGTGACGGGCGCGGCCAGTTCGATGTGGCCCATCCGCTCACGGCGCACCTTGGCGCGGGTCACCTCGACGCCGCAGCGCTCGCAGATGATGCCCTTGAAGCGGACGCGCTTGTACTTGCCGCAGTAGCACTCCCAGTCCCGGGTGGGACCGAAGATCTTCTCGCAGAACAAGCCGTCCTTCTCCGGCTTGAGCGTGCGGTAGTTGATGGTCTCGGGCTTCTTGACCTCGCCGTAGGACCACTGGCGGATGTCGTCCGCGGTCGCGAGACCGATGCGAAGCTCATCGAAGAAGTTGACGTCGAGCACGTCTACTCTCTTCCCCTTTTTGGTTCGGTGCTGCTTGGGGTGCTGGTGGCTGGGTCACCGGGAGCGGCGGGCGCTCCCGGTGACCGGCGAGCGTCAGTTGACGACGTCGTCCACGGACGGCGACTCGGACCTCGACAGGTTGATGCCGAGGTTCGCGGCCGCGCGCTCCAGGTCTTCGTCGTCGCCGTCGCGCATCTCGATCGCGGCGCCGTCCGAAGACAGCACCTCGACGTTGAGGCACAGCGACTGCAGCTCCTTGAGCAGCACCTTGAAGGACTCCGGGATGCCCGGTTCCGGGATGTTCTCGCCCTTGACGATGGCCTCGTAGACCTTCACGCGGCCGAGCACGTCGTCGGACTTGATCGTGAGCAGTTCCTGGAGCGTGTACGCGGCGCCGTACGCCTGCATCGCCCAGCACTCCATCTCACCGAACCGCTGGCCACCGAACTGCGCCTTACCACCCAGCGGCTGCTGCGTGATCATCGAGTACGGGCCGGTGGAACGGGCGTGGATCTTGTCGTCCACCAGGTGCAGCAGCTTCAGGATGTACATGTAGCCGACCGACACCGGGAAGGGGTACGGCTCGCCGCTGCGCCCGTCGAGGAGCACCGCCTTGCCGTTCTCCTTGACCATCCGCTCGCCGTCGCGGTTCGGGATCGTCGAGCCGAGCAGGCCGGTGATCTCGTCCTCGCGGGCACCGTCGAAGACCGGCGTGGCCGTCTTCGTGCCGGGCTCCACGTGGTAGAGCTCCTCGGGCAGGTTCTTCGCCCAGTCCGGGTCGCCGTTGATGCTCCAGCCCTGCTTGGCGATCCACCCGAGGTGGGTCTCCAGCACCTGGCCGATGTTCATACGACGCGGCACGCCGTGCGTGTTCAGCACGATGTCGACCGGGGTGCCGTCCTCCAGGAACGGCATGTCCTCGACCGGCAGGATCTTGCCGATGACGCCCTTGTTGCCGTGGCGGCCGGCGAGCTTGTCGCCGTCCTGGATCTTGCGCTTCTGGGCCACGTAGACGCGGACCAGCTCGTTCACGCCGGGGGGCAGCTCGTCGTCGTCCTCGCGGCTGAACACGCGGATGCCGATGACCTTGCCGTACTCGCCGTGCGGCACCTTCAGCGACGTGTCGCGCACCTCGCGCGCCTTCTCGCCGAAGATCGCGCGGAGCAGGCGCTCCTCCGGGGTCAGCTCGGTCTCGCCCTTGGGCGTGACCTTGCCGACCAGGATGTCGCCGGGCTGGACCTCGGCGCCGATCCGGATGATGCCGCGCTCGTCGAGGTCGGCGAGGACCTCCTCGGAGACGTTCGGGATGTCCCGGGTGATCTCCTCGGCGCCCAGCTTGGTGTCCCGCGCGTCGATCTCGTGCTCCTCGATGTGGATCGAGGTCAGGACGTCGTCCTGCACGAGGCGCTGCGACAGGATGATCGCGTCCTCGTAGTTGTGGCCCTCCCACGGCATGATCGCGACGAGCAGGTTCTTGCCCAGCGCCATCTCGCCGTTCTCGGTGCACGGTCCGTCGGCCAGGACCTGGCCCTCCTGCACCCGGTCGCCCTCGTTCACGATGGGCTTCTGGTTGATGCAGGTGCCCTGGTTCGAGCGGCGGAACTTGTGCAGGCCGTAGGTCTGCCGCGAGCCGTCGTCGGCCATGACCGTGACGTAGTCGGCGGAGATCTCCTCGACCACACCGGTCTTCTTGGCCACCACGACGTCACCGGCGTCGACCGCGGCGCGCAGCTCCATGCCGGTGCCGACCAGCGGCGACTCGGAGCGGAGCAGCGGCACGGCCTGGCGCTGCATGTTCGCGCCCATCAGGGCGCGGTTGGCGTCGTCGTGCTCGAGGAACGGGATCATCGCGGTCGCGGCCGACACCATCTGCCGCGGCGAGACGTCCATGTAGTCCACGTCGGACGGGTCGATCATCTCGACCTCGCCGCCCTTCTTGCGGACCAGCACCTTCTCCTCGAGGAAGTTGCCCTCGTCGTCGATCTTGGCGTTCGCCTGCGCCTTGACGTAGCGGTCCTCTTCGTCGGCCGTCAGGTAGTCGATCTGGTCGGTGACCCGGCCGTCGACGACCTTGCGGTACGGCGTCTCGATGAAGCCGAACGGGTTGACCCGCCCGTAGGAGGACAGCGAGCCGATCAGGCCGATGTTCGGGCCTTCCGGCGTCTCGATCGGGCACATGCGGCCGTAGTGCGACGGGTGGACGTCGCGGACCTCCATGCCGGCGCGCTCACGGGACAGACCACCCGGGCCCAGCGCCGACAGGCGGCGCTTGTGGGTCAGGCCCGCGAGCGGGTTCGTCTGGTCCATGAACTGCGACAGCTGGGACGTGCCGAAGAACTCCTTGATCGCCGCCACCACCGGGCGGATGTTGATCAGGGTCTGCGGCGTGATGGCCTCGACGTCCTGGGTCGTCATGCGCTCGCGGACGACGCGCTCCATGCGGGACAGGCCGACCCGGATCTGGTTCTGGATCAGCTCGCCGACGGTACGCAGGCGGCGGTTGCCGAAGTGGTCGATGTCGTCGACCTCGACGGGCACCTCGACGTCGCCGGGCTGCATCGTCGTCTCACCGGCGTGCAGGCGGACCAGGTACTCGATCGTCGTGACGATGTCGTCCTCGGTCAGCACGCCCGTGGTGATCGGGGTGCTCAGGCCCAGCTTCTTGTTGACCTTGTACCGGCCGACCTTCGCGAGGTCGTAGCGCTTGTCCTTGAAGAACAGGTTCTCCAGCAGCGCCTGCGCGGACTCCTTCGTCGGCGGCTCGCCCGGACGCAGCTTGCGGTAGATGTCGAGCAACGCCTCGTCGGTACCCGCGGTGTGGTCCTTCTCCAGCGTCGTCAGCAGCGTCTCGCTGAACGAGAAGCGCTCGCGGATCTGCTCGGTGGTCCAACCCAGGGCCTTCAGCAGCACGGTCACCGGCTGGCGGCGCTTGCGGTCGATGCGGACACCCACGGTGTCGCGCTTGTCCACGTCGAACTCCAGCCAGGCACCCCGGGACGGGATGATCTTGACGCTGAAGACGTCCTTGTCGGTCGTCTTGTCGATCGCGGTGTCGTAGTAGACACCCGGCGAGCGGACGAGCTGGGAAACCACGACCCGCTCGGTGCCGTTGATGATGAACGTGCCCTTGTCGGTCATCATCGGGAAGTCACCCATGAACACCGTCTGGCTCTTGATCTCGCCGGTGGTGTGGTTGGTGAACTCCGCCGTGACGAACAACGGGGCGGCGTACGTCATGTCCTTGTCCTTGCACTCCTCGGTCGAGGCCTTGACCTCGTCGAAGCGCGGATCGGAGAAGGAGAGCGACATCGAGCCGGAGAAGTCCTCGATCGGGGAGATCTCGTTCAAGACCTCCTCGAGGCCGCCCGTCGGCGCCTCGTCACCTTCGTCGACGCGGCGCTGGAACCACGCCTCGTCGCCGGTGAGCCATTCGAACGACTGAATCTGCAGGTCGAGCAGGTTGGGCGTCTGAAGCGGTTCGTGGATCTTCGCGAAAGAGACTCGCTTCGGCGCTCCGGGAATCCCCGACGTGGAGTTGGTCGCAGCAGTGGCCTTGGTCGCGCGAGAGATCGCCAAGATGCGTCCTTCCAGGGACAGGTAGCTGGCTAGTCAGCGGAACTAGCACGGCTGTCAAGGGTGCGGCGATGCCCGGCAATCCAGCTCTCGGCGAAGGGCAAACGGAAAGAGGGCAGCGCAAAGGAGCAGTCTAGCCACGGACGCGGCAACTGTCGAGAGGCACCTGGAAGGACCTTTCTCGTGCTCACCGACAGAGTGACCCCGCTGACGCTCACAGTCAAGATGCCACGCGGCGATCACTCCACTGGCGCAAGCCGCGATAACATGGAGTTACCGCTGTGACCTGCGAAAATACATGGACGTGAGCCGACGTGAACCTTTGGCGGGTGTTCAGACCCCGAAGGGAGATGGTGTCGACTTCGTTCGGTCACCGATGGAAAAGTGTGGCGCAGATCACGTTGTGCGGAGGCGTAGAACCAGGTTCGCAGTCCTGAGTGGACGCCCGGAGGGGCCGACCGGCCGCCGGCGGGTCAGCACTTGGCGGTTTCGGCCGCCTGGTCGCCGCTCTGGCCGAACATCTCCATGTTGTCGACCTTCCACCGGCCGTCGACCTTATGCGCGCCGACCCGCATCATCGCGATGCCGCCGCCGCTCTGGTTGTCGGTCGTGCGGGTGGTGACCTGGTCGAGGAACAGCAGCACGGTGGCCCGGTCGCCTTCGAGCGAGGTCACCCCGCTGGACACGGCCTTCACCGTGACCACGAGCTTCTGCTCGGGCGCGAGCTTGCGCACCGGGTCGAAGATCGCGTTGTACTGGCACTGGGCCTTGCCCACCAGCAGCTCGTTGGCCGCCTTCTCGGTGGCCGAGACGTCGGCGAAGTTGTAGGAGAACGCCTTCTCGACCGCCTCGCGGGTCTGGCCCGCGACCTCGGTCGTGCCGGCGCTGTCCACCAAGGCCTGGTTGTAGCGGATGCCGTCCTCGCGGTGCTGGAACCACACGCCCAGCCCGACCAGCAGGCCGGCCAGCACGACCAGCGCGATCGGCAGCACCGGTCCGGAGGTGGCCGGCCGGGTGGAGCGCGCCCGGTCGGGGTCGTGCTTGGCGACCCACTCGGTCACGTCGTCGTCGGCACCGGGCTTGGCGTGCTCCGGGCCAAACTCGTCCAGCACGCTGGGCGCGACGGCCTCGCCGGTGCGCTTGCGGCGGCCGGTCGGCCGGGGGCGCGGTGCGGGTTCGGAGGTCTCGTCCCCGTCCGCGGTGTCCTCGCCAGGCTCGATCAGGCCGGTGGCGTCGGTCGCGCGCATGACGTCGCGGTCACCGGTCAGGGCGTCGTGGCCCGTGCGGGCGGCCGTCGCGCCGGTGGTCGGCCGGTCGTCGGCGCCCAGGTCGGTCTCAGCACCGGCCTCGACCTGCGCGTCCGCCACCGTCACGTCCTCGACCGGCGTCGTCCCGGCACCGGCGGGGGTGGCGCCCTGCTCCGGGCGTTTGCGCAGGCCGGCGACGCGCGGCCGGGTGGTCGGCGTGGTCGGGACGGGGCGGCGGCGGGACGGTGGCACTGACGTCATCTCCTCGGTTCACGCGCCGCCGGCCGCGACCGGCCCCAGCGCGCTGAGCTTCCAACCGGCATCGGTGCGGGTCAGGTCCGTCTGGTACCGGTTGACCTTCTTCACCGACTGCCCGCCCTCCGGCGTCACCGTGGTCTCCACGACGGCGATCAGGTGCGCCTTGCCCGCCCGCGCGTCCAGCTCGGTGACGGCGGCGTCCAGCACCCGGCTCACGGTCACCGTCTTGGCGTCCTGGATCTGCTTCTTCCGGCTGTCCCGGCCGCTCTCGATCTCGCCGCGCAGCTCACCGGTGGACGACTCCAGCCACCGGTCGAGGTCCTCGTCGACCTTCTTGTAGTCGAGGGTGGTGAAGTTCGCGATCCCGACCTGCCCGACCCGCAGCACCTCTTCCCGCTCCCGCGAGAACGTCACCGAGTCGCTGGACGACGCGCTCCACCACGACGCCCCGGCCCACAGCGCGTAGCCGAAGGCCAGCACGGCGAGCGCGACCGCGACCGGCAGGGCCCAGCCCCACCGGCCCGCACCTCGAACGTCCATCCGTCCCTCTCCTCAGCCCGGCAGACCGAGCAACTGCCCCAGGCTGGTCAGCACCGGCGGCTCGGCGGCGGTCCGGTCGGCGGCCGGTTCCCGGCCCGGCTGCGACGTCGCGTCACCGGTCGGCGTGGCGACCGGAACCCCACCGTAAGGCGCGTTCTGGGCACCCCGCACGCTGGTGGCGCTCCCCCGCGCCAACGCGCAGTAGGCCTGCGTGTTGAGGGGCACGGGCGAGGTGTCGGTGCCCTGCCGGATCGTCGTGGCGTCGTAACCGACCGTGCACGGCGGCGGGTCGAACACGTTCAGGGCCAGCCCGAAGTGCGCGCCCGTGCCGTCGCCCTTGGCCACGGTGAACCCGCCGCCGACGACGATCGGGTACGTCACCGCGATCTGCTCCAGCCCGTCCAGCCGCGTGACCAGGATGTTCCCCGTGGTCAGCAGGTTGGCGAGCACCACGCCCAGGTTCGGCCCGGTCTCCGCCAGCAGCGCCGACACCTGCTCGGCAGCCTGCGGCGAGACGCCGATGAGCCGCCGCAGGTCGGTGTCGGAGTTCTTCAGCTGCTCGGCCAGCGACCGCAGGTCCGCCGAGAACGACCTGATCGCGCCACCCTGCTCGGCCTGCGTGTTCAGCACCACCAGCCCGCTGTCGAGCAGCGCCTTCGTCTGCGGCAGGTGGTCCGTCGCCGCCTGGGTGAACGCCTTGGTGTTGTCCAGCAGCACCTGCAGGTCCGGCCCGGTGCCGTTGAACGCCAGGTCGAGCTCGTCCACCACGGTCCGCAACGACTCGGTCGGCACCGACTTGGCGAACGCGTCGAGGTTGGTGAGCAGGTTGTCCACCGGCGGCGGCGTCTTCGTGGCCGAACGCGGGATGACCGCACCGTCCGCCAGGTACGGCCCGTCGTCACCGCGGGGCCGCAGGTCGACGAACTGCTCGCCCACCGCGGACCGGTTGGCGACCACGGCCTCCAGGTCGGCCGGGATCGAAGGCGCGCTCGGGTCGATGTCGAGGTCGACCTCCAGCCCGTCCGAGGTCAGCCGCATCTGCCCGACCCGGCCCACCGCGACACCGCGGTAGGTGACCTCGGCGTTGGTGAACACGCCGCCGGACTCGGCGAGCTGCATCGTCACCACGTACCCGGACGCGCCGAACACCCGGCCGAGCCCGACGTACCGGGCGCCGACGTAGCTCACGCCGACCAGGGCGATCAGCACGAACGCGCCGATCTGGAGCTTGGTCCGACCCGGGATCACCGGCCACCTCCGAGCAGTCCGCCGAGCAGGTCGCCCAGCCCGGAGTCGCCCGACACGCCGGGCAGCGGCAGGTTCGGCAGGGGCAGCGGCAGCGACGGCGCGTTGCCGTCGATGCCGGGCAGCCCGGGCAGGCTCGGCAGCGGCGACTGCCGCGACCGGCCCAGGTTCTCCACGACCGTGCCCAGGTCCAGGTCGAGGTCGGCGTACAGGTTCGTGTAGTCGCCCTTGATGCCGTCCACCGCCGAGTCCGGGAACGGGTAGGTCAGCAGCAGCTCGAAGCCGTTGGGCAGGTTCGTGCCCGCCTCGGCCAGCTTGCGCAACGTCGGCGCCAGCGCCTTGAGGTCGGCCACGATGTCGTCCTTGGACTTGTTCACCGTGTCCACCGCGACGTCGGACAGCGTGTCCAGCGACTGCAGCAGCGTGACGAGCTGGGTGCGCTGCTCGCTGAGCACCTTCAGGCCCGGCTCCAGCCCGTCCAGCACGCCGGTGATCTGCTCGCGCTGGGCGTTGAGCGTGCCGCCGAGCCGGTTGATGCCGTCCAGCGCGCGGGTGATCTCGTCCTTGTGCGCGTCCAGGTCGCCGACCAGCCGGTTCAGGTTGTCCAGCAGCGACCGGATCTGCGGCTCGTTGCCCTCCAAGGCCGCGTTCAGCTCCCGGCTGATGTCCTGCAGCTGGGCGATGCCACCGCCGTTGAGCAGCATGGACAGCGCGCCGAAGACCTCTTCGACCTCGGGGTTGCGGTTGGTCCGCTCGACCGGGATGACCGAGCCGTCGGCCAGCGCGCCCTCGGCACGCCCCTCGGCGGGCCCGGCCAGCTCCACGTACTTCTCGCCGAGCAGCGCGGACTGGCGCAGCCGGGCCACCGAGTTGCCCGGCAGCCGCACGTCGCCGTTGACCAGCACGGTCACCTCGGCGGTCCAGCCGTCCGCGCCCAGGTCGATCCGGTCCACCCGGCCCACCGGCACGTCGTTGACCTTCACGCCCGCCTGCGGAACCAGGTCCAGCACGTCCTTGAACTGGACCTTCACCTCGTAGGGCCGGTCGCCGAGGTCCGCGCCGCCGGGCAGCGGCATGTTGTAGACGCCGTCGAAGCCGCCCGAGCCGCAGCCGGTCAGCACCAACGCGCTCGCCACGAGCACCCCGATCCGCCTCACTGGGGCACCCCCGCGAGCGGCAGGGGCAGCGGCAGCTTGCCCTGGGACAGGTCGCTCACCACTTCGGCGGGCGTCTTCAGCGGCACGGCACCGCTGAGCAGCGGTTCCAGCTGCCGGCACGTCTCAGCCAGCACACCGGGCACCCGGCCGGGCTCGACGCCCTGGATGAGCTTGCAGACCAGCACGATCGGCGGCTGGTTCAGCTCGTTGAGGTCGGCGCGGACGTCGAGCGTGCCGGAGGCCGCGTTGTAGGCGTTCTGCAGGTTGCCCAGGGCCAGCGGCCCGACGTCCAGCGCCTCGGCCAGCGACGCGCGCTGGTCCACCAGGATCTGCGTGATGCCGGCGAGCTTGTCCACGTTCGACTTGAGCACGGCCCGGTTGTCCTGGATGAAGCCCTGCACCTGGCCGAGCGCGGTGGCCAGCTCGTTCAGCGCGCCGCCCAGGTTCTCCCGCTCGTCGGCCAGGAATTCGGCGACCTCGGCCAGCTGCCGGTTGAGGTCGCGCACCTGGCTGTCGCTCGCGGCCAGCATGCCGGTGAACTTCTGCAGGTTGTCCACGGTGCCGAACAGGTCGTCCTTCGAGCCGGACAACGTGCGCGTGGCGTCACCGAGCTGCTTGATCGTGTCGCCGAGCGCCTGCCCGTTGCCCTGGAGGTTGTCGGCCGCCGAGTCCAGCAGCTCCGACAGCGCGCCGTCCTTGTTCGCCCCGTTCGGGCCCAGTGCGGTGGTCAACTCGTCCAGGCTCGCGTACAGCTCGTCCAGCTCGACCGGGGTGGCGGTGCGCTCACGCGGGATGGTCGCGTTGTCGCCCAGCACGTCGCCGCCGGTGTAGGCGGGCGCGAGCTGCACGTACCGGTCGCTGACCACGCTCGGCGCGACCACGACCGCCTGCGCGTTCGCGGGCACCTTCACCGTGCGGTCGAGCGACATCACGACCCGCACCGTCGTGCCGCGCGGTTCGACCTCCTCGATGGTGCCGACCCGCACGCCGAGCACCCGCACGTCCGAGCCCGGGTAGACGCCGACGGCCGCGCCGAACACGGCGGTCACCCGGCGGCTGTCGGCACCGGCGAACACCCACCACATCGCCGCCGCGGCCAAGATCGCGAGCACGCACGCGATGGCCACGGCACGCACCAGGTCACGGCCCGCTCTCGTGGTAGCCACGTCAGTTCCCCCTCTGCACGCCGGGAGGGAGGCAGCCCTCTTCGTTGAAGCCGACCACGCCGAGGTTCACCGACGGCGGCAGCAGGCCGCAGATGTAGGTGTCGAACCAGCGGCCGTTGCCCAGGGTGTTGGCGAACACCCGGAAGAACGGGCCCATCAGCGACAGGCTGCGGTCGAGCGAGTCCTGGTTGCGCTGCAGCATCGTGGCGACCCGGTCCAGCTGCTCCAGCGCGGGCCGCAGCTGCGCGGAGTTGTCGGCGGCCAGGCCCGACAGCTCCTTGGACAGTTCACGGGTGCCGCGCAGCAGCGCCCCGATCGCGTCCCGTCGCTTGCGCAGCTCCTCCAGCAGCAGGTTGCCGTCCGCGAGCAGCTTTTCGAACTGCTCGTTGCGGTCGGACAGGGTCTTGGTGATCTCGTTGGTGTTGGCCAGCAGCTGCGCCAGCTGCTCGTCGCGCGACGAGATCGTCTTCGACAGCGCCGACAGGCCGTCCAACGCGCCGCGCACGCTCTCCGCGGAGCCCTGGAACGTCTCCGAGAGCACCTGGAAGCTGTCCGCGAGCTGCTGGGTGTCGATCGCGCCGACCGTGGACGCCAGGCCGTTGAACGCCTCCTGCACGTCGTACGGCGACAGCGTGCGCTCGCGCGGGATCGGCACGCCCGCGTCCAGCGGCTCGGAGCCCTGCGGGTCCAGCGCCAGGAACTTCTGCCCGAGCAGGGTCTTGATCCGGATCACCGCGGTCGTGCGGTCGCCCACCCAGGCGTCCTTGACCCGGAACGACACCTTCACCTTGTCGCCGTCCAGCTCGACCTTGGTCACCTTGCCGACCTTCACCCCGGCCACCCGCACCTCGTTCGACGGGATCAGGCCCGCCGCCTCGGTGAACTCGGCCGAGTACGTGGTGCCACCGCCGATGATCGGCAGGTCGTCGGAGTAGAACGCGGCGAGCAGCAGCAGGGCGATCACGGTGAGGCTCACCGCGCCGACGGTCACCGGGTTGCGCTGCCTGCTCCGGTTCTGGGAAGCGTTCATCGGCGGCACCTCGGCTGCGTGACCGGCAGAGCCGTGATCGGGATCGGGTCGTTGATGATCGGCGGCACGGCCACCTGGCCGGTGCCCTCGCACAGGAAGAAGTTGAACCAGGACCCGTAGGACGCGGTCCGCGACATCGCCTCGATCTTGCCCGGCAGGTTCCGGATGACGCCCTCCACGATCGCCTCGTGGTCGGCCAGCGTCTGCGACACCAGGCCGAGGTTGGCGATGTCGTCCTTCAGCGGCTGCCGCGACTGGTTGAGCAAATCGGCGGTGGTGTTGGTCAGCTCACCCATGGCGCTGATCGCGTCACCGATCGGCTCCCGGTCGCCCGCCAGGCCCGTTGTCAGCTCCTGCAACGTGGTGACCAGCGTGGACACCTGATCGGTGCGCGAGTTCACGGTGTCCAGCACGGCGTTGAGGTTGGTGATCACCTCGCCGATCACCTGGTCGCGGCTCGCCAGCGTGGACGTCAACGACGCGGTGTGGCGCAGCAGGCTGTCGATCGTGCCGCCCTCGCCCTGCAGCACCTGGATGATCTCGTTGGACAGCTTGTTCACGTCGTCCGGGTTCAGCGCCTGGAACAGCGGCTTGAAGCCGTTGAACAGCACGGTCAGGTCGAGCGCCGGCTTGGTGCGCTCCAGCGGGATCACGTCGCCGGGCTTGAGCGGGGACGCGTCGCCCACGCCGTGCTCCAGCGCGATGTACCGCTGGCCGACGAGGTTGCGGTACTTGATCGTCGCGGTGACCGACGCGGGCAGCGTGCGGTCGCCCTCCAGCGAGAACTCCACCTCCGCCAGCCGCCGGTCGACCACCCGGATCTCGTCGACCTGGCCGACCCGGACGCCCGCGATGCGGATGTCGTCGCCCTCGTTGAGCGCGGTCACGTCGGTGAACCGGGCGGTGTAGCCGGTGGCGCCGTTGAAGTTGACGTTCGAGATGGTCACCGCGAGCAGCGCGGTCGCCAGGATCGTGATCGCGGCGAACACGGACAGCTTGACCAGCGGCGCGGCCAGCGACCTCATGCCGTCACCTCCGCTCCCCGGTACAGGGGGCCGAGCAGCAGCGCGGTGAAGCTCGGCATCTCGGCCTTCTCCATGCCGAACTGCGGTGCGAGCAGCGCGGCCAGGAAGTCCTGCTCCTCGGGCGAGTTCGCCAGCGACGGCACGCCGGTGAAGGAAGACACGACCGTGCCGTCGTCCCGGATCGTGCCCGCGTTCGGCGGCAGCACGCCGTCGGCGGCCACCCGGGCGGGCGGCGGTGACGTCGAGCCGTCCTTGACCGGGCCCTCCGGCGGGTACTGGGGGAACGGGTCCGGCCGCGGCACGATGTCGTAGCAGCGCGGGCCGCGCTTGTCGGCGTACTCCGGGTCGTCCTTGCCCGGCTCGTACTTGCCGCGGTTGGCGGTGATCTCCAGCGTGATGTGCAGGCCGGGCTCGTCGGTGCCCTTGCCGAACACCTCGTCCATGATCGGCTTGAACTCGGCGAGGCCCTTGAGCAGGCACGGGTACTCGGGCGAGTACTTCGCCAGCAGGTCCAGCGTCGGCCTGCTGACGTCGGCGAGCTGGATCAGGTTGTTCTTGTTCACCGCGAGGAAGCCGTGCAGGTCCAGCGACGTGGTGGTCAGCGTGCCGTACATGGCCAGCAGGTTGTCCCGCTGCTCGACCAGCGTGCGGCTGGTGACCGTGGCGTCCGACAGGGCCTGCACCAGGTCGGGCGCGGCGTCGGCGTAGACGTGGGAGACGTCGGCGAGGCGGCTGATGCCGTCCTTGAGCTTGGGCAGCTGCGGGTTGAACTCGCCCAGGTAGGCGTCGAGCTGCACCAGCGTCTCGCCCAGCGGCTTGCCCCGGTTCTCCAGCGCCTGCGACATCGCGGTCAGCGTGGTGGCCAGCTTCTCCGGCTGCACGGCCTGCAGCACCGGCATCAGGTCGTCGAGCACGCGTTCCAGCTCGATGGCGCTGCTGGAGCGGTCCTGCTCGATGACGGCGCCCTCGCGCAGCGGTGCCTGCCGTTCGGCGGGCAGCACCAGGTTCACGTACCGCTCGCCGAACAGGGTCTTCGGCAGCAGGCGCGCGGAGACGTTGGCCGGGATGTGCTCGACCTGCTCGGGGTCCAGCGCCAGGTCCAGCTCGGCGCCGTCGCCCGAGGTCCGGATGCCCTTGACCTGGCCGACGATCATGCCGCGGACCTTGACGTCGGAGTCGATCAGCAGCTGGTTGCCGACCCGGTCGGTCTTCAGCGTCACCTTCACGACCTCGGTGAACGCGTCGTTGTACAGCGCCACGGTGAAGGACAGGAAGAGGGCGATGACCGCGATGAACGCGACGCCCAGGAGTCGCCGCCTCAGCATGTCGCCGCCTCCGCTGAGAAGAACACGTCGGCGGTCATCCCGCGATCCTCACCGTCGTCGTCGTGCCCCAGATGGCCATGCTCAGGAAGAAGTCCAGCAGGCTCGTCGTGACGATCGCGGTGCGGACCGCGCGGCCCACGGCGACACCCACGCCCGCCGGGCCGCCGCTGGCGCGGTAGCCGTAGTAGCAGTGCGTCAGGATGATCACCACGGCGAAGACGAGCACCTTGCCGAACGACCAGAGCACGTCCACCGGTGGTAGGAACAGGTTGAAGTAGTGGTCGTAGGTACCCGCCGACTGCCCGTAGAACTCCACCGTGATGAGCCTGGCCGCCAGGTACGAGGTGAGCAGGCCGATCACGTACAGCGGGATGATCGCGATGAAGCCCGCGATGATCCGCGTGGTGACCAGGTACGGCAGGCTGGGGATGCCCATGACCTCCAGCGCGTCGATCTCCTCGGAGATCCGCATCGCGCCCAGCTGCGCGGTGAAGCCGGAGCCCACGGTCGCGCTCAGCGCCAGGCCCGCGACCAGTGGCGCGATCTCACGGGTGTTGAAGTACGCGGACACGAAGCCCGCGAACGCCGACGTGCCGATCTGGTTGAGCGCGGTGAAGCCCTGCAGGCCGACGACCGTGCCGGTGAACACCGACAGGCCCACCATCACGCCGATCGTGCCGCCGATGACGGCCAGCGCGCCCGACCCGAAGCTCACCTCGGCCAGCAGCCGCAGCGTCTCGCGCAGGTAGCGGGTCAGCGTGCGCGGGATCCAGCAGATCGCCCGGATGTAGAACCACAGCTGGTCACCGAAGGTGTCCAGCATCGCCAGCGGCGCGTTCGCCGCCTTGCGGAACCGGTCGGTGCTCGTGGCCATCTCAGCTCCCCTTCGCCGGGACGACCTGGAGGTAGATCGTGGTGAGCACGAAGTTCACGAAGAACAGCAGCAGGAACGTGATGACCACGGCCTGGTTGACCGCGTCGCCGACGCCCTTCGGCCCGCCCGCCGGGTTCAGGCCCCGGTAGGCGGCCACGATGCCCGCGATGAACCCGAAGATCAGCGCCTTGATCTCGGAGATCCACAGGTCCGGCAGCTGCGCCAGGGCGCTGAAGCTCGCCAGGTACGCGCCGGGCGTGCCGTCCTGCAGGATCACGTTGAAGAAGTAGCCGCCCATCACGCCGACCACGCTGACCATGCCGTTGAGCAGGACGCTGACCAGCATCGCGGCCAGCACCCGCGGCACGACCAGGCGCTGGATCGGCGAGACGCCCAGCACCTCCATGGCGTCGATCTCCTCGCGGATCTTGCGCGAGCCGAGGTCCGCGCAGATCGCCGAGCCGCCCGCACCCGCGATGAGCAGGGCCGTCACGATCGGGCTGGCCTGCTGGATGATCGCCAGCACGCTCGCCGCGCCGGTGAACGACTGCGCGCCGATCTGCCTGGTCAGCGACCCGATCTGGAGCGCGATGACCGCGCCGAACGGGATCGACACCAGTGCCGTCGGCAGCACCGTCACGCTCACCACGAACCAGCACTGTTGGATGAACTCCCGCAGCTGGAACGGGCGGCGGAACGTGTTGCGCGCGACGTCGATGCCGAGCGCGAACATCCGCCCCGTTTCGCGCAGCGCGCCGACGCCGGGGAACGTCGCCGGTGAGCTCACAGCACGCCCCCCTGCCGGGGCCACGGGCTCGGCGTGATCGGACCGGTCCGGTCACCGGCGTCGGCCATCACCCGGTAGTGGTGGCGCTCCTCGGGCGTGAGGCTGGCGATGATGCCCTGCTGCGCCTCGGGCGGCAGCGTGTGCAGGATGCTCATCACGCGGTCCTTGCGCCTGCGCACCGCGCCCCGCGGCGGCAGGCCGGGCGTCGGCTCCAACTGCGGCACGACGCCGCGCACGTCCTCGTCCGGCGGGCCGTCGGCGTGGCCCGCCTCGCGGTGCGCCAGCTCGGCGGCCATCGTCGCCTGGTCCTTCTCCTCCGACATGCCGATCGGGCCGATGCGGCGGCCGTTGAGGAACTGCTCGACCACCGGTTCGTCGCTGGTCAGCAACACCTCGCGCGGGCCGAACATGACCAGTTCGCGGCGGAACAGCATGCCCAGGTTGTCCGGGACCGTGCGGGCCACGGTGATGTTGTGCGTGACGATCAGGATCGTCGCGTCGATCTGCGCGTTCAGGTCGATCAGCAGCTGGCTCAGGTAGGCCGTGCGGACCGGGTCGAGGCCGGAGTCCGGCTCGTCGCAGAGGATGATCTCGGGGTCGAGCACCAGCGCACGGGCCAGGCCGGCGCGCTTGCGCATGCCGCCGGAGATCTCGCCGGGGAGCTTGCGCTCCGCGCCGACGAGGCCGACCATCTCCATCTTCTCCAGCACGATCCGCCGGACCTCGGCCTCGGTCTTGCGGGTGTGCTCGCGCAGCGGGAAGGCGACGTTGTCGAAGAGGTTCATCGAGCCGAACAGCGCGCCGTCCTGGAAGAGGACGCCGAACAGCTTGCGGATCTCGTAGAGCTTGTGCTCGGAGCAGCGGACCAGGTCCGTGCCGTTGATGACGATCTTGCCGTGCTCCGGTTTGAGCAGCCCGACCAGGGATTTCAGGAAGACGGACTTGCCCGTGCCCGAGGGTCCGAGCATCACGCTGACCTCGCCGGGAGGGAGGGTGAGCGTGACGTCCCGCCAGATGGTCTGCTTGCCGAAGGACTTGGTCAGGCCCTCGACGACCACCTCGACGCCCATCGCACCTCCAGGTCAGTGGCAGCAACGCCAGACACCGGACAGGCCGGTGTCATACCGGTGCAACGAGGCCGCCCCGACGTGGTTACTCACCAGTTGGGTTAATGCGGTCTCAGCTGGGTAACGGTGTTGGATTGCGCCGCCTCCGGCGTCGCGGGCTCGGGCGCCTGGAAGTCGGTCGTTCGCGCCCTGATTTCCGACGATCGAAAAGCGTGATCGCCGGAAATGAGGACACGAACGACCGACGCGCCCTCGCGGGGTGGCCGACCCGGGACAGCACGAAGGCGGACACCCGGATCGGGTGCCCGCCTTCGCGGCAGCGACAGCGCTAGATCACTTGAGCGAGATCTTGGCGCCCGCAGCCTCGAGCTTCTCCTTGGCGGCGTCGGCGACGTCCTTCGCCACGTTCTCCAGCAGCGGCTTCGGAGCGGACTCGACCAGCTCCTTGGCCTCCTTCAGGCCCAGGCCCGAGACGACCTCGCGGACGACCTTGATGACCTGGATCTTCTTGTCGCCGGCGCCCTCGAGGACGACGGTGAACTCGTCCTTCTCCTCGACCTCGGCAGCGCCACCGGCGGCGGGGCCGGCAGCGGCGGCAACGGCGACCGGAGCGGCGGCGGTGACCTCGAAGGTCTCCTCGAAGTCCTTCACGAACTTCGACAGCTCCAGGAGGGTCATCTCCTTGAACGCGTCGAGCAGCTCGTCGGTGCTGAGCTTCGCCATGATGGCGGTCCTTTCTCTTTCAACGCCCGAACTGCGGCCGGGACGCGGAGTGTCTGGGTGTGATCAGCTTTCGGCCGGAGCGTCGGCCTCGGCGGCGGCAGGCGCCTCCGCGGCCTTCTTCTCCTGGAGGGCAGCAGCCAGGCGAGCGACCTGGGAAGCGGGGGCCTGGAACAGACCCGCAGCCTTGGCCAGGTTGCCCTTCATCGCGCCCGCCAGCTTGGCGAGCAGCACCTCACGGGTCTCGAGGTCCGCGATGGCGGTGACCTCTTCGACCGAGAGGGGGCGGCCGTCCATGTAGCCGCCCTTGATGACCAGGGCCTTGTTGTCCTTCGCGAAGTCACGCAGGGCCTTCGCCGCGTCGACCGGCTCGCCTTCGACGAAGGCGATGGCGGTCGGACCGACGAGCAGGGCCTCGAGGCCCTCGACGCCCGCGTCCTCAGCGGCACGCTTGACCAGCGTGTTCTTCGCAACGGTGTACGTGGTGCCCGCGCCGAGAGCGCGACGCAGCGTGGTGAGCTGCGCCATGGAGAGGCCACGGTACTCGGTCACGACAGCGGCCGAGCTTCCACGGAACTTGTCCGTGAGCTCGGCGACGGCCGAAACCTTGCTGGGCTTCGCCATGATCGCCTCCTCTCTGGGCTGGTGACGCGCCGGTCGAGCCGAGAGGTCCGCGAAAAGCAAAAACGCCCCTGCGCAGCAGCACGGGGCGTGACGGGCGTGCGAGCACGCTCGATTCTTCCTCGTTCTCCTGCGCGGGCCGCCCGCTTCGCGGGACCTTCGTCCCCCGTCACGTGGACAGGGATGACCAGCGGTCTTTGGTGAACCGTCGACAACACTAGCAGGGGCACTGACGGTGACCCAAATCGGTCATGATGTGACGCGTGACCGAAGAGCCGCCGCGGAACCCGCCGCCACCGGACATCGACCCGGAACAGCTCCGGCAGTTCCAGGAGTTCCAACGGTTCCAGGAGTTCCAGCGCTTCCAGCAGGCCCAGGGCAACACCACGCCACCGGCCCTGCCGCCCGGCGCCGGCCCACCACCCGGCCTCCCGCCGGCCTACCCGCCACCGGCCACCCCACCGCGCAAGCCGCTGTGGAAGATCCTGCTGCGCAGCAAGCTGTTCCGGCGCCTGGTCTACGTGGTGGTCGCACTGCTCGTCGCGACGTACTTCTACGACCAGTACTTCGGCGGCGACGACCCCGGCGACGTGGCGGTCGACAGCGGCGGCGACAAGGGCAACATCATCGCGCCGACGACGCCGTACGGACTGCAGGGCACCGTGGCGCTGTTCTACAAGCACGTCATGACCGACGACGACGGCCGCGCCTGCGTTCTGTTCTCCGAAGAGGCCGCGAAGAAGGCGTTCGCCGAGGCGTTCGGCCGGCCCGACTGCGCCTCAGCCATCCACGCACTCCACGCGCAGGTCACGAGGGAGGTCGATTACCGGCAGATCGGGTTCCCGCCCGGCATGAGCGGCACCCCGACCACCGACCGCGTGGAGGTCAGTTCCTGCGCCCTCACCGTGAAGGGCGGTCCGCGGCTCGGGAAGTTCGTGCTGTCGGTCCAGGCCAACAAGACCTGGGTCATCACCGGCTACGAGGCCGAGACCTGCTCCTGACGAAGAAGCGCCCCTCGGCGGGAGGCCGAGGGGCGCTTCGGTCGTGCGGACGAGCCGTGGTCAGACGGTGACCTCGTCGGACAGCAGGTTGCGCGTCCGGTTCGGGTCGACCGGGATGCCCGGGCCCATCGTGGTCGAGACGGTGATCTTCTTCAGGTACCGGCCCTTGGCCGCGGACGGCTTGGCGCGCAGGATCTCGTCCAGCGCGGCGGCGTAGTTCTCGACCAGCTTCTCCGGGTCGAACGACACCTTGCCGATCACGAGGTGCAGGTTGGCCTGCTTGTCCACGCGGAAGTTGATCTTACCGCCCTTGATGTCCGAGACGGCCTTGGTGACGTCGGGCGTCACGGTGCCGGTCTTCGGGTTCGGCATCAGGCCGCGCGGGCCGAGGATGCGGGCGATGCGACCGACCTTCGCCATCTGGTCGGGCGTGGCGATCGCGGCGTCGAAGTCGAGCCAGCCACCCTGGATGCGCTCGATCAGGTCCTCGGAGCCGACCGCGTCGGCACCGGCGGCCTCGGCCTCGGCGGCCTTGTCACCGGTGGCGAAGACGATCACGCGGGCGGTCTTGCCCGTACCGTGCGGCAGGTTCACGGTGCCGCGGACCATCTGGTCGGCCTTGCGGGGGTCGACGCCGAGCCGGATGGCGACCTCGACGGTCGCGTCCAGCTTCACCTTGGAGGTCTCCTTGGCGAGCTTGGCTGCCTCCAGCGGCGAGTAGAGCCGCTCCCGGTCAACCAGCTCAGCAGCGTTCTTGTACGCCTTGCTGCGCTTCATGCTTCTGTCCTTAAAGTGGATCAGTTGTGGTGACGAGCCAGCGCGCGGCTCTCCCACGACTACGAAAGAGAAAAGGTCAGCCTTCGACGGTGATGCCCATGGAGCGGGCGGTGCCGGCGATGATCTTCGCCGCCTGGTCCACGTCGTTGGCGTTGAGGTCGACCATCTTGGACTGCGCGATCTCGCGCACCTGGTCCATGGTCACCTTGGCGACCTTGACGCGGTGCGGCTCGCCCGAGCCCTTCTCCACACCGGCGGCCTTGAGCAGCAGCTTCGCGGCCGGCGGGGTCTTGAGCTTGAAGTCGAACGAGCGGTCTTCGTACACGGAGATCTCGACCGGCACCACGGTGCCGCGCTGCGACTCGGTCGCGGCGTTGTACTGCTTGCAGAACTCCATGATGTTGACGCCGTGCTGACCCAGCGCGGGACCAACGGGCGGCGCGGGGTTCGCGGCCCCGGCCTTGATCTGCAGCTTGATGATCGCTGCGAGCTTCTTCTTCTTGGGTGGCATCTCGGTTCCTCTATTGCGGTGTCCGCGCGCGGCCCTGCCAGCCGCAGCGTGGCTGCCGGCCACCCCTGCACGGGGCAGCCGGAGATCGTGTTGTCCTGGCTAGATCTTCGAGACCTGGCTGAACGACAGCTCGACCGGGGTCTCGCGACCGAAGATCGACACCAGGACCTTCAGCTTCTGGCCGTCCGCGTTGACCTCGCTGATGGTCGCGGGCAGCGTGGCGAACGGACCGTCCATGACGGTGACCGACTCGCCGACCTCGAAGTCCACCTCGACGGTCGACTTCGCGGGCGCCGCGGCGCTCTTCTTGCCGGCGGCGGGCTTCTGCTCGACCTGGGGCAGCAGGAACTTCAGCACCTCGTCGATGGTCAGCGGCGACGGCTTGGACGTCGCGCCGACGAAACCCGTCACGCCCGGCGTGTTGCGCACCGCGCTCCACGACGCGTCGTTGAGCTCCATCCGGACCAGGATGTAGCCGGGCAGCACCTTGCGCTGCACCTGCTTGCGCTGGCCGTTCTTGATCTCGGTGACTTCCTCGGTCGGCACCTCGACCTGGAAGATGTAGTCCTCCATGTCGAGCGTCTGGATGCGCGTCTCGAGGTTGGTCTTGACCTTGTTCTCGTAGCCCGCGTACGAGTGCACGACGTACCAGTCGCCGGGCGCGCGCCGCAGTGCGTCGCGCATCTCCTCGGCGGGGTCGACGGGCTCGGCGTCGATGTCCACGACGGCGGCGGCCTCGACGTCACCGCCGGATTCGACGTCACCGCCCGACTCGACATCGCCGCCGGACTCGGCCTCGACGGGGGCGGACTCCTCGGTGTCCTCCGACGCCTCCGCCTGCTCGACGTCCTCGACGCCACCGTCGAAGTCCTGCTCGTCGGTCAGGTCGTTCAGCTCCTGGGCGTCAACGCCGCCGTTCTCGGAGGTCACTGTGGGTCTCGCTTCCTCTCATGCATCACATGTCCGCCGCCACCCGGGGCGGCAGGTGATCGGCTCAGCCGAACACCCTGAACATGCCCCAGGCGAAGGCCGTATCCAGGCCGAACACCAACGCCACCATGAAGGCCACGAAGACCAACACGACTCCGGTGTAGGTGATCATCTGCTTGCGGGTCGGCCAGATGACCTTCCGCAGCTCGCTGACCACCTCGCGGATGTACCGGACGATGCGGGCGAAGAAACCGACCCGCTTCTCCGAGTCCGCCCGCGAGCGCGTGGGACGACCCTTCTTGGTCTCCTCGGCGTCGGAGTCGGCCTCGGCCGCCTTCTTCGCCTCCGCGGAGTCCTTGCGGCCCGCCGGACGCGCGGAACCACGGCGCTCGCGCCGCGCTGCGGCGGTAACCGGCCGGGACGCGCCCTCGCGCTCTTCCGGCTGGTCCTGCTCGCGGCCCTCGCTCATGCCGTCCTCCGCTCACCATCGCGCTTCGACGCAGGGGCGACAGGACTTGAACCTGCAACCTGCGGTTTTGGAGACCGCTGCTCTGCCAGTTGAGCTACACCCCTTTGGGAAACCGTGGACCGGAATCCCCTGGCTGGAGACGCCCCGCACCCTCCTCACGTGGCCCGTGAGGCAGCGACTGGACGTTCCAAGACCGGAAGCATACGGCACCAGGTACCCCTCCTTCCAACTGGCCCGGTCAGAGGGGGTGCCGGCCGCCAAGTCGGTTGTGCGATCTGCCACGATTGGCGGCATGGGCACGCCTGAGACGACCACCGGGACCAGTACCTCCGAGCACCCGCGGATCTCCAAGCGGATCGGCGGCATCGCCGAGTCCGCCACCCTCGCGGTCGACGCGAAGGCGAAGGCGCTCAAGGCCGCGGGCCGACCGGTGATCGGCTTCGGTGCGGGCGAACCGGACTTCCCGACCCCCGAGGCCATCGTCGCCGCAGCTCAGGCGGCCTGCGCGGACCCGAAGAACCACCGCTACACGCCCGCCGCGGGCCTGCCCGAACTGCGGGAAGCCGTAGCCGCGAAGACCAAGCGCGACTCGGGCTACGAGGTCACCGCCGCGCAGGTGCTGATCACCAACGGCGGCAAGCAGGCCGTCTACCAGGCGTTCGCCACCGTCGTGGACCCGGGCGACGAGGTGCTGCTCCCGGCGCCGTACTGGACCACCTACCCCGAGGCGATCACGCTGGCGGGCGGCGTCCCGGTGCAGGTCACGGCCGACGAGTCGACCGACTACCTGGTGACGGTGGAGCAGCTGGAGGCGGCGCGCACCCCGAAGACGAAGGTGCTGCTGCTGTGCTCGCCGTCCAACCCGACCGGCTCGGTCTACTCCCGCGAGCAGATCACCGCGATCGGCGAGTGGGCGCTGGAGCACGGCCTGTGGGTGATCACCGACGAGATCTACGAGCACCTGGTGTACGACGGCGCCGAGTCGGTGTCGCTGCCGGTGGCCGTGCCCGCGATGGCGGACCGCACGATCGTGCTCAACGGCGTGGCCAAGACCTACGCGATGACGGGCTGGCGGGTCGGCTGGCTGATCGGGCCCACCGACGTGGTGAAGGCCGCCGCGAACCTGCAGTCCCACCTGACCTCGAACGTGGCCAACGTGTCGCAGCGGGCCGCGCTGGAGGCCGTGTCCGGGCCGCTGGACGCGGCGCACGAGATGCGCGAGGCGTTCGACCGCCGTCGGCGCACCATCGTGGACCTGCTGTCCGCGATCCCCGGTGTCGAGTGCCCGACCCCGAAGGGCGCGTTCTACGTGTACCCGTCGGTCAAGGCGTTGATCGGCAAGGAGCTGCGCGGCGCGACGATCACCGACACGGTGCGGCTCGCGGCGCTGATCCTGGAGCACGCCGAGGTGGCCGTGGTGCCCGGTGAGGCGTTCGGCACGCCCGGCTACCTGCGGCTTTCGTACGCGTTGGGTGACGACGACCTGAAGACCGGCGTGACCCGGATGGCCGAGCTGCTGGCCGAGGTGAAGTAGCACTTCGACTAGCACACAGTTTCGACGCTCCGTCACGAAAGGCACCTCCGATCGGGGGTGCCTTTCGTCGTCTCGGGACTCAGGCTTCTCACAGCGGGTAACTGTGATGTGTACCACGCTGACGGAGTGGAGGAGCCATGCCGGACCCGAAGCGGGACGCCCGGGGCACCGCCGGTGCCGTGCTCGGGATGCTGGTCACGGTGGCCGCGTGCGTCGCGGTCGTCGGCTTCGTCGCGTGGTTGCTGCTGGTCGACCGGACTGCCTCCGAAGTCGAGAACGCGCTCGACGACCTCCAGGCCGACCAGGGCCTGGTGCTGGTCTACGAGGTGACCGGCGACGCGGCGGCGACCGTCCGCTACTCCACGTCCGCCGGTGTCGAGGAGGAGGTGGCCGCCCTGCCGTGGACCAAGGAGTTCACCGTGATGGGCGCGTTCCGCGGCGGGACGCTCGACGTCACGGCCGGCCCGGACGGCGGAACGGTCACCTGCCGGGTCACCGTGGACGGCGTGGAGAAGCGGACCGCGACCGCGTCCGGGCCCAACGCGGTCGCCGCGTGCTCGGACTTCGACGCCGAGACCTCACCCTAGGTAACTCTTTTGGGTGGTCACTGTAACCGACGGTAGAACTAGGCCGATGGTCCATTCAGACCAGCCGATCTTCACCCGAGGAGCGCAGCGCATGACGGAGCCCGACCTGCCCGAGCGGCCGGCCCGCAAGTGGCTCGTGATCGGAGCCTCGGCGGCGCTCGTGGTGGGCGCGCTCGCGTTGGTGCTGTGGACCACGGCGCCGGAGCCGCCGGTCCGGGTCGTCTACGAGGTCACCGGCACCGCACCGCGGGTCACCGTCACCTACTCGACCTTCCAGGGCGACCAGACGCGCAGGGAGGAGCTGACCGACCTGCCCTGGCGGCTGGAGCTGCTGGCCACCGGCGAGCCCGAGCACGGCGTGCTGACCGTCACGATCGGGCCCGGCGGCGGTGCGGTGGCGTGTGAGGTGCGGGTGGCCGACGTCGAGCGGCGTTCGGCCACCGCCAAGGGCCCGCACACCAGCGCGCTGTGCGGCTTCTAGGGCCCTCTAGGGACGCAGGCGGATCAGGGCCGACGCGCCGCCCAGCACGCCCTTGCCCTCGAACGTGGCCGTCACGTTGACCTTGACCGTCCCGTCGTCCAAGAGCTTGGTCACCTTCGCGGTGACCTCGACCAACGCGCCCTTGTCGTCGTCGGGCACCGGCACGGGCCTGCCGAACCGCACGCCGTACTGGACCACGGCGCCGGGGTCGCCAGCCCACTCGGTGACGATCCGGGCGGCCAGGCCCATGGTGAGCATCCCGTGCGCGATCACGCCGGGCAGGCCGACCTCGCGGGCGAACCGCTCGTTCCAGTGGATCGGGTTGAAGTCGCCGGACGCGCCCGCGTACCGGACCAGGTCGGCGCGGGTGATGCGGACCGACAGCGGCGGCAGCTCGTCGCCGACGGCGACCTCCGAAGCGCGGATCACGCGTCCTCCCCACGCACCACGAGCGTGCAGCGGCCGGTCGTGACCGGTTCGCCGTCCTCGGTGCTCAACTCGGCCCTGATCGACAGCATGTCGTTGCCCATCCGCGAGGTGATGCCGTCGACGGTCAGCACGGCGGTGAGCCGGTCGCCCGCGACGATCGGGCGGTGGTGGACGAACGACTGGTCGCCGTGCACCACGCGGCTGTAGTCCAGGCCCAGCTCGGGGTCCTCGACCAGCACGTCGTTCGCCTTCAGCGACACGATGATCGCGAACGTGGGCGGCGCGATGACGTCGCGGTACCCGGCCGCGCGGGCGGCTTCGGGGTCGCGGTGCAGCGGGCTCGTCTCGCCGACCGCCTCGGCGAACTCGCGGATCTTCTCGCGGCCGACCTCGTAGGGCGGCGACGGCGGGTAGGAACGTCCGACGAACGACTGGTCGAGAGGCACCCGAGGAGGTTATACGGGGGTGCGTGACACGCGACGAGGCCCGCCCCGGATCCCGGGACGGGCCTCGTCGTGAGTTCTGGCTACCGGCTCAGCGGGTTTCCTTGTGAGCGCGGTGCGTCTTGCAGTTCGGGCAGAACTTCTTGATCTCCAGGCGGTCCGGGTCGTTGCGCCGGTTCTTCCTGGTGATGTAGTTCCGGTGCTTGCACTCCTCGCACGCGAGGGTGATCTTCGGGCGTACGTCGGTTGCAGCCACGGTCCTTGCCTTTCTAGAGCTCGTGTGCCCCGACCCGACCGGGCGACCAGTGCGGGCTTACCGCCTGGCGGGGATCGTGCACCCCACCCCCGCCACCAGCGACACCGGGTGGGGGTCCAGGGGGCTCGCCCCCTGGGCGGGGTTCGGGGGCCGCGCCCCCGATGTGATGCGGAGCGAGCCGGTCTGCGCTTTCCGCAGACACACCTCGCCCACTCGCGTAGCGGTGGCCGGACTTGAACCGGCGACACAGCGATTATGAGCCGCTTGCTCTACCAACTGAGCTACACCGCTTTACACAACACGGCCGCGATGCTCGTGCACCGCGGCCAGTTGTTGAGCCCCTTTACGGAATCGAACCGTAGACCTTCTCCTTACCATGGAGACGCTCTGCCGACTGAGCTAAAGGGGCTTGCTCTTGCGGAGCCAAGAGAACTCTACAACAAGCGTGCCTCGGGATGGAAATCGGGGTGCCCCCTCAGTGGACCAAGGTGAGCACCGTCTCATCCCGGGCTCCCCTGACCTGCACGGTCCGCGCCCGCAGCCACGCCTCGAAGCGGTCCTCGGACAGCGGCCGGGAGATCAGGTAGCCCTGCGCCACGTCGCAGCCCATGCCGACGAGCTGGTCGCGCGCGGCGTCGTCCTCGACGCCCTCGGCGACCACCGTGAGGCCCAGGGAGTGGCCCAGCTCCACGATCGAGCGGACCACCGCCATGTCGCCCAGGTCGGTGCCCATGCCCAGCACGAAGCTCTTGTCGATCTTCACCTCGTCCACCGGCAGCTGCCGCAGGTACGCCAGCGACGAGTAACCGGTGCCGAAGTCGTCCACGGCCAGCACGACGCCCATCTGGTGCAGCCGCCGCAGCACGGGTAGCGCCCGCTCCGGGTCGGCCATCACGCCGGACTCGGTCAGCTCGAACGTCAGCAGCTCCGGCGGCACGTCGTGGCGCTTCAACGCCGCCGCCACGCGGTCCGGGAACTCCTCGTCGGCCAACGTCCGCACGGACAGGTTCACCGCGATGGACATCCGCAGCCCGCGGTCGATCCACAGCCGCACGCGGGCCAGCGCGGTGTCCATGACGAAGTCGGTGAGCACGTCCACCAGCCCGGTGGCCTCGACGGCGGGCACGAACTCGTCCGGGTCGACCCGGCCGAACTCGGGGTGCTTCCAGCGCACCAACGCCTCCGCGCCGACCACCTGACGGCTCGGCAGCGCGACCTTCGGCTGGTAGTGCACGGAGATCTGGCCGTTCTCCAGCGCCGACCGGAACTGGGTGACCAGCTGGAAGCGGCGCAGGAAGATCTGGCCCATGCTCGGCGCGTACTGGCGCAGCGGCTCGTTGTCGCTGGTCGCCCGGACCGCCACGTCGGCGCGTTGCAGCAGCGCGTCCGGGTCCGGCTCCTCGACCTCGCAGTCCGCCGTGGTCGCCCAACCGACGACCGCGCCCGCCTCGACGGTGAGCCGGTCGACCGGATAGGGCACCGACAACGCGGCGCGCAGCCGTTCGGCGATCTCCTGGATCTGCTCGGCCTGCCGGTCCAGCAGCAGCGCGGCGAACGTGCCGCCCTCCAACCTGGCCAGGGGCACCTCGGGCCCCAGCTCGTCGCGCAGCCGACGGCCGGCGGCGACCACCATCCGGTTGCCCCACGCCTGGCCGAGCGCGTCGGACACGGTGGACAACACGGTGAGGTCGACGCGGACCACCACCGACGTGTTGGCCTCGCGCGTCGGCTCGGTCGCGGCCTCGAGGAAGCCGGGCCGGTTGAGCAGGCCGGTCAACGGGTCGTGGTAGGCGTCGTGGCGCAGCCGGGCGAGCAGCCGCCGGTTGTCCACCGCGGTGGACAGGTGGCTGGCCAGCGTGCGCAGGAGCTGGATGTCGGCCTTGCCGAAGCCGCGCCACCGGCTGAGCCGGTCGTGCACCTCGACCGCGCCGAGCAGCTGGGTGGCCCCGCGCAGCGGCACGACCAGCGCTTCCTGCGCGTCCCGGCGGACCAGGGCCTCGGAGACCTCTTCACCGGCGTCCACGATGCGGAAGTACCGCACCTGGGCGCCGGGCAGCTGGAGCATGGCGTCCTCGCGCAGCACGCGCGGGTCGTCGCGGCGCATGCCCGGCGGCAGCGGCTCGCCCGCGACCAGCGTGCGCATCGGCGCCTGGGGGTCGGTGCGCAGCCGCAGCACGACCCGGTTGGCGTTGAGCTGCTCGCGGATGCGTTCGGCGATGAGCTGCCAGTCGTCGTTCTCGCCGCTGCCGTCGTCCTCTTCCGGCGTCGCGCCGCGCGGTCCGGTGGCGTTGCGGCCGGAACGGGCCACCCGCAGCGAGACCTCGCTGAGCGCCTCCAGGTCGCGCTGCTCGCGCAGCAGGCCCGAGTAGGCCAGGTAGATCGCGGTGATGCCGAGGAAGACCAAGCCGATCAGCAGGCCGCCCCACGGCGCCTTGTCGGCGATCTCGTAGCCGGCCAGGCCCGCGGAGGTGTTCAGCAGGGCCACCACGAGCGTCTGCAGCACCAGGCGCAGGCTCGGCGCGACCCGCATGCCCTTGCCCATGATCCGCAACGCGGTCAGGCCGAGCACGCTGGCCAGCAGCGGCACCGCGATCGTGCCGACGAACGCGCCCGCCCAGAACGGGCCCTGCGCGCCGAGGAACCGCTTGACCAGCTCGGCGACCGCGAAGGCCACCGAGATCTCCATGAACATCAGGCCCGCGTTGTAGACGGCGCGGTCGAGCACGCGGCGGCCGAGGAGCGTGCCGACGCCCGCGACCACGTGCGCGGCGAGCACGATCTCGAACGGCGCGACCAGCAGGCCGAGCACGAGCGGGATCTCGGTGAACGAGATGGTCCAGGCCACTCCGCTGCGCACGTCGACGTTGATGGCCAACTGCTCGGCGAGCAGGAACCCGATCACCAGCAGCGGGCCGGTCCACCACAGCTTCGCGTCCGGTTCGGTGTCGGGCAGCCAGCGGCCCACGAGGAACGCGGACAGCCCGCCCGCGAGGAGGAGCAGGGCCGCGAACACGCTGAACGCGCGGTTCGTGGACCGGGTCGGCGCGCTGGGCGCCGTGGCCGACGCGTGGTCGGACATCCAGCCTCCTCGTCGGCCATCGTCGCGGTCGGCCGGGTCGCGGCCTACGTGCTCCGGGCGTGACTGAGGGGTCCCGAAGACCGACCAGGACCCCTCCAAGGCTGCCAATGTACCCCGGTCGGGGGACGAAATGGCAGGTCGTGTAGCGGAATGCCACGAGAAGTGACCGAGCGGATCACACGATCAGTCGGCCCTGGATCACCGTCACGGCCTGTCCGGCGAGCCTTACGCGATCTTGCTCCAGAGTGGTCCGGACCAGCCCACCGCGGGCCGACGCCTGCTCGGCCAGCAGGTTCGCCCGACCCAGCCGCGGCGACCACCAGGACGCCAGCGTGCAGTGCGCGGAACCGGTTACGGAATCCTCCGGGACTCCGTAGGAGGGGTAGAAGCACCGGCTCACGACGTCGCGGTCCGGCCGGTCGTCGAGCGCGGTGACGATCACACCGCGGCCGGGCACCTCGGCGAGCGCGGCGAAGTCCGGGCGCAGGTCGCGGACCTCGTCGGCGGAGGCGGCTTCCACCAGGACGTCCGACACGGCCTGGGCGACGGCCTTCACGGTCACGCCCGGCAGGCCGGCGCGCAGCGGCGTGGTCATCTCGATCGGCTCCGCCGGGTCGGCCGGGAAGTCCATCTCCACCCAGCCGTTGTCGGCGGTGCAGGTGAGCACGCCGCTGCGGGTGTCGAAGCTGCGGCTGCCGCCGAGCACGTGCGCGGTGGCCAGGGTGGCGTGGCCGCACAGGTCGACCTCGGCGACCGGCGTGAACCAGCGCAGCGGCAGCGGGTCGTCGTGGTCGACCCGCACGAACGCGGTCTCGGCGTGCTTCATCTCGGCGGCGACGGCCTGCATCCACCGCTCGTCCACCGGGCCGTCCAGCAGCACCACGCCCGCCGGGTTGCCCGCGAACGCGCGGTCGGTGAACGCGTCGACCACGTACAGCTCCACGGCGAGCAATCTACGTCCCGAACGGGTTAGCTGGCAGTCGTGGACCCGTTGCTGCCCGAGATCGCGCCCGTGGACGATCCGTACTCGTTCTCCGAACTGCCCGAAGACGCCCTGAACGCCTCCTGGGGTGCGCTGCGCACGCACTCGCTGCACTGGCACCCCGGCGCGGACCTGGACGACCTGCTGCGCCGGTGGCCGTTGAGCGGTGGGGGCGACCACGACACGGCGGCGCTGGTGACCGTGCCCAGTCGGGCCGTCGAGGCCGCGGACGTGCTGGCGCGGCACGGTTTCGCGCCGCTGCTGGTGACCGCCGCCCGGCTGCCCGGCCGCGGGTACGACGGCCGTTCGACGGTGAAGATCCGGCCGTTGACGCCGGAGCACCTGGACGTCGCCGTGGCGCTGAACCTGGAGACGGTGCGGTTCGACAGCCGGTTCGGCATGGTCAGCGCCCGGCCGTCCAGCGCCGTGCGGCTGCGCGAGCTGATCACGTCGCTGCTGGAGCGGCCGGAGCCGTGCGGGTGGTTGGCGGAACGCGACGGCGAGATCGTGGGGTTCCTGTACTACGACCTGCCGGGGTACTCGGACTGGATCGCCGCGCGGACGTCCGTGCGGCCGGTGGCGTACCTCGGGCTGCTCGGCGTGCGGGAGGACGCGCGTGGCTGCGGGGTCGGCGCGGCGCTGACCGATCACGTGCACGAGCGGCTGGACGACGCGGGCGTCGGCGTGACGCTGCTGCACCACGCCCTGCCCAACCCGCTGTCCGCGCCGTTCTGGTACTCCCACGGCTACCGGCCGCTGTGGACGACCTGGCAGCGCCGCCCCGCCCGCTAGTGCCGCGACCGGCAACCTTCACCGCACCTTCCGGCGCTCGGCAGGGCGACTCGCGGCACCGGCACCCCGATCCACCCGTCCGACCACCGGAATACGGGGCGAAGGCCGCCGGTCGCGGCACTAGACCCTCGCCAGCTCCTTGCGCTCGTGCCGCAGGCCCGCGCGGATCTCGTCCAGCACGAGGCGGGCCTGCGTCGCGGCGACGTGCTGCGCCGCGCCGCTGCCGATCGCGTCGCGCAACGCCAGCCAGACCGCGGCCTCGTCCTCCCGGACCGCGGTGAGCAGGTCGCGCTGCTCGGGGTAGGGGTGCAGGGCGATCTTGTCCGTGTACGCCCTCAGCGCGGCCAGGGTCGACCGCGACAGCTCACCGGTCGAGGCGACCCGGTCCAGCTTCGCGGGCAGGTCCACCGAGGCCAGCTCGGACAGCGACAGCGGGCCGAAGTCGAGCACGGTGTTCAGGCCGTACTCCAGGTCGTCGGCGGCGTGGAGCAGCTCGCGCGCGTCGTCGAGCGGTGGCGCGTCGTCACGCCGCACCGAGTACCGGACCACCAGCCCGAGGGCGACACCGGTCGCGAGGGCCGCGAGGGCGATGAGGATTTCGCTCATGTGTTCCAGTCTCGACGCCCCACCGGCCCCGCTCGGACCAACGGGCGACAACGTGTCGATCGGAGCGCCGACCGGTCACAGGTAGTTCGGTTGGGCTGAACGGAGCAACCGGTCGGCGTGGCGCCGTCGTTCGGACGGCGCAAGGGGGCACAGTGGCAGGTGCCTCGTCCACCCGAGTGAACTTGTCCGGCCGGGGTACTCGAGGTACAGGTCCAGACCTCCTACAAGGTGAGGGAAGCAGGTACGGGAAGGACGGGGCGAGGGGGTCGCCATGAGCGTCGCGAGGGAGTTGTCCGGGCGGGCGAAAGCCATGCTGCGCGCCGTTGCCGCTGGTCGGGCTCAGCTGACGGGCGGACGCGAGCCGGACCTGTACGTCGACGGGTTGCCGTGCTGCGACCAGATGGTCACGCACGACCTGGTGCACGCGGGGCTGCTGCGGGCACGGCGGGCGGTGGGCCTGGAGGAGCGCGCGGACGCGGAGCTGACGGAAGCGGGACGCGCCGCCATCGCCTAACCCTCGAACAGGCGTTCGATATGGGTTATGCTGCACACGAGGCCGGCACGCAAGCGAGAGGAAGCGCTTGCGCGCCGGCCTCACCTACGTCAAGACCACAACAGCCAGCCACGACCATCGCCACCGACGTCCCCGGGCGACCACCGCAACGCGACTCACCGGCCACGTGCGAACGGGGACATCACGACGCAACCCGACCACCTGCGAACGCGACATCATGACGAAACCCGACCACCTACGAACGGGGGTCCGGGGGCAGCGCCCGCCGCGCGGGGTCCGGGGGTCGCACCCCCAGAAGAAAAGAGCGAGGACCCCGGCTTGCGCTATCCGCAAGCAGAGGTCCTCGACGAGCGTGGCGGGTAGAGGATTCGAACCTCTGTAGCTTTCGCGACGGATTTACAGACCGTTCACCACAACGGTCCTGACCAGCACATACACGGCCCTGAACCCAGACGTGGACCTACCCTGAACCGAGAGGCACAAGCGGCTGGACCACTCTCATGTCCGGGGGGTCGAGTCCGGACGGACACCGGCGGTACACCTTGCCCTCCTTTGCCTACTTCGGACTACCCGGAGAGCGCGTCAGGTGCTCTACGGGCCTCTCAGCGCCCCCTGTATGGCCCGCTGCCGCATCGGGACGCCACCACAGGACCACGTCGGGGGCCGGTGCCACGGCCTGGGCAGCGGACCGGTGCGGCACGACGTCGCCCGACCCCGCTGGACATGAGAGTGGTCCAGCCGCTTGTGTCCCTCAGCGTGGCCGCCGCGCGAGCGGCACGCGCCCCCGTGGGGACACCCTGGGACACAGGGAACAGTGCCCTACCTGCACCTTTACTAAAACTTTATAAATCTTTATAGAGCGACCCGTCCCCACCATTGTTGATCTAGAGGGACAGGCAGGGACAGGCGAGGGACACCCTGTCCCTGCTGTTACCGCAGGTCAGATGACCTAGAGGGACAGAGGGACAGGTGGGACAGCACCCGACCTGTCCCAGATGTCCAGGGGCCGCATTGGCGACTATTCGTGAGGGATGAACGTTCGCCAGTCTGCCTGCCCCCTGAGCCTGGAGATCGTGTCCAAGACGAGGTCATGGCAGCCCTTGCCCGCCTCGTTCAACACCTGGTCCATGAACGCGTTCGCGCCCGTGATGTCGTCGTCGCGTAGGTAGCTCTCGACCTCGTTGACGCAGCGCGCGAGGTAGGCCCAGATCTGGGACACCTGATCCTCGGTCAGCGTGATCCGAAAACCCACGAAGCCTCCCAACTGATGCAAACGATGCATCAGAGTCTAGCGAGTCTTACGAGTCGATCAGTGACAAGCGCTTCACCTGGGGTGTTTCGAGGCGATTAGTCCGTCAGAGTGACCCTGTGACACCTCGTCCGAAGCTCGTTCCGACGGGCGTCGCGGCTGCCGAACTGGGCATCGACCGCGTGACGTTGGCGCGCTGGTGGCGTGCCGGCCTGGTCGAACCCGAGTTCGTGACGGCGGGCGGCCATGCCCGCTGGGACATGGAGAAGTTGCGCCGAAGTCTGCGCGAGCGCGCTCAGCGCGAAGACAACTGACCTGACATTAAAGGCTGCCACTTCACACGGGCCAGCACTGGCCGTATGCATTTAGCTGAATGTCAAATATACCGCCGTTGCATCGTCACTCTTCTTGTATCGCGGCCAGCGTCGCCCTTTCGGGTCACTGTCTTCCGCATCGCGGACGGCAGAAATCAGGCCTGTTGGACCGGAAATCTCCAGAGTGTCCATGATACTTCCCCAACTCGCCACGTCGAACTCTTTCAGTCTAGCCGCGCCATCCGATAGCAACGCGGCCCGCTTCACTAGCGTCTTCGAGATGGAGCCACTCAGTGCTTCCGTCGCAGCCTCCGGATTGGTGCCTGCCACCCAGTAGCCGCCGGGCGTATTTCGGATAAGTCGTTGCGCCTCCACGAGTTTGCTAACATTTTTCTCGTGTTCGTCAGTGCCCGTGTCCGAACTTATGGCGGCTTCATGCTGTACTTGATTAACCTGGGCTACACGATCGTCGCTGATTGCTTCGAGCCCTTCCGTGCAGTCAAGCAGCAAAGTTGAGTCTGCCAAGACTAGCCAGTCGAGGGCTTCGCCTCTTTCGCGCAGTGCTAGAACCGTAGCCGACGGTGTGCCCGGGTTTCCCAAGTCGCATGTAGATGCGTGAATTCTCGCTGTCGCGTCGATAGACGCCGCCAAGGCGGAGCGCATATCCAAAGCGTCGTCTGCCAGATTGGCCACGAGTGCTGATCCCATTTTCTCTACGAACCAGGGCACACCGTGCATACATCCTGTTCCTAGGTCTCCGGGAGCGGTCAGGCCGTCTAGGACGACGGCAATCCTGTTAGTCGCCGCAGCCCAGTCTTCATTTGGCTTTACCAAGCTTCCTGGGTGACTGTCCAGCTCTGCACGCATGGAACCGCCGTCCTACTTGTAGATGGGAGCGACACGCTTAGACGACAATACCCGTCGGGTGGTCGCATCAAACGTGCACTGGATTACCGTGGAGAATCGACCATCTTTCACTTCGCGGTAAAGCTCAGCGAGGTGGTTGTCAAGAAAGTGCACAACGCCTGCAGCTCCTACAGCATGAATTCCTGCGATGTAGAGAAAAGTGCCTTTACCGTCAAGCCTGGGCAATTTGCCGACGTACGCGTGGTCGGCGGGTGTGCCGTCATCCATTGGAGAGCGGTAAACTTTTTGCTGTACCCGGTCCAGCAAGTGCCACCCCTTGCTGTCGCGGTCGAACCCGATATTAACATCAGATTCGAGAACTTGAGCAATGAGTGGCGATAGTCGAGGTCCGCAAATTACTACCAGGTCATCCCGGTTAAGGTTAATCATGCCGGGGGGTTGTACGACTTCGTAATCGGTTTCGAAGTCCAACCCGCTGGCCAAGCTTCGAAATTCGTCGTAAGCTTGAAAGTCTTCCTGCGCTACGACCGGTCCGGGATTATTGTTCTTGGCCTCAAGCTTCCCGCCTACAGCTACGATCAATTTTGAACCCGTGCCAAAGAATGCGCGTTCGATCTTAGGGCCGGTCTTCAATAGTTGACCCACTCGCGAACGTGTCATGTCGAGGTGTTTGGCGATCTCGGTCTGTGACATACCGAGCAAGGACATCTCCTCTAGAGCCTCTTTGCGAAGTCTGGAGATCTCGGTTACTGCGGCTTGGAACCGGCCGACCAGGTCGCTCGCCTGCTGTGCGCGGCGTACGGGGTCCTGGATCTCACGTAGCTGTTTGACCTGCTCTTCCACGCCTCCACCTTCCTGGGCAAGGGGGCTTGCATCATCTTCGCAAGAGGGGGTTGACGGACGCAAGCCCGGCTGTCTAACGTGGCTCCTGCAACCCCCCCTTGCAGAGCGCAAGAGGGTCTCTACAGTGAAGGACTCTCAGTGGACACGACGAGCAACTACCCGGACGGTTTGACCCCCGCGGCGCTGGCACTGCTGGACGCGCAGGTGTCGGTGGAGATCGCTCTTGGTGAGCCGACGTCGGGGCTGTTGGATGGTTCGGCGCGGGAGCGCCGTAACCGGCGCATCCTGGCCCGTGCGTTGGCGGGAATCACCCCGAAGTACGGCGTCGGCGTGGACCAGGCCGCCGCCGAGCTGGAGAACGTGGAGCAGTCGGCGCGGCCGGTGTCGATCGCCACGGCGTTGCCGACGCCGGTCTTCGGCAAGAGCAAGTCCAAGGGCCGCAAGGCGCGTCGCAACGCCGCCCGCAACGCCGCGCGTCGTGCCGCGAAGCAGGCCGCGTAATGGCGACGATGGCGTACCGCGCGGCGGTGGCCGCGGCGTTGTTGGCCGAGCACGCCGAGGCGTTGGTGGGTGTGTGCGCGGTGGCCGTGCGGGTGGCCCGTGACCCGGCTTCCGATCAGGGCATCCGCTTGCAGATGGGCTGGTCGTTGTCGTGGGAGTCGTCGGCGGGGCAGGTGGCGCGGGCGGCGCGGGCGCTGGGCCTGACGCACCTGCTGTTCGACCCGGTGGGCGACTACGTGCGGGTGTCGGCGGAGGGGCCGGTGTCCACGTCGGCGGGCACGGCCCTGGTGGAGGTGTGGGACCACGTCACCGGTGAGCAGGTGGGCCGGGCCGCCGCCGCGTTGGGCCTGGCCCTGGTTCCCAGCACCGATCCGGTGCACGTGGCGGTGGCCGACGTGCTGCGCCTGACCGCGTCTGAACCGGCCGCCGTCTGACCATTCGTCCCTGTTTTCCCTTGCGTATCAACACTTCCGAGGAGATCGCTGCTGTGAAGGACAACAACGCTTCCATCACCACCGATGTGCTGCTGTTCGCCCAGGACGACGCCGGTCAGTGGCGGGTGCTGCTGATCGAGCGGGGTCACGACCCGTTCGCGGGCCGGTGGGCGCTGCCCGGTGGCTATGTCGACCCGCACGAGACCTTCTCCACCGCAGCCGTGCGCGAGCTGCACGAGGAAACCGGTGTCGCGTTCGACGAGTGGAACCTCGACCAGGTCGGCGTGTACGACACCCCCGACCGCGACCCGCGTGGCCGTGTCGTGTCCGTGGCGTTCGCCGCGGTGCTCGACCACATGCCCGCCGCCGTGGGTGGCGACGACGCCCGCCAGGCCCGCTGGTGGCCGGTGGCCGAGGTCATGTCCTTGGTGTTCGGGCCGCTGGTGTTCGACCACGACCAGGTGCTCACCGACGCCGTGGACCTGCTCATGGCGCAGGGCGTCACCGTCCACTGACTTCGCCCGGACCGGCGGCCTGAGTCCCGCCAAGAACCGCGCCGCCGGTCCGGTCCCCACATCCCGTGCTTCACCACGAGACAGGAACCCCAAGCATGTCGAACAACACCCACCGGCGCGACCTCGTGGACGCGGCCACCGGTGACACCTTCGACCAGCCCGCCCCCTACGGCCTGGTGACCCCGGTCGCGTGCGCCGACGGGACGGCCCCGTCCTCGCAGCGTGGCCGCACCTGGCAGGACCTGACCGCCTCCGGTCGCGTGCTGCGCCCCGCCGGGGGTGCCCGATGAACCGGAAGCTTCCCGAGATCACCGCGGACTGCTTCCCCACGCCGCACCTGGCGTTGCGCGGCACCTCCGACGACACCCGGGTGCGCGCCTTCGCCGCCGAGCAGGCCCACGCGGCGCGGGCGGTGCTGCCCGCCATCGCCTCCGCGCTGGCGCTGCCCAGCACCGGCCACGGCATCCAGATGCTCACGCTGGCCTACGACACGGTGGTGCAGTGGCGGCGCGCGGTGGCCGCCGCCTCAGATGACGCCCGCTACGGCGACACCGGCCGCCCGATCGCGTCGCGCTACGCGGCGACGTTGGACGAGGACGGCCCGAACTACGACCGCGTCGGTGAAGTGGGCCGGTCGCGTGCCGGTGCCCGCTGGAACACCGCCACCGGTCAGTGGACCGGCGGCACGGACACCCCGGCCACCCGGACCCTGGCCGCCTACGGGCGCGCGGTGCGCCGCCGGTTCGCGGTGCAGGCCCCCGACTCCGAGGTGCTGCCCAACATCGTGACCCTGCCGATCTCCTGGGGACAGGTGCGCGGTAACGCGCTGGTACGCGGGCAGGCCGCCCGCGACGTGGCCGCCCAGCTCGCCGGGCGGCTGGCCGACCGGCGCGGCGTGGTGCAGGTGGAGACCACCGGAGACCTGCTCTACCTCGTCACCGCCGACGACCAGGCCCGCCGCGTGATGTTCCACGAGGCCATGCACGTGCTCGCCGCCGCATACCGCGGGGACCGGTCGGCGCGGTGGGCCGCGTGGTGGTCGGCCGCCTACCTGCTCTACCAAGCGCCGAAGTTCAAGAAGGGCAGCGACGCCACCAACCGGGTGTTCCTCGCCGCCGTCGGCGCGGCCCTGCTCGACCAGGCCCCGGTGATCCCGCACGACCTCGACCTGAGGTGCATGGTCCTGGGGCAGAGCGCCGTCACCGTCGCCATGCCACTGCTGTGCGAGGTGGCCGCATGAGCCTCCCGACGCCCTTACTGCTGTTGCTCATCGCGCTCGCCGTGGTCGCGGTGGTCGTGCTGTGGAAGCTGCTCATGGTCGCCGGGCTGATCGGCCTGGCCCAGTGGGCCGTGACCGCCCAGACCGAGGACCCCACGGTCCTGCTGGTCGCCTACGGCCTGCCCGCCCTGCTGGTCGTCGTCCTGGCCCGCCGCCGCGCCGCCACTCCCACCGGCCACCGCGCCGGACTGCTCTCCTCTCGTTCCGCCCGCCGCTTGGAGGTGACCCGATGAGCACGACCACAACCCCGCTGCCCGGTCCCGACGAGTTCGACCCGTTCGCCGCCACCGTGGCCGAGCTGGAACGCTACGTCGCCGCCGCCGCACCCACCGTCCCCGCACCGGCCGCGCCTGGCGACCACGTCCGCCCCGTCGACCGGCGCGGACACGCCGCCGACGACGAGGGCCAGGACCACGCCGCCGGGGACACGCGGCGGGTGCGCGGGCTGCGCGCCGAGGTCGCCGAGGCACACGCCCTGCTGGCCTTGCAGGACGACACCGCACCCCTGCTGGTGGACACCAAGCGGGTGCGCCGCGCGCTCAAGCGCAGCCACGAGGCCGCCCGCCTGCACACCCTCGGACAGAACCCGATGGCGCGGGCGTGGCAGGCCGCCCGCGTGCGCCTGGTCCTCACCGTCACCGCCCTGGTCGCCCTGGTCGGCGCACTCGGGTGGTCCACCACCGGCGTGCACCACACCCTCACCCTCGACATGACCGAGCGGGGCGCGGCGTGGTGGGGCGCGTGGGCCGTGGAACCGGTCATCTCCGCCATCCTGCTGGTCGTCGTCGGCGCGAAGGCGTTCCTGACCACCCGCGGCAAGGCCCTGCACCACCCGCACCTGACCAAGGTCGAGTTCGGCGCACTCGGAGTAACGCTGACGCTCAACGTCTGGCCCTACCTGCCCATCGTCGCCGACACCTTCAAGCCGATGACGCTGCTGGCCCACGCCATCGGCCCCCTGGTCGCCGTCGGCGCGGTCACCGTCCTGCCAATCATCTGGGACGGCTTCGCCCACCTCGACCACACCACCGGCACCACCGCGGACGACACCACGGCGATCACCCCGGCCGCCGCCCCGACAGGAGTTACCGGAGGGGTTACTGGCCCGCAGTACAGCGCAAACACGTTCCGACCGGCCGGGGTTACCCCGTCCGCAACCGACGCTCATACCGCCGCTCTGACCGCCCGCGCCCGTCGCCTGGTCGCCGCCGGCCACCTGCCCGCCGACCCGTCGGCCAAGGCCCTGCGCGCCGCGCTGGAGTGCGGCACCGACCACGCCCGCGCCGTGCGCGACGCCCTGCGAGAGGACCCCCGATGAGCACCACCGCCCACTACCCGGCCGCCGCCGACGGGGGCCAGGAGCACGCCAAGGTGTTGGAGCTGCCGGTGCGCCACGCCGAGGCCACTCGCTTGGACACGGCCGAGGAAAAGGGCGCCGGTGCGGGTGCGGTGGAGCCGGACACGGCCGTGTCCGGTGAGGTGCTCACCCCCGCGCGTGAGGCCGAGCTGGCGCGCGACCGTGCGGCCGACGGGGTCGACAAGGCCAAGCCGACCGCGAAGCAGATCGCGGCCGAGGGCGCGCGGTTGGCACTGCGCACCGGCTACCGCGTCTACCGCGGTCACGGGCAGTGGGCCGCCCGTGCGGTGCGTGCCGCGACCTACGCGCACTACCGGGAGCAGGTGCTCGCCGCGCGTGCCGCCGGTGACGCCGCCGGGGTGGCGGAGTGGCTGGACCGGTTGCGCCAAGCCAAGGCCGACCGGCGCGACCGGATCGCCGGTGCGCCCCGGGCGCTGATGATGCTCGTGCTCTCGGTGCTGCTGGCCGTGATCGTGCTGCTGGCGGTGCTGCTGGTCGTCGGGGTGAGCGTGCACCTGTGGGACGGCGGCTGGACCTGGGGCGAGTGGTGGTCGTTCGTGGCCGGCACCGGGGAGGTGCTGGGCATGCTGGTCATGCTCGCGGTGCAGGCCGCCGTGATCGGCGCGCCGGTGGCGTGGCTGCTGGCCGCCCACAAGGCGGGCACCGGTGTGGCCGACGCCCCGGCGTGGACGATGAGCGGCACAGAGAGGGAGGAGACGCATCGCATCGTCACCCCCGCCGGTATCGGCGAGGCGCTGGCACACCTGCCCATTCCCAAGCTGCGCGCCGAGATCAAGGCGGGGTGGACGGTGACGTTCTCCACCCCGCCGGTGCGGGTGAACAACCGCGGCTACCAGGCGGTGTTCTCCCTGCCGATGGGCGTGACCCCGGAGATGATCGCCGACAAGCGCGACATCCTCGCCCGCAACCTGTTCCGCCACCCCACCGAGGTGTGGCCGTCGGAGTCGGAGAAGGGCGACCACGTCGAGCTGTGGGTGGCCGATCCGGGGTTGGCCACCCGGCCCGCGCCACCGTGGCCGCTGATGGACAAGGGCACCGTGGACGTGTTCGACGGCGTGCCGTTCGGGGTGGCGCAGCGCGGTGACGTGGTCGCGCCGCCGCTGGTGGCGGTCAACCTGTTCTTCGGCGGCATGATGGGCCAGGGCAAGTCCAACGCCGCCCGCGTGGTCATGCTCGGTGCGGCCCTGGACCCGCTGGCGGAGCTGATGGTGTTCGTCTTCGCGGGCAACGGCGACTTCGACGCCTTCACTCCGCGGTTGGCCCGCTACCACAAGGGCGTCAAGCCCGAGACCATCGACGCCGCCGTGGACACCCTGCAAGAGCTGTACGACGAGATGGAGCGCAGGGAGGACCGGCTGGCCGAGCTGGGCGCGAAGAAGGTCAGCCGCGGACTGGCAGAGAAGCACCCGGAGCTTCGCCCGAAGGTCGCGCTGTTCAGCGAGTGCCACGAACTGTTCGGCGGTGACCGCCGCGAGGAAGCCACCGAGCTGGCCGTGGGCATCCTCAAGCGCGCCCGCAAGACCGGGATCGTGCTGTTGTTCGACACCCAGTCTTCCCGTGCCGACGCGATCCCGCCCGCGATCGTGGAACTGGTCCAGATCAACGCGTGCTTCCACGTCAAGTCCTGGCGTAGCAACGACGGTTTCCTCGGTGACGGCTCGTTCCAGGCCGGTATCCGGGCCACCGAGCTGCGACCGGGCAAGGACCGGGGCACTTCAATCCTCACCGGCGCGACCGATGAGCGGTTCGAGATCCTGAAGTGGTTCTACATCCCCGTCGACGACGACGCCGGGTGGGACGCCGCCACCGAGGTGATCGAACGCGCCATGCGGGCGGTCAACCCGGCCGTGGTCACCGGCAACCCGCCGACCGCCGCCCCGGTGCGCCGGGACCTGTTGGAGGACCTGGCCGACGCGTTGGGCCACGACACCGTCCCGGCCGCCGACGTGCCCGCGCTGCTGGCCAAGCTCGCCCCCGACTGGACCCCGTACCGCAAGCTCACCGGCAAGCAGGTCCGCGAACTGCTGGCCGCCGAAGGCGTCAAGGTGCCCTCCACCGGCAACCGCTACCCCGTCGACCCGGTCACGGTGCGTGAGGCTCTGAGCAAGCGGGCTACCCGTGACCTGGACGGGCAGGACTGACCCACGACCGGATCGAGTTAGGTCCGCCGAGTCGACCCAACGGCCCGGAAGCCGGCCCCGAACAGGGTCGATCCGCGCCGACCTAACTCGGCTAACCACCTAACTCGCCGCAGGTCATCGCCCTCGTTCCCTCCTACGGCGGGGCGAGTTAGAAACCTAACTCGCCCCGCCGGACCTAACTCGCCCCGTAACTGCCCGCGCGGCCCTCTCACCACCACCGTCGCGCCACTCCGTCATGCCCGCACATCGTCACACAAAGTCACGAAAGGTTCGTCATGGGCAACAACGACCGCTTCGTCCACATGGGCAAGAAGAGCTGGTGGAACGGCGTCACCACCACCCTGTGCGGCCAGCGCTACGAGGGCGGGGACCGGATCCTGTTCCCCCGCCTCAGCGGCTACACCGTCTGCCCAGCCTGCGAAGCCGCCCACCGGGCGGGCAAGCGCTGAAACCAGACCACACCACCGGCCCACCATCCCAAGGAGACAGACGTGTCCCGACGCGCCCGCTTGCTGTCCTCCGCGTTGGCAACCGCCGCCCTCGGTTGGCCCGTGTTCCCGCTCGTTCCCGGCGGCAAGACACCCGCCGTGCGCGACTGGGAGCAGCGCGCCACTACCGACCCTGACCGAATCCGCCGCTGCTGGGGCAGCGGGTCCTACAACATCGGGTTGGCCACCGGTCGGGCCGGGCTCGTCGTGGTGGACCTGGACACCGCCAAGCCCGGCAAGCCCGAACCGGACGGCTTCCGGCACGGCTTGGAAGTGCTCGCCCTTCTCGCCGACGACAGGGGCGAGGAGCTGCCCACCGACACCCGCGTCGTGTCCACCGTCTCCGGTGGCCGGCACCTGTACTTCACCGCCCCGACCGATGTGGAGTACCGCAACACGATCCGCAGGGCCGGGCCGCTCATCGACAGCCGGGCGGCCGGTGGCTACGTCGTGGCGGTCGGGTCGGTCGTGGACGGCCGCGGCTACGAGCTGGTGCACGACGCGGCAGTGGTGCCCTTGCCGGGATGGTTGGCCACGTTGCTGCGTCCCGCGCCGCTGCCCGCCGCGCCGAGCGCGCCCGTGGCGCTGCGAGGCGCGGCCGGTGACCGACGCGGCCGGTACCTACGCGCCGCGATCGCGGCCGAGGTCGCCCGCGTGGAAGGCGCACCGTCCGGTCAACGCAACTTCGCCCTCTACAGCGCCGCCATCGCCCTCGGACAGCTCGTGGCTGGTGGCGCTCTGACCGAGGACGAAGTGCGCGACGTGCTCAGCCACGCCGCCGCCGGACACGTCGCCGTCAACGCCTACAGCCGCCACACGGCGGAGCAGACCATCACCAGCGGCTTGCGCAAGGGCGCGTCCCGCCCCCGGCAGGTAGCCGCATGAATCGCACCGCCCGCAGCCATCAGGGAGCCACCCCGTGACCACTACGCCCCCGTCCGACGCCGACCCGTTCGCCACCGCCTGGACCGCCGACAAGCTCATGGCCGCCGACTTCCCCGACCCCAAGTGGGCCGTGCCCGGTGTGCTCTGCGAAGGCGTCACGCTGCTGGCAGGGCCGCCCAAGGTGGGCAAGTCGTGGATGTCGCTCGGGCTGGGGCTGTCCATCGCGTCCGGCAAGCCCGCGTTCGGCACCGTCGACACCGGCCCCGCCGCTCCCGTGCTCTACCTCGCGTTGGAGGACACCGCCCGGCGGCTCAAGACCCGCATGGGCAAGATGCTCGCCGACCAGCCCGCGCCGCACCTGCTGACCCTGGCCACCGAGTGCCCGCCACTCCCGCAAGGGGGAGACACGGCCATCGCCGGATGGCTGCGCGGCAACCCGGCCGCGCGCCTGGTGGTGATCGACGTATTCGCCAAAGTCCGTGGCGCAGCTCCGGCCGGTGTCCAGCAGTACGACGCGGACTACCTGGCAGTTGGCCGCGCCAAGCGGATAGCGGACCACTTCGGCGTGGCGGTCGTACTTGTCCACCACGTCCGCAAGGCCACACACGAGGACTTCCTGGCCACCGTGTCCGGCACCAACGGCATTGCCGGTGCGGCCGACGCCGTGCTGGTACTCGAACGCGGACGCAACAACGCAGACGGCGTTCTGCACATCACCGGCCGCGATGTGGAAGAGGCCGATCACGCGCTGAGTTTCAACCCGGACAACGGCGCGTGGACCATGCTCGAAGGTCCCGCCGTCGACCACACGGCAAGCGACACCCGCCGAACCATCCTGTTCTACCTGCGCGAAAACAGCGGCAGCACACCCGCACAAATCGCCACCGGGACCGGCTTGGACGCCGGGAATGCTCGCAAGACGTGCCAGCGGATGCACGAAGCCGGGCAGCTTACCCGCGACGGCACCGGCCGGTACTTCGCGCCGCTGCTGTGACCTGGGTGGGACAGGAGGACAGGCCAAGTGCTGTCCCACCTGTCCCTCTGTCCCTCCACACCGTCTGACCTGCGGTAACAGCAGGGACAGGGGGTCCCTCACCTGTCCCTGCCTGTCCCTCTGCTCCGATGCGCGAAAGGGCTTCACATGAGCGCACGCACTTGGCTGACAGTCGAAGAGTTTTGCACCGAACTGAACATCGCCCGGTCCACGTTCAACGACTGGCGGGCAAAGGGACGCGCCCCGATCGTCCGCAAGCTACCTAACGGCAAACTGCGATTGGAACGGGCCGACATCAAAGCCTGGTACGACTCCCTTGCGGAGGCTGCCTGATGAACACGTCCACGCGGGTGCGAATCGGGCAGATCGGCGCTCCGTACGTGGGTAAACGCAAAACCACGTACAAGGTGCGGTGGACGGTGGACGGTCGCCGATTCACCGAACGGTGCTCGACCAAAGCGCTCGCTGATGCGTTCAGGTCCAAGCTGGTCACGGCAACGACCGACGGCGTCCCTTTCGATATCGAGTCCGGTCTTCCGGTCACGATGGTGCGCAAGGCGGAGGTTGTGCGGCGATCGTGGTTCGACTTCGCGTGCGGTTATGTGGACCGCATGTGGGACGAGTCGTCGCCAGGGCAGCGCAAGACGGTGGCGGACACCCTGACGCCCATCACGTTGGCTCTGGTGTCGCCAGGACGCGGTGAGCCGTCGGAAGCAGCCATCAGGGCCGCGCTACGGGTGGCGTTCAACACCCGTCGGCGTAGTGGGGAGAAATCGGAGGAAGTAGCTGCGCTGTTCGCGTGGCTTTCCCGGCACACGGTGTCGGTGGGCGACTTGGCGGACCCTGCGGTGTTCCGTGGCCTGTTGGCAAGGATCGAGAAGAAGCAGGACGGTTCGCGTGCCGCCGCGAACACCATCCGGTTGCGACGAATCACGCTGGGCAGCGCACTGGACTATGCGGTGGAGACGAAGTTGTTGGAGACCAATCCGGCAAAGGAGGTGACCAGCAAGCGGCGTCGAAGCGTGGTCCACCAGGTGGACCGACGATCGGTGGCCAACCCGGTCCAGTTCCGCACGGTGCTGCACGAGGTGGCGGGAGTCGGACGCACGGGTGGCAAGCTGGTCGCGTTCTTCGGTGCGATCTACCACGCCGCTCTGCGCCCGGAGGAAGCGTTGAGCCTGCGCGACACCGATCTCGAACTACCGCCGCGAAGCTGGGACCGGAAGCGGCAACGGTGGACGGTGTCCGAGTGGGGCAGCATCCACCTCACCCGCGCGGCACCGGAGATGAGCGCGGCCTGGACCGACAGCGGCCGGCCGAACGAGGAAAGGGGGTTGAAGCACCGCGAGCAAGGGCAGGGCCGCACGGTGCCGCTCTCCCCCGAGCTGGCGTTGCTGATGCACGAGCACCTTGCCGCTTTCGGCACCGGATCGGGTGGGCTGCTGTTCGTGGCCGAGCGCGGCGGGCGCATCGGCAGCTCGACCTACTGCCGGGTGTGGGAGGCGGCGCGCACCGCGGCTTTCACGGCCGAGGTCGCCGGGTCACCCCTGGCCAAGCGTCCGTATGACCTCCGTCACGCCTGCGTGTCGATGTGGCTCAACGCGGGCGTGGAAGCGCCACGCGTCGCCGAGTGGGCCGGTCACAGCGTGGCCGTGCTCATGCGCGTCTACGCGAAGTGCATCGACGGTGGGGAGCTGACGGCCCGTGCGCGGGTCCTGGCCGCGCTGGGCGGCTGAAAACTTGGACCCGCCCTGGACCCAACCGGCCGTAGAGGGCCGGTCCCGACCGGACACAGCCGTATGACACGAGAAAGCCCCCGTGACCTGTTGTTCCTGGTCACGGGGGCTTTCTGCTGTTGTGGCGGGTAGAGGATTCGAACCTCTGTAGCTTTCGCGACGGATTTACAGTCCGCTCCCATTGGCCGCTCGGGCAACCCGCCCCGCACCCGGTGGTGCCGGGTGCGGTGGAGACAATACATAAGCCCGTGGGGGCATGCGCAACCGGGTTGCCCGGTAGGCTCCCGGGCGGTTCCAGATCCACCTACGCGGAGGTACCGGGCACGTGGCAGACCCGTCGTTCGACGTGGTGAGCAAGGTCGACCGCCAGGAGGTCGACAACGCGCTCAACCAGGCCGCCAAGGAGCTGAGCACCCGGTTCGACTTCCGCGGCACGGGCACTCAGGTGTCGTGGGCGGGCGAGGAGGCGATCACCTTCCAGTCCGAGACCGAGGAGCGCTGCAACGCCGCGATCGAGGTCTTCCGGGAGAAGCTGATCAAGCGCGGCATCTCGATGAAGGCCTTCGAGATCGGCGAGCCCGCCCTGTCGGGCAAGGTCTTCAAGGTGACCGGCAACGTGGTCCAGGGCATCTCGAGCGAGAAGGCCAAGGAGATCGCGAAGAAGGTCCGCGACGAGGGCCCCAAGGGCGTGCAGGCGCAGATCCAGGGCGACCAGCTGCGCATCTCGGGCAAGAAGAAGGACCACCTGCAGGACGTCATCGCCCTGCTGAAGAACTCCGACTTCGGGATCGCCCTCCAGTTCACCAACTACCGATGAAGGGCATCGTCCTCGCCGGTGGCAGCGGCACGCGCCTGCACCCCATCACGCAGGCGGTGTCGAAGCAGTTGCTGCCCGTGTACGACAAGCCGATGGTGTACTACCCGCTGTCGGTGCTGATGCTGGCGGGTGTGCGCGAGATCATGCTCATCTCGACGCCGGTGGACCTGCCGCTGTTCCGCCGCCTGCTCGGTGACGGCTCGCAGTTCGGCCTGACCATCGAGTACGCGGAGCAGGCCCAGCCGAACGGGTTGGCCGAGGCGTTCATCATCGGCGCGGACTTCATCGGCGACGACGACGTGTCGCTGGTCCTGGGCGACAACATCTTCTACGGCCAAGGCTTCTCCAAGGTCCTGCAGCACAACGCCACCTCGCTGGACGGCTGCGTGCTGTTCGGCTACCCGGTGAAGGACCCGGAGCGGTACGGGGTCGGTGAGGTCGACGCGGCCGGCAGGTTGATCTCGATCGAGGAGAAGCCCGCGCGGCCGAAGTCGAACAAGGCCATCACCGGCCTGTACTTCTACGACAACGAGGTCGTGTCGATCTCCAAGGCGCTCAAGCCGTCACCGCGCGGCGAGCTGGAGATCACCGACGTCAACCTGGCCTACCTGCGGGAAGGCCGGGCGCAGCTGGTCGACCTCGGTCGCGGTTTCGCGTGGCTGGACACCGGCACGCACGACTCGATGTTGGAGGCGGGCCAGTTCGTGCAGGTGCTGGAGCACCGGCAGGGCGTGCGCATCGCGTGCCTGGAGGAGATCGCGCTCCGGATGGGGTTCATCAGCGCCGAGCAGTGCTACTCGCTGGGCGAGAAGCTGGCGAAGTCCGGCTACGGCCAATATGTGATGAACGTCGCACTGGAAGCCCGCTAGGACCGGCGGGCCAGCTCTTCCAGCCGGCGCACCCGGTCCGCGATCGGCGGGTGGGTGGAGAACAGCCTGGCCAGGTTCTCCCCCGCCCGGAACGGGCTCGCGATCATCAGGTGCGACTGCGCGACCACGGCCGGTTCGGGTGCCAGGGGTGCCGCCCGCGTGCCGGCGTCGATCTTGCGCAGCGCCGAGGCCAGCGCCAGCGGGTCGCCGGTCAGCTCGGCGCCCGACTCGTCGGCCTGGTACTCCCGGGACCGGCTGACGGCCAGCCGCACGATGACCGCCGCGACCGGGGCGAGCACGGCGATGAGCAGGATCGCGAACGGGTTGGGCCGGTCCTCGTCGCCGTCGCCGCCGAAGACGCCCGCGAAGATCGCCAGGTTCGCCAGCGTGCTGACCGCGCCCGCCAGCGCACCCGCCACGCACGAGATCAGGATGTCGCGGTTGTAGACGTGCGACAGCTCGTGCCCGAGCACGGCGCGCAGCTCGCGCTCGTCGAGCAGTTCGAGGATGCCGGTCGTGCAGCACACGGCGGCGTTGCGCGGGTTGCGGCCGGTGGCGAAGGCGTTCGGCGCGATGGTCGGGCTGAGGTAGAGGCGGGGCATGGGTTGGCGCGCGGCCCTGGCCAGCTCGCGGACGATCCGGTACAGGGCGGGCTGCTCGACCTCGGACACCGGCCGGGCGCGCATGGCGCGCAGCGCGAGCTTGTCGGAGTTGAAGTACGCGTAGGCGTTCACGGCCAGCGCCAGCAGCAGGCCGACGACCAGGGCGGTGCGCCCGAACAACGAGCTGATCGCCACGATCAGCCCGCTCATGGCAGCGAGCAGCAACGCGGTCTTCAACGCGTTGAAGTGCTTGTGCACGCTTCGCCTCCGGGTGTTCCTACGTCCTCTCCCTCAACGCGCCCGGCCGGCGCGTGGTTCCGGTACCGGGGCGTGCCGGGCGTGTGGCGGTGGTCTCCGGTGCGGGTTCGGCGCCGGCGTCCAGCGGTGGCGGCGGCGGCACCTGCGTGACCCACGTGGCCAGCACGTCCCGTTCGTGGACGAGTTCGGCGACCGCGCCGTCACCGTCCAGGCCGCCCGTGCCGGGGTAGGAGAAGTCCGGTGCCCAGTGCAGGGCGTCGAACGGGCACGCCTCGACGCAGATGCCGCAGTACAGGCACTGCCCGTAGTCGATGGCGAACCGGTCGAGCACGTTGCGCGCACGGGGACGGGCCGAGCCGGGCTGCTGCTCGACCTCGGTGTGCGAGTCGATGTGGATGCACCAGTCGGGGCACTCGCGGGCGCAGATCATGCAGACCGTGCAGTTGGCCTCCAGCAGCGCGATGACGCCTCGGGTGCGCGGGGGCAGGTCAGCCACTGGTGTCCTCCTCGGAACGCTCGGAGCGCTCGTAGCGCGGTCCCCACGACGGGTCGGGAACGCCGGGCGGCGCGGCCCGCCTGCGGCTGGGTGCCGAGTTGCCGTCCTCGCCCGGTTCGAGCCTGCCCGGCCACGGGCGCACCACGCGGGAGGCGAGCACGAAGTCCTTGCGCAGCGGGTGGCCGGTGAAGCTGTCGGGGAGCAGCAGGTGGGCCGCCTCACCGTCGGCGGGGGTGAGGCCGAACATCTCCACGGCCTCCCGCTCGTGCCACGCCGCGCCCGCCCACAGCCCGGCCACGCTCGGCAGCACGTCGTCCGGGCCGAGCTCGGTGCGCAGCAGCAGGCCGTCCTTGGTGCCCGGGTCGAGCACGTGCAGCAGCACGGCGTGCCGCTGACCGACCGCGCCGGGACGTCCCGCGTCCTCGACGCCGAGCCAGTCGAACTGCGTGCAGCCCAGCTCGTCGCGGGCGTGGCGGGCCGCCTCGACCCACGCGGACGGCGGCACGTGCGCGGTCGTCTGCCCGAACGCCGTCTTGACCTGGGCATTCGGGATTCGGGAGGCCAGGGCCTGCGACGCGGCGCTCACGACACCATCCGGTGCAGCGCGGCGAGGCCGTCCAGCAGCGCCTCGGGACGTGGTGGGCAGCCCGGCACGGCGACGTGCACCGGCAGCGCCTGGTCGATGCCCTTGGTGACGCTGTAGGAGTCCCAGTACGGGCCGCCGGTGTTGCTGCACGCGCCCACGGAGATCACGTAACGCGGTTCCGGCATCTCTTGGTAGGTCGCGATCACCGCGGGCAACATGGCGTCGGTGACCGTGCCGGAGACGACGAGCACGTGGGCCTCGCCCGCCGCGTGCACCGGGTCGACACCCAGGGCGGCCAGCTGCTCAGGGCGATGGCCTTCGAGCGCGGCCATGACCTCGACGCCGCAGCAGGCCAGGCCGAGGTCGAGCACGGTGACCCGGTACGTCGTGCCCCAATCCAAGGTGGAAACCGTCACGCGGGTGAGGTTAATACGTGGGGGCCCGTCGGGCTGCGCGCCCGGCGGGCCCCCAACCCCCCAATACCCCCCTGTTTGCTCCCACGTGAACAAGCACCTGGTTGCGGCAGAAGTCTCTTACGGATCGCGTATACCTGTCCAGGGAAATCCAACAAGATCTTCGGATAATTTCAGCACGAACTGTGGTCAAGTTCAGTACAACTAATCGGTAGAACATCACGCCCCGACCCGAGAGGCCCTGCATGTCGACCTCGGCTCAACTGCTCCTGCCCGCGGGCAACCAGCTCAGCAGGCTCCTGCACACCTCGCCCCTGCTGATGGACACCACGTTGGACCAGCTCAGGACCCTGATCGCGGTGTACGAGACGCGCTCGGCGCTGCGTGCGGCCCGGGTGCTCGGCCGGGAGCAGTCCAGCGTGCAGAAGCAGATCGACACGCTCAACCGCAACTTCAGGTCGTTGTGCGGCGAACCGCTGGTCGTCAAGCAGGGCCGGGGAAAAGATGTGCTGATCACACAGACCGGCGAGGCGTTGGTTGAATTGGCACGTACCACGCTCACCGAGTGGCTGGATTCGATTCACGAGTGCCGGCGCAAGCTCGGCACCACGGTCACCGTCGGCACGACGCGGTTCATGCTCGACTCGCTGGCCAAGGCGTGGCACCACGTGGCGGACGACTTCCGCCGGAGGGACGTGGAGCTGAAGGTCGTGCACATCCGCACCAAGGACATCTGGAAGAGCCTGGAGTCCAAGGAGGTCGACATCGTGTGCGGCAGCGTGGTCACGCACGCGGGCCGCAACAGCGGTGTCGAGGACTTCGACGTGATCGAGTGGCGGCGCGGCGGGTTGGCGCTGCTCACGAACCTGCCGGAGAGCAAGCTGGGCGCGAGCGTCGGCACCGGGGAGTTGCCGAAGCTGCCGCTGGTCGTGCCCGGTGAGGGGTTGATCGCGGAATTCCTGCGCGGCTGGTTCGGATCGGATTATCGGAACGAATTGGACATCGCGGCAGAAATCGACGAGATCCAGTACGGCATGTCGTTGCTGCGGTCGGGGCTGGTCGAGGGCTGCATGATCGTCACGTCCGGCCTGGGCGTGGTGGCCGCGAACAACGAGCTGCGCGAGGGGTCCGGCCTGCGGGTGGTCGAGCTGAAGAACGACCGGAAGCCGCAGCTGGAGCGGTTGGTCGGGGTCTTCGCCCGCAAGGACGAGCGGGCGAAGTTCCCGGCCGACCACCCGTTGAACCTGCTGTGGGCGGCGTTCCAGCGCGAGGTGTCGGACTAGCGGCTTGGCACGGCCTAGCGCGCCGGATCCGCCGGGCGTTCCTCACGGCGCCGTTGGGCTTGGCGCACCAGCCACTCCAGACCGGTCAGCGACTTGGGGACCTCAGGCTTCTGCCGTTCCACGGGCTCCTCCTGCTCCTGTTGCGGTTGGGGCGACGGACGCTGGGCGTCGAGGTCGTTCATGGCGCGCTCCCTACCTTGGTCGACAGCGAGTGCCGTCGATCGGAGCATCGACCGGGGTCGGTTCGCTAGCGCGATCAGCCCTATGGGTGACGCCGTTCAGCGCTGCCCGGTGGTGACGGCGTCGCCGTAGCGCTCGGCGTACCGGGTGGGCGTCTCGCCGAACATGGCGGTGAAGTCGCGGACGAAATGGGGTTGGTCGGCGTAGCCGAGGTCGGCCGCCAGCGCGGCCCAGTCGATCCGCCCGCCCGCCGCCATGCGCTCGGTCACCTCGTGCAGCCGGTAGCGGCGGATCACCCACTTCGGGCCGACGCCGACGTGCTCGGCGAACAGGCGCTGCAGCTGCCGGACGCTGCCGCCGACCTCGCGGGCCAGCACGTCGACCCTGGTCATCGCGGGGTCCGCGACGATCCGGTCGACGATGTCGGCCGCCTGCCGCGCCCTCGGGTCCGGTTCGGGCAGGGCGCGGCGGAGTGCGGCCTCCACGCGGTCGAGGTCGGCGTGGGCGGGCAGGTGGTCGAAGACCGTCGCGGCGGGGACCGAGCGGTCGGTGAGCGACTGGACCGGGGCGCCCAGGAACGGGCGGAAGGCGCCGGGCCGGAAGGCGACGCCGAACACCCGGCCCGTGCCGTCGAGGTCCTTGAACACGTGCCCGCTGGACACGCCGGTGAGGACGGCGGCGCCGTCGTCGTGCAACGCCAGGTGGACGTTCGGGTACGGCACGACCAGCTGGCGGTACGGCCGGTCGTAGTGCCACTCCACCACCCAGTACCGCGCCACGTACGGGGCGAGGTCGGCCGACGGCCGGTGGAACTCGTGGCGCTGGTGCCGCCGCCACGCCAGCTCCCGCTCGTCCCTCGTCACGCCGGCGAGCGTATGTCGCCTTTGTTCAAGACACCTGCGGAAACCGTACCTAGGGTGGCGGCATGTCCCGTGAGCAATTGATCGACAAGGCCGTGGCGACCGCGTCGGAGGTCGTCGGGAACGTCAAGCCCGACCAGTTGGACGCGCCGACGCCGTGCACGGAGTTCGACGTCCGCGAGCTCGTGAACCACCTGCTGTTCTGGGGCCCGTCGCTGAGCGCCGCCGGGCGCAAGCAGCCGGCGCCGCCGCTGCCCGCCGCCGCGGAGGCCGACGTCGACCTGACCGCGGGCGACTGGACCGCCGACCTGCTGGGCCTGCTGCGGGACCGTGCCGAGGCGTGGGCCGAGCCGTCGGCGTGGGAGGGGACGACGACGCTGGGCAGCCCGCAGGCGCTGCCGGCCGCGATGATCGGCGCGATGGTGCTGGGCGAGACGGTCGTGCACACGTGGGACCTGGCCCAGGCCACCGGTCAGGTGGTGTCGTGGGACGCGGACGTGCTGGAGTTCCTGCACGCCGACCTCCTGGAGACCGCGCCCATGGGCCGGGAGATGGGCCTCTACGGCCCCGAGGTCGAGGTGCCCGCCGACGCGCCCCTGATCGACCGGATCGTCGGCCTCACCGGCCGCCGGCCGTAACCGCACCACTGCCGAGGCCCCGCCGAGTCGTTCACGACCCGGCGGGGCCTCGGCATTAAGCGATCAGCACGGCACCCATCCCGCGGTGCGGGACATGCCCGACACCAGCGAGCGGTTCAGTCCCGCAGTTCCATCGTGCAGCACTTCGGGCCGCCGCCGGACTTGCGCAGTTCCGAGATGTCCACGAAGACCGGTTCGAAGCCGCGGGCGGCCACCTGGTCGGCCAAGGCCGTGGCCTCCACGGGCAGGACCACGTGGCGGCCGTCGGAGACCGCGTTCAGACCCAGGCAGGCGGCGTCCTCGGCGGTGGCGATGACGGCGTCAGGGAACAGGCGGCGCAGGACGCGTCGGCTGCCCGGCGAGAAGGCGTCCGGGTAGTAGGCGACCAGGTCGTCGGCCAGCACGAACAGGGCGACGTCCAGGTGGTAGTAGCGGGGGTCGGTCAGCTGTAGCGAGATGACCGGGACGCCCAGGACCTCCTGGGCCTCGGAGTGGGCCAGCGGATCCGTGCGGAAGCCCGTGCCGGCCAGGAGGTACCTGCCGGTCCAGGTGAAGTCGCCCTCGGCCTCGTTCGTGCGCTCCGGCATGACGACGTCGCGGTAGCCGTTGGCCAGGAACCAGCGGCGGAAGTGGTCGGCTTCGGCGGCGCGCTGGGGTGCGCGGAAGCGGGAGCCCAGGACCTGGCCGTCGATCACGGTGCCGGAGTTGGCCGAGAAGACCATGTCCGGCAGACCCGGCTGCGGCTCGATGGTCTCGACCTCGTGCCCGAGGCGCTCGTAGGTCTCCTTCAGGGCCGTCCACTGCTCGACCGCCAGCGAGGTGCTGATCGGCTGCGTGGGGTCCATCCACGGGTTGATCGCGTACTCCACGGTGAAGTACGCGGGCGGGCACATGAGGTACCGACGGGTGGTCGGCACGCGCACCTGCGTTGCGGGGGTGGCGACGTCGAGCACGATCGGCTCGTCACCGGGGCCCGCGAAGGAAACCGAGGTCATGGATCGAAATGTAGATTGCCCTCCGACCCTCGAACAACGCCGCGATATTGCGTCTTCTAGGGCAGAATGTTGCGTGTGGACACGATCGACCAGCGAATCATTTCACGCCTGATGGCCAACGCCCGGTCCAGCTACGCCGACATCGGCAAGGAGGTCGGCCTGTCGGCGCCCGCGGTGAAGCGGCGGGTGGACAAATTGCTGGACACGGGCGTGCTGCGCGGTTTCACGGCGGTGGTCGACCCCGAGCAGCTCGGCTGGGGCACTGAGGCGTTCGTGGAGGTGCACTGCCGCGGCAACGTGGCGCCGCACGACATCCAGCAGCGCCTGGAGTCGATGCCCGAGGTCAGGGCCGCCTACACGGTCTCCGGCGCGGCGGACGCGATCGTGCACCTGCGCGCGGCGAACATCCACCACCTGGAGACGGCGCTGGAACGGCTGCGCGCCGTCGAGATCATCGACCGGACCGTCTCGACTGTCGTGCTCTCCCGACTCTTGGACCGCCCACCGGCACCCTAGCGCCGCGATCGGCAACCTTCACCGCGTCTTCCGGCGCTCAGCGGGGCGCCTCGCGGCACCGGCCCCACGCCCCCATCCAGCCGGGATGAGGACGTGGGGCCGGCACCGCGACGCACCCGTCCGACCGGCGGAATACGGGGCAAAGGCTGCCGATCGCGGCACTAGAGTCCCCCGCATGGCCGAAGTGCTCCTGCAACGTTCCGACCGCGTGGCGGTCATCACCGTGCACGACCCCGAACGCCGCAACGCGCTCACGCTGGACCTCTCCGACCAGCTCGTCGCCGCCGTGCGGACCTGCGAGGACGACGCGGACGTGCACGCCGTCGTGATCACCGGCGCGCCACCGGCGTTCTGCGCGGGCGCGGACCTCACCGCGCTGGGCGAGGCCAGGGAAGACGGCCTGCGGCGCATCTACGCCGGGTTCCTCGCGGTGGCCCGCTGCACGCTGCCGACGATCGCGGCGGTCGGCGGCGCGGCGGTCGGCGCGGGGCTGAACCTCGCGCTGGCCTGCGACGTGCGGCTGGTCAACGCGAACGTGAGGTTCGACGCGCGGTTCCTGCAGCTGGGCATCCACCCCGGCGGCGGGATGACGTGGATGCTGCACCGGCTCGCCGGTCCCCAGACCGCGACGGCGATGACCCTGTTCGGCCAGGTTTTGGACGCGGACGCGGCGGTATCCCACGGGCTGGCCTGGGCACGGGTCGACGGCGGGCACGACGAGCTGGTCGCCGCGGCGGTCGAGTTCGCGCGTCCTTCGGCCGAAGCTTCGCGCGCACTGGTCCGCACGATCAAGGCGTCCATGCGCACCACCGCCGCGCTGACCGACCACGCCCGGGCCGTGGACACCGAGTTGACGCCCCAGGTCGCCTCGATCGGGACACCGGAGTTCCAGGCCAGGCTGGCCGCGATGAAGGCCAGGATCAGCGGTCGGGAGTGACCTGGACAGACCGCGAGAGTATCTGTAACTTTGAGTAACAGTTACCGACCAGTATTACTCGATTACTGCCCAGTTGGCTCCCTGCGCACCTGGTGGGACGAACCGTCCCGCAGAGTGGTACAGGGAAAACCGGCACTTCGTCGGGCACGACTACCCTCGCGGAGGGGCACGGGGGCATCAGCCCCCAGGCGGTTGTGAGGAAAGGGATCGGCGTAGGACATGACTACCGACGTTGGTAACGGCGCCGCGCCAGGTGGCTCGCCTGAGCAGACCGCACCCGGGGAGACCACACCCGGGCAGAGCGGCACGGTCCGCAAGCTCGACCGCGTGGTGATCCGCTTCGCCGGCGACTCCGGCGACGGCATGCAGCTCACCGGCGACCGGTTCACCTCCGAGGCCGCCGCGTTCGGCAACGACCTCGCCACCCAGCCGAACTTCCCGGCCGAGATCCGGGCGCCCCAGGGCACGCTGCCCGGCGTCTCCAGCTTCCAGCTGCACTTCGCCGACTACGACATCCTCACCCCCGGCGACCGCCCCGACGTGCTGGTGGCGATGAACCCCGCCGCGCTCAAGGCGAACATCGACGACCTGCCCAAGGGCGGGATCCTCATCGTCAACACCGACGAGTTCACCAAGCGCAACCTGGTCAAGGTCGGCTACGCGGCCGACCCGCTGGAGGACAACTCGCTCACCGAGACCTACCAGGTGCACAAGGTCGCGATGGCCACGCTGACCATCGGCGCGCTGGAGAACACCGGCCTGGGCAAGAAGGACGCGGAACGGGCGAAGAACATGTTCGCCCTCGGCCTGCTGTCCTGGATGTACCACCGGCCGACCGAGGGCACCGAGCGGTTCCTGCGCGAGAAGTTCGCCAAGAAGCCCGACATCGCCGAGGCCAACGTGCTGGCGTTCCGGGCGGGCTGGAACTACGGCGAGACCACCGAGTCGTTCGCGGTCACCTACGAGGTCGCGCCCGCCAAGCTGAACCAGGGCACGTACCGCCAGATCACCGGCAACACCGCGCTCGCCTACGGCATCATCGCCGCCGGTCAGCAGTCCGGGCTGCCCGTGGTGCTCGGCACGTACCCGATCACCCCGGCGTCGGACATCCTGCACGAGCTGTCCAAGCACAAGAACTTCGGCATCACCACGTTGCAGGCCGAGGACGAGATCGCGGGCATCGGCGCGGCGCTCGGGGCCTCCTACGGCGGCGCGCTCGGCGTGACGTCCACCTCCGGTCCCGGTATCGCGCTGAAGTCCGAGACCATCGGCCTGGCCGTGATGACCGAACTGCCCCTGATCGTCATCGACGTGCAGCGCGGCGGCCCGTCCACGGGTCTGCCGACCAAGACCGAGCAGGCCGACCTGCTCCAGGCGATGTTCGGCCGCAACGGCGAGTCGCCGGTGCCGATCGTCGCGCCGCAGTCACCGTCGGACTGCTTCGACGCCGCGCTGGAGGCCGCGCGCATCGCGCTGGTCTACCGCACGCCCGTGATGCTGCTGTCCGACGGCGCGATCGCCAACGGCTCGGAGCCGTGGCTGATCCCGGAGGTGTCCGAGCTGCCCGACCTGGGCGTGGAGTTCGCCACCGAGCCGAACTCGCCCGACGGTGAGTCGTTCTGGCCGTACCTGCGCGACCCGGAGACGCTCGCGCGGCCGTGGGCGGTGCCCGGCACGGCCGGCCTGCAGCACCGCATCGGCGGGCTGGAGAAGGCCGACGGCACCGGCAACATCTCCTACGACCCGGCCAACCACGACCACATGGTGCGGCTGCGGCAGCGCAAGATCGACGGCATCGAGGTGCCCGACGTCGAGGTCGACGACCCGTCCGGGCAGGCACGCGTGCTGGTCGTGGGCTGGGGCTCGTCCTACGGCCCGATCGGCGCGGCGGCGCGGCGGGTGCGCAAGCTGGGCATGCCGGTCGCGCACGCGCACCTGCGGCACCTCAACCCGTTCCCGAAGAACCTGGGCGAGGTGCTGTCGCGGTACGACAAGGTCGTGGTGCCCGAGATGAACCTCGGCCAGCTGGCGCTGCTGCTGCGCGCCAAGTACCTGGTCGACGCGATCAGCTACACGAAGGTGCAGGGCCTGCCGTTCAAGGCCGAAGAGCTTCAGGACGTGCTCGCCGACGTGATCAAGGGAGTGTCCGAATGACGGCGACGGAACTGGGCCTGCCGACCATTGGGGGTCTGGTCGGCGTGCCCACGGCGGACGAGCCTCAGAAGGCCAAGGACTACAAGTCGGACCAGGAGGTCCGCTGGTGCCCCGGCTGCGGCGACTACGTGGTGCTCAACGCCGTGCAGTCGTTCCTGCCCACGCTGGGGCTCAAGCGCGAGAACATCGTGTTCGTGTCGGGGATCGGCTGCTCGTCGCGGTTCCCGTACTACATGAACACCTACGGCATGCACTCCATCCACGGACGTGCGCCGGCCATCGCGACCGGCCTGGCCGTGGCCCGGCCGGACCTGTCGGTGTGGGTCGTCACCGGTGACGGCGACGCGCTGTCCATCGGCGGCAACCACCTGATCCACACGCTGCGCCGCAACGTGAACCTCAAGATCCTGCTGTTCAACAACCGGATCTACGGCCTCACCAAGGGCCAGTACTCGCCGACGTCCGAAGAGGGCAAGGTCACCAAGTCCACGCCGCTGGGCTCGCTGGACCACCCGTTCAACCCGGTGTCGCTGGCGCTGGGCGCGGAGGCCACGTTCGTCGGCCGCGCGGTCGACTCGGACCGGGTGGGGCTGACCGAGGTGCTGCGGCAGGCCGCCGAGCACCGCGGGTCGGCGCTGGTGGAGATCTACCAGAACTGCCCGATCTTCAACGACGGCGCGTTCGACGTGCTCAAGGACTCCGACGAGGCCGCCCGGCGGATCATCAACGTGGTCGACGGGCAGCCGATCACGTTCGGCAACGGCGAGTACGCCGTGGTCCGGAACGGTTTCGGCCTGGCCGTGGCCAAGTCGGCGGACATCGCGCCGGAGGACGTCGTGGTGCACGACGCGTCGGACCTGAACCTGTCGTTCGCGCTGTCGCGGCTGTCGACGCAGGACCTGCAGCACACCGTCACCGGCGTGTTCCGCAACGTTGCCCGAACCACGTACGACGACGCGGCGCGGGCACAGGTGGAGCAGGCCAAGGCCGCGAGGCCCGCCGACCTGCGCGCCCTGCTGCACGGCAAGGACACCTGGACCGTCACCGGCTGAGCCCCACCGCACGGGCGAGGGCCCCTGTTCCGTCTCCCGGAGCAGGGGCCCTCTCTCTTGCGGGCATCGCTCGCGGGCGGCCCGTGTCCGTGCTCGTGCCGGCCGAACGCCCTGCCCTCGCCTGGGCCAACCCTTCGCCGCGGCCCGTGGCGGGTGCGAGCGAACACCTCGCCCAACCCGCCGCCGGCCCGACCGAACCCCCTCGCCGAAACCCGCCGCCGGCCCGACCGAACGCCTCGCCGAAGGCCGGTCCGCGCGAACGCTTCGCAGGGGTCCTCGCCAGGGGGTCCCCTGCTTTCATTCTCCCAGAGGGGTACGACAATTCCTGGCCGGTCGTCGTGCGGCGACTGGCCAGGACCCGCCGAGGGGTGTGGCTAGGGGGCCTGGCGGAAGCCCGCCTTCTCCGCGTCCGCGGTGGTGCGGAACCACACGTCGGCGCGGGTCTCGCGGAAGTTCGCCGACTCGTTGGTGAAGTACCGGCGGCCGGTGAGGGTCGCCTTGACCTGGAACTCCGGCGCCGGGGCCAGGCCGTCGGACTTCGGCAGCACCGAGCCGGGGCCGAACGGCGAGCGCGGGTTGAAGCCCTCCTGCTGGCCCTGGAAGCGGGTGCTGCCGGGAGCGGGCCTGCCGCCGGTGCTCGGGCTGAACCCGACCGGACGCGGGCGCACCGGGCGCGGTGGCGGCGGCGTGATCGGCTTCGGCGCGGACGGCACGGCCGGTGCGGGTGGAGGCGTGCGCTGGCCCGCGGGACGGGTGGGGCGCTGCGGCAGGCCGCCGGTCGGGTTCATCGGCACGGGGTTGCCGGCCAGCAGTTCGGGCGCGAGCGTCGGCACGAACGGCTGGTCGTTGCCGGACGACGCCGCCGGCGCCGGGCGGGGCTGCTCCGGCTCCTCCACGGCGTCGTCCTCCAGCGGCTCGAACAGGCTGCGCGGCCGGGCGGGCTCGTCCTTCTTCGGCTCCGGCTTGGGACGGGCCTTGGGCTCGGCCGTCCGGGCCGGCAGGGGCTCCTCGGCCGACTGCGGGACGAACGTCGGCTCGAACGCGGGCGGCTCCGTCACCTCGGGCTCGGCGACCACCTCGGGTGCCGTGGCAGCGGGCGCGACGGCGTCGGGCTCACCCGTCGGCTCGGACGGCGCGGCGACCTCGGACTTCACCGGCTCGGCGTCGACCACGGCGCGGATGACGTCGGTCTGCGGGCCTTCGTCGTCGGGCTCTTCGGCCGGACGGACCTCGCCGTGACGCGGCTCGTCCTGGCGGCTCTCCTGCTGCCTGGCCAGGTCGTTCAGGAACGCCTCGTCACTGGAGGTCGGCTCGGCCCGCTGGGTCGACTCGACGTCCACCGGCGTGAAGTGGCCGGTCAGGTCGTGCTCGGGCCACACCTGCGGCTCGGGCTCGTCGGTCCGCCGCTGCTCGCCGTCGACCTCGGCGATGGCCTGCGCCAGCGCGGTGGCCGGGATGAGGGCCGTCTCCTCGGTGGCGCCGGGCCTGCGCTCCGGCTCGTCCTCCTCCTCACGGCCCGCGGTGTCCACGTCCTCGTCGTAGACCTCCTTGACGGGCTCCTCGCGCCACACCTCGCGCGGCTGGAAGACCTCGACCTCCGGCGGCGCGGTCGGCTCCTCCTGCCGCGGCGCGACCTCGGCGACCGGCCCGGACGGCACCGCGGGCATCAGGGTCGTCGTCGCCTCGGCGGGCAGCTCCGGCTCGTCGTCCGGCTGGTACGACCTCGGCCGCGGCTTGGGCTCCAGCGTCTCCCCGGTGTCCTGGCCCGGCGTCAGCCGCTCGAACAGGCTGCGCGGCGGCTCGGCGTCCAGCTCGGGGAAGTCGTGCTGCTCCTCGAAGTCGGACAGCGGCCGGTGCTCGTCGTCCAGCTCCTCCAGCAGCGAGTCGCGCTGGTCGAGCTTCACGTTCGCCACGTCGTAGCGGACCGGCTCGTTGGTGACGTCGAAGCGGACCGGCTCGTTCGTCACGTCGAAGCGTGCGGGTTCGGGCGCCGCGTCGAACCGGGGACGCTCGGCGGCGGCCTCGTAGCGCGCGGGCTCGGGCGTCAGCACGTCGTCCGCCAGCGAGCGGGACGCCTCCACGTGCCAGTTGTCGAACTCGTCGCCCACGTCCGCCCGCGCGGCGACGGCGCTGCCCGAGGACGAGCCGCTGCCCGGGCGCGGCGACGTGAGGAGGCGTTCCTCCAGGTCTTCCAGCTCCCTCTTGGCCGGACGCACCAGGACCAGCCAGGTGAGTGCGACGCCTGCCACGAAGGACAGCAGGCTCCACAGCCACACCTGCCCGAAGAGCGAACTCACGGGAGACCCTCCCACTGCTGCTTTGTCACACCCCGACACGCTCCGCTCCCAGGCCTTCACCCGGTAGTGGAAGCGGTGCAAAACTACCCTGACCGCCGGTTCCCGCGCGTGGGGCCGGCCGGACCCGTGGCCAGAGTTCGATAGTAGGCCACTCAGAGCAACTGACCAGCCAAAACGGCTGGCGTAGAGTAGCCCGTGTGCCGCCGTTGACCACTGCCTCCACTGCTGCGCCGGAGGTCGACCGCACGAACCGCGGGATGGCCTTCGGCATCGGCGCCTACTTCCTCTGGGGCATCGTGCCCGCTTACTGGCCGTTGCTGCAGCCGGCCGGGTCGGTGGAGATCCTGGCGCACCGGATCGCCTGGTCACTGGTCGTGATGGTCGTCATCACGGCGGTGATGGGGCGTTGGGCGGGCATCCGCCGGCTGTCGGCGCGCGGTTGGGCGATGGTGGCGGCCGCGTCGGTGCTCATCGCGGTCAACTGGGGCGTCTACATCCACGCGGTGAACACGGCGCACGTCGTCGAGGCCGCACTCGGGTACTTCATCAACCCGCTGGTCAGCGTGCTGCTCGGGGTGGTCGTCCTGCGGGAACGCCTGCGCGTGCCGCAGTACGCGGCGCTGGCGATCGCGGTGGCCGCGGTCGTGGTGCTGGCGGTGGACTACGGCAGGCTGCCGTGGATCTCGCTGGCGCTGGCGTGCTCGTTCGGCGTGTACGGGCTGTTGAAGAAGACCGTGCCGCTGGACGCGACGGCCAGCCTGACCGCGGAGAGCATCGTGCTCGCGCCGATCGCGGTCGGTTACCTGATCTGGCTGGGGCCGGCCGGGACGTTCCACTCGGGCGGCTGGGGCCACGCGCTGTGGCTGGCGTCGGCCGGGCTGGTGACCGCGATCCCGCTGATCCTGTTCGGCGCGGGTGCCCGGCTCGTGCCGCTGGTGACCATGGGCATGCTGCAGTACCTGGCGCCCGTGCTGCAGTTCGCGTGGGGTGTGTTCGTGATGCACGAGCCGATGCCCGCGTCCCGCTGGTTCGGCTTCGCCCTGGTCTGGCTCGCCCTGCTGGTCTTCACCGTGGACACGATCCGCACCCGCCGCCGCCTCCCCGTCCCCGACCTCACCTGACCCGCGAGTCGAACACTCAGGTCCCGAGTGTCGAACGCTCAGGACCCCCGAGTTCCACACTCAGGACGTGCCGAATGTGGAATTCGGGGGACGCGAACGTTCGACACTCGGGACCTGGAGGTTGGACTCTCGCGGGGTCAGTGGGAGCGGGTGACGACGTAGTCGCTCACGGAGGCCAGGGCGTCGCGGGCGGTGCCCGCGGGCAGGACGTCGAGGGTGGCGCGGGCGCGGGCGGCGTAGTCGTCCAGGGTGCGGCGGGCGCGCTGCAGGCCCGTGGACGCGCGCAGGAGGGCCAGGGCCTCGTCCACCTCGGCGTCGTCGGTGATGGGGCCGGCCAGGAGCTTGGCCAGGCGCGAGTCCGGCTCGTCCTCCAGGGCGTAGAGCATGGGGAGGGTCTTGACGCCCTCGCGCAGGTCCGTGCCGGGCGTCTTGCCCGACTCCTCCGACGGCGACGCGATGTCGATGACGTCGTCGGAGATCTGGAACGCCGCCCCGATGACCTCGCCGTAGGACCGCAGCGCCTCCACCTGCTCCGGCGTCACGTCGGAGAACATCGCCCCGAACCGGGCGGCGGTGGCGATCAGCGAACCGGTCTTCTCCGCGATCGTGGTCAGGTAGTGCGCGACCGGGTCCTCACCCGCCCGCGGGCCCATCGTCTCGCGCATCTGGCCGGTCACCAGCTCGGAGAACGTCTCCGCGATGATCCGCGCCGCACCCGTGCCCAGGTCCGCCACCAGCGCCGACGCGTGCGCGAACAGGTAGTCGCCGGTCAGGATCGCGATGCTGTTGTCCCACTTCGCGTTGGCCGACTCCGCGCCGCGGCGCATGGTCGCCTCGTCCATCACGTCGTCGTGGTACAGCGTGGCGAGGTGGGTCAGCTCGACGACCGCCGCCGCCTTGATCACGCTCTCCCGGTCCCACGTGCCGCCGAACTGCGCGGACAGGATGGTGAACAGCGGGCGGATGCGCTTGCCGCCCGCGGACACCAGGTGCAGGGACGTCTCCATCACCGGGTGGAACTCGCTCTGCACGACCTTGTGCAGCAGCTCTTCCACCTCGGCCAAGCCGTCCTGAACCACCTCCGCGAGCACGGGGTCCGCAAACCGGAACCCCGTCCCCGCCCGCTCGCTACTGGTCACGCCTCAGAGCCTACGTACCACTAGAAGATGAACGCGCCGGCACCCGCCCAATCGAGGGCGAACGACGGGTAGACGCCGAGCACGAGCGTGATCGCCGCACCCAGGGTGATGGCCACCGTGGTGAACGCGCCGGGCACGCTCACCGTCGGGCCGTCCGGCGCGGGCTCGCTGAAGTACATCAGCACGATCACCCGCAGGTAGAAGAACGCCGCCACCGCCGAAGCGACCAGGGCGATCACCACCAGCGGCACCATCCCGGCTTCCACGGCCGCCGCGAACACCACGAACTTGCCGACGAAACCGCTGGTCAGCGGCAGACCGGCCAACGCGAGCAGCAGGAACGTGAACACGCCCGCCACCACCGGAGACCGCTTGGCCAGACCCGCCCACTGGGACAGGTGGGTGGCCTCGCCGTCACCGTTGCGGACCAGGCTGACGATGCCGAACGCGGCGATCGTGGTGAAGCCGTAGGCCATCAGGTAGAACATCGTGCCGGACAGGCCCTGGTCGTTCAGCGAGATCGCGCCGATCAGCAGGAAGCCCGCGTGCGCCACCGACGAGTACGCGATCATCCGCTTCACGTCGGTCTGGGTGAGGCCGAGGACCGCGCCGATCACCATGGACGCGATGGCCACGCCCCACAGCACGCCGTTCCACTCCCAGCTCGACCGCTCGAACGCGCCGTAGAGCACGCGCAGGATGCCGCCGAACGCGGCGACCTTCGTGCACGCCGCCATGAACGCCGTCACCGGCGTGGGCGAGCCCTGGTAGACGTCCGGGGTCCAGGCGTGGAACGGGCCGACGGAGGCCTTGAACAGCAGGCCGACGACGAGCAGGCCGAAGCCCGCGTACAGCAGCGTGTCGGACCGGTCGGTGGCCGTGGTGGCGGTGGCGATGTCGGCCAGCTTCACCGAGCCCGCGTAGCCGTACAGCAGGGCCACGCCGTACAGGAAGAACGCCGACGCGAACGCGCCGAGCAGGAAGTACTTCACCGCGGCCTCCTGCGACAGCAGGCGGCGACGGCGGGCCAGGCCGCACAGCAGGTACAGCGGCAGCGACAGCACTTCCAGCGCGATGAACATGGTGAGCAGGTCGTTCGCCGCGACGAAGACCATCATGCCGCCGAGCGCGAACAGCGTCAGCGGGAACACCTCGGTCTGCATGCCGAACCGGGTCGCCTGGGCCCGGGTCTGCACCATCGTGGACCCGGAGCCCTTGTACACCTGCGAGCCCTGGCCCGGCAGGATCGAGGCGTCGGCGACGAACGCGCCGCCCGGCTCGACCGACCGGTCGGCGATGAGCAGCACGGCGCCCAGGCCGAGCAGCAGCAGCGTGCCCCACAGGAAGAGCACCGGGCGGTCGACCGCGATGGTGCCCGCCAGGGTCAGCTTGCCCTGCTCGGGCGTGCTGTCACCGGACGCGTACACCACGAGCCCGGCGCCCGCGGCGGCCAGCGTGAGCAGGGTCAGCACGACCTGCGCCGCCCACCGCTGCACCTTGGGCAGGAACGCCTCGAAGAGCACGCTGAGGCAGGCCGCGCCGAGCACGATCAGCAACGGTGCGACGGCCCCGTAGTCGATCTCCGGGGCTTGCAGCCGTTCCACGTTCTGCGAGAGGAACGTCGTCACGTCACTTGCCTTCCTGCGCGACCGGGTCGGCCACCCCGACCTCGCTGAGCGTCGCCCCGACGGACGGGGTGATCACGTCCAACACCGGCTTCGGGTAGAAGCCGAGCACCAGGATCAGTGCCACCAGCGGCGCGAGCACGGCCAGTTCGCGCTTGTTCAGGTCCGGCACCGACGCGCGCTCCGGGTCGACCGCCGCGCCGGGCCCGCCGACCGCGTCGATCAGCGCCGTGCCGCGCACCGGGCCCTGGAACACCCGCTGGTACAGCCACAGGACGTACAGCGCGGCCAGGACCATGCCGATGGCGGCCAGGATCGTGTAGACCGGCTCGTTCGGGTAGGAGCCGATGAGCACCAGGAACTCGCTCACGAACGAGTTGGTGCCCGGCAGCGCCAGCGACGACAGGCCGGCCACGAAGAACAACCCGCCCAACACCGGGGTCAGCTTGGCCATGCCGCCGTAGTCCTCGATCAGGCGCGAGCCGCCGCGGGCCATCACCATGCCGACGACCAGGAACAGCATGCCGGTCGAGATGCCGTGGTTGACCATGTACAGCACCGCGCCCGTGCCCGCCTGCGAGCTGAACGCGAAGATGCCCAGCGCGATGAAGCCGAAGTGCGCGATCGAGGTGTAGGCGACGAACCGCTTCATGTCGGACTGGCCGACGGCGAGCAGCGAGCCGTACAGGATGCCGACGACCGCGAGCACCAGCACCAGCGGCGCGAGTTCCTTGCTGGCCGCCGGGAACAGCGGCAGGCAGTAGCGCAGGAACCCGAAGGTGCCGATCTTGTCCAGGATGCCGACGAGCAGCACGCCCGCGCCCACCGGCGCTTCCGCGCCGGCGTCGGGCAGCCACGTGTGCAGCGGCACCAGCGGCGCCTTGATGGCGAACGCCACGAAGAAGCCGAGGAACAGCCAGATCTGGGTGGACAGCGGCAGCTCCCGCGTCACCGTGACCAGCGTGGCCCAGTCGAACGTGCCCTGGCCGATCTTGTCCGCGCTGACCACGTACAGGCCGATCACGGAGGCCAGCATGATCAGGCCGCCGAGCAGCGAGTACAGGAAGAACTTCATCGCCGCGTACTGCCGGTTCGGCCCGCCGAAGCGGCCGATCAGGAAGTACATCGGGACCAGCACGGCCTCGAAGAACACGTAGAACACGAACACGTCGGTGGCCGCGAAGACACCGACCATGCCGGTCTGCATGGCCAGCAGCAGCGCGAAGAACCCGCCCGCGCTGCGGCCCTCGGGCAGCTTGTCCGCCCACGAGCCGCCGATGACGACCGGCACCAGGAACGCGATCAGCGCGATCATCACCAGCGCGATGCCGTCCACGCCGAACGACAGGTGCACGCCGAACGCCGGGATCCAGTCGGCCGAGCTGGTCAGCTGCAGCCGGTCGCCGCCCGGGTCGAACGCCGTCCACGCCAGCACCGCCAGCACCAGCTCGGCCAGCGCGAACGCCAGCGCGACCGTCTTGGCCACCCGGTCGTTGCCCCGCAGGAACGCCACCACCAGGCTGCCGGCGAGCGGCAGCAGGAGCAGCGCGATCAGCGTCCAGCTCACGAGAACCTCACCATCAGCAGCGCGCCCAGGACGAAGACCGCACCCAGGAGCATGGAGAGCGCGTACGAGCGCACGAACCCGGTCTGCAGCCTGCGCAGCCGGCCCGAGCTACCGCCGAGCAGCGCCGCCGACCCGTTGACCAGGCCGTCGACGCCCTTGTTGTCCACGAACACCAGCGCGCGGGTGAGCCAGGTGCCCGGCCGCGCGAACAGCGCCTCGTTGAGCGCGTTGCCGTACAGGTCGGCACGCGCGGCGCGGACCGGGAACGACACCCGCGCCGGCCGTTCCACCGGCTGCTCGCCGCGCAGGAACAGCAGGAAGCCGAGCGCCGCGCCGAGCGCCGACAGGGCCAGCACCAGGATGTTGACCACACCGTGGTCGAGCACGCCGTGCTGCTCCTGCAGCTCGCCCAGCGCCGGGGTGAGCCAGCCGGCCAGGTTGTGGCCGGAGGAGAAGAACCAGCCGGCGCCGACCGAGCCGACCGCCAGCACGATCATCGGCAGCGTCATGCTCACCGGCGACTCGTGCGGGTGGTACTCACGACCGTCGGCGGACTTCAGCTCCGTGTAGCGGGGCTTGCCCAGGAACACCAGGACGAACAGGCGGGTCATGTAGAACGCGGTCAGGCCCGCGCCCAGGGCGGCCACGCCGCCGAAGACCCAGCCGCGCCACCCCTCCATGCTGAACGCCGCCGCGATGATGGCGTCCTTGGAGAAGTAGCCGGACAGGAACGGGAAGCCGATCAGCGCCAGGTAGCCGAGGGTCCAGGTGACGAAGGTGATCGGCATCTTCTTCATCAGCCCGCCCATGCGGCGGATGTTGCCCTCGTCGTTCATGCCGTGCATGACCGAACCGGCGCCGAGGAAGAGCCCGGCCTTGAAGAAGCCGTGCGTGAGCAGGTGCATGATGCCCAGCGCGTAGCCGATCGGGCCGAGGCCGACCGCCAGGATCATGTAGCCGATCTGGCTGACCGTCGAGTAGGCCAGCACCTTCTTGAAGTCGTCGTAGGCGCAGCCGATGATGCACCCGATCAGCAGCGTGACGCCGCCGATGATCATCACGACCAGGCGGCCGTCGGCGCTGAGGTTGTAGATCGGGTTCGACCGGGCGATCAGGTAGACGCCCGCGGTGACCATGGTGGCCGCGTGGATCAGGGCGGAGACCGGGGTCGGGCCCGCCATCGCGTCCGGCAACCACGCCTGCAGCGGGAACTGGCCCGACTTGCCGCACGCGCCGAGCAGCAGCAGCAACGTGATGGCCAGCACCTCGGCCGACGAGAACTCGCCGACGCGGGCGAACACCTCGGTGTACTGGGTGGTGCCCAGCTCCTTGAACATGATGAAGATGGCGATCGCGAGGCCCAGGTCACCGACCCGGTTCATCAGGAACGCCTTCTTCGCGGCCGACGCCGCTTCCGGCTTGTACTGGTACCAGCCGATGAGCAGGTAGGACGCGAGACCCACGCCCTCCCAGCCGAAGTACAGCGTCACGAAGCCGTTGCCGAGCACCAGCAGCAGCATCGCGGCGACGAAGAGGTTCAGGTAGGCGAAGAACTTCCGCCGCCCGGCCTCGTGCGCCATGTAGCCGATCGAGTAGATGTGGATCAGCGACCCGACACCGGTGATCAGCAGCACGAACGTCAGCGACAGCGGGTCGAGGCGCAGCCCGAACTCCACGTCGAGGGCGCCGACCGGGATCCAGTCGAACAGGTGCACCTCGGTGGTGCGCGCGTCCGGCGCGAGCGCCACCGTGTCGAAGAACAGCGCGACCCCGTACGCGAACGCGGCGATCACGGTGGCGCAGCCCAGCAGGTGGCCCCACTTGTCGGTGCGCCTGCCACCCAGGAGCAGCACGAGCGCGCCGAAGGCCGGCAGGGCTAGCAACAACCAGGCGAGACTGCCGATCCCGCTGGCGGCAACGCCCGAAGACCCGCTTGCGGGGTCGAGCATGGACAGAGTCGTCACCGTCGACCTCTCAGTACTTCAGCAGGTTGGAGTCGTCGACCGAGGCCGAGCGACGGGTCTTGAAGATCGCCATGATGATCGTCAGACCGACCACGACCTCGGCCGCCGCGACGACCATCACGAAGAACGCCATCACCTGGCCGTCCAGCCCGCCGTTGATGCGGGCGAACGTGACCAGGCTGAGGTTCACCGCGTTGAGCATCAGCTCGACGCACATGAACACCACGATGGCGTTGCGCCGCACCAGAACGCCGACCGCGCCGAGGCTGAACAGCAGCGCGGACAGCAGCAGGTAGTACGTAGGGGTCACGACGACTCTCCCTTGAGCGCGTGCGCGTCGGGCTGGTGCCCGGTGCCGGACACCTCCGCGACGTCGTCGTCGAGAGTTTCCTTGGCGGTCGTCTCGATCAGCTCGGACAGCGACTCCGACGCCACCGAGCCGTCCGGCAGCAAGGCGGGGGTGGCCACCGAGTTGGCGGTGGCGAACACGCCGGGGCCGGGCAGCGAGCCGGGGCGGTCGCCGCGGAAGCGCTCCTCGACCAGCTGGCGCTGGGTCTTCTTGGCGTCCTGGCCGGTGCGCGAGGTGAACGCGAGCACCATGGCGCCGACCGCCGCGGTGATCAGCAGCGCCGACGTCAGCTCGAACGGGAACAGGTAGTCGGTGAACAGCGCCTCGCCGAGGTTGGCGACGTTGCCGCCGTTCTGCGTGTTCTGCGCGGCCAGGCCGACCGGCTGCACGTCGGTCAGCGCGCGGGCGACCGAGGCGACCACGATGCCGGCGAAGCCGACGCCGATGACCGCCGCGGCGAGCCGCTGGCCGCGCAGCACCTCGACCACCGAGTCGGAGCTGTCCCGGCCGACCAGCATCAGCACGAACAGGAACAGCATCATGATCGCGCCGGTGTAGACGATGATCTGCACGAAGCCGAGGAACGGCGCCTGCTGGACCATGTAGAGCACGCCCAGGCTGAGCATGGTGAGCACCAGCCACAGCGCGGAGTGCACGGCGTTGCGCGCGAACAGCATGCCCAGCGCGCCGGCGAGGGCGAGCGGGCCGAGGATCCAGAACGCGACCGCCTCACCGGTGGTGACGGCGTCGACCACGCGCTGGACCTCGTCGGGCTGCTGCGCCAGGAGCATGAGGCTCACTTCAACGCCTCCTCGGGGCCCGTCTCGACGAGCGAGCCTTCCGGCACACCGGCCTTGCGCGCGAGCGTGGGGCCGTTGACGTAGTAGTCCTGCTCGTTCTCGCCGAGCCGCATGGGGTGCGGCGGCTGCTCCATGCCGGCGAGCAGCGGCGCGAGCAGGTCCTCCTTGGTGAAGATCAGCTTCTGCCGGTTGTCGTCGGCCAGCTCGTACTCGTTGGTCATGGTGAGCGACCGCGTCGGGCACGCCTCGATGCACAGGCCGCAGCCGATGCACCGCAGGTAGTTGATCTGGTAGTCCTTGCCGTAGCGCTCACCGGGCGAGTAGCGCTCGTCCTCGGTGTTGTCGCCACCCTCGACGAAGATCGCGTCCGCCGGGCAGGCCCACGCGCACAGCTCGCAGCCCACGCACTTCTCCAGCCCGTCCGGGTGCCGGTTGAGCTGGTGGCGGCCGTGGAACCGCGGCGCGGTGACCTTCTTGACCTCGGGGTACTCCTCGGTGACGACCTTCTTGAACATCGTGCCGAAGGTGACGCCGAAGCCCTTGACGGGATCAAACACGCCCATCGCTGGCCTCCTTGTGTGAAGCTGCGGGTACCGCTGCCGGTTCCTGCGTCTGGTTCTCGGCGCCGGGCAGCTCGGCCACCTGCACCTGGCGGCGCGGCGGCGCCTTGGGCACCTTCAGGTCGAGCGGCGGCACCGGGAAGCCGCCGCCGGTGACCGGCACGGCGTCGGGGTCGTGCGGTTCCCGCTTGTCCGGCAGCAGGAACGCGATCAGCAGCACCACCGCGAGGAACGCGCCGATCACGATCAGCGCCGTGCTGGTGTCCAGACCGCCCGCGGTCTCCCACTCCTGGCGCAGGTAGCGGGCGAACGCCACCGCGACGAACCAGACCAGCGCGATCGGGACCAGGAACTTCCAGCCCAGCCGCATGAACTGGTCGTAGCGCAGGCGGGGCAGCGTGCCGCGCAGCCAGATGAACAGGAACAGGAAGGCCAGCGTCTTGAGCACGAACCAGAGCAGGCCGAACCAGCCGCTGTTGAGCAGGTGGTCGTCGCCGACGAACGGGAACCGCCAGCCGCCCAGGAACAGGGTGGTGGCCAGCGCCGAGACGGTCACCATGTTGACGTACTCGGCGAGGAAGAACAGCGCGAACTTCAGCGAGCTGTACTCGGTGTGGAAGCCGCCGACCAGCTCCGACTCGGCCTCGGGGAGGTCGAACGGCGCGCGGTTGGTCTCGCCGACCATCGAGCAGACGTAGATCAGGAAGCTGACCGGCAGCAGGTAGAAGTACCAGCCGCTGGTCTGCGCGTCGACGATGTCGGACGTGGACAGCGAGTGCGAGTGCATGACGACCGCGACGATCGACAGGCCCATCGCGATCTCGTAGGAGATCACCTGCGCGGCCGAGCGCAGCGCGCCCAGCAGCGGGTAGGGCGAGCCGGACGCCCAGCCCGACAGCACGATGCCGTACACGCCGAGCGAAGAGCAGGCCAGCACCACCAGCACGCCGACCGGCAGGTCGACCAGCTGCAGCGCGGTGCGCTCGCCGAAGATCGAGACCTCACCGCCGATCGGGATGACCGAGAAGGCGACGAACGCGGGGATCGTGGAGATCACCGGCGCCAGGAAGAACACCCACTTGTCGGCCAGGACCGGGCGGATGTCCTCCTTGAACGCGAGCTTGAGACCGTCGGCGAGCGACTGCAGCCACCCGCCGGGGCCGACCCGGTTCGGACCCGGGCGCTGCTGCATCCGGGCCACCACCTTGCGCTCCCAGTTGATCATGAACAGCGTCATGACCACCAGGAACGCGAAGATGGCGACGACCTTGACGATGATCAGCCAGAGCGGATCATCGGCCAGGAGTTCTGCGGTGCTCATGCCATGCCTCCGCTAGAGACGGCCACCACTGAGCCGTGGCCGGCGACGAGGTTGCGCCGCACGGTGACCGCGCCCGAGTTGCCGGGCAGCCACACGACGCCGTCGGGCAGGTCGGCCGCCTCGACCGGCAGCACCACCTCGCCCCGATCGGTGGAGACGGTGATCTCGCCACCGAGTTCGACACCCAGGTGCGCGGCGGTGGCGGCGGACAGCTTGGCCACCACCGGGCGCGCGGTGCCCGCCAGGTTCGGCTCGTCGTCCTGCAACGAGCCGTTGTCCAACAGCCTGCGCCACGTCGCCAGCACGGCCTGGCCTGCCTTCGGCTGCGTGAGCAGCGGCGCCGGGACGGTGGGCGCGGACGCCGACACCGTCGCCGAACCCAGCCTGGCCAGGTCGGCCGCCGCGGCGGCCGGGGTCTGGGTGAACAGGTCCGCGTCCATCTCCACGGCCAGCGTGTCGAGCACCCGGCCGTCCGGCAGCGCGCCGGTGCCCTCCAGCGTGGTGACGAAGGGCCGCGGGCGACCCTCCCAGTTCAGGTAGCTGCCCGCCTTCTCCACCGCGGGCGCGACCGGGAGCACCACGTCGGCGTGCGCGGTGACCGCGCTGTGCCGCAGCTCCAGGCTGACCACGAAACCGGTGAAGTCCAGGGCACGCTCGGCCAGCGCCGGGTCCGGCAGGTCGAACGGGTCGACACCGCCGACCACCAGCGCGTCCAGCGCACCGCTCGCGGCGGCGGTGAGGATGCCCGTGGTGTCGCGACCCGCCTGCGCGGGCAGCGCGCCGGCCTCCAGGCCCCACGCCCGCTCGACCTCGGCCCGTGCCGCGTCGTCGCTCACCAGGCGACCGCCCGGCAGCAACGTCGGCAGCAGACCGGCCTCCAGCGCACCCCGTTCACCGGCGCGGCGCGGGATCCAGGCGACCTTGGCGCCGGTCCGCTCGGCCAGCGCGGCGACCGCGGAGAACAGGCCCGGCACCTCGGCGGCGCGTTCGCCGACCAGGATCACAGAACCCGGCTTCGCCAGCTCCTCGACCACGTCGGCCGCGTGCTCGGGCAGCGCGTTGAGCGCCGACGGCTCCTGGCCGGGCACGCACGCGAGCAGCACGCCGTTCGTCTTCTCCACCGCGGGCGTCGTGAACTGGCCCAGGTGGTAGACCTTCGTCCGGTTCTTGCGGGCCGCCTTGCGCAGCCGCAGGAACACGATCGGCGACTCCTCCTCCGGCTCGAACGCGACCAGCAGCGCGGCGGGCGCGGACTCGATGCCCGCGTACGTCACGCCGCCGTTGTCCGGGTTCGTGCCGAGGATGGCGCTGGTCAGGAACTCCAGCTCCTCCGCCGAGTGGGCGCGGGCGCGGAAGTCGACGTCGTTGGTGCGCAGCGCGATCCGGGCGAACTTCGAGTACGCGTAGGCGTCTTCGACGGTGAGCCGGCCACCGGCCAGCACGCCGACGCCCTTGCCGTCCCGCGCCTTCGCCAGGCCCTCGGCGGCGTACTGCAGCGCCTCGGTCCAGGACGACTCGCGCAGCTCGCCACTGGCCTTGTCGCGCACCAGCGGGCGGCGGATCCGGTCACCGGCGGTCGCGTAGGTGAACGCGAAGCGGCCCTTGTCGCAGGTCCACTCCTCGTTGACCTGCGCGTCGTCGCCCGCCAGCCGGCGCTGCACCTTGCCGCGCCGCCAGTCGGTGCGGGTGGCGCAGCCCGACGAGCAGTGCTCGCACACGCCGGGCGTGGACACCAGGTCGAACGGCCGGGCGCGGAACCGGTACGCGGCGCTGGTCAGCGCGCCCACCGGGCAGATCTGGATGGTGTTGCCGGAGAAGTACGACTGGAACGGCTTCTCCTGCGCCACGCCGATCTGCTGCTGCGAACCGCGTTCCAGCAGCTCGATGAACGGGTCGCCGGCGATCTGCGCGGAGAACCGGGTGCAACGCTGGCACAGCACGCACCGCTCGCGGTCCAGCAGCACCTGCGTCGAGATCGGGATCGGCTTCGGGAACGTCCGCTTGTGCTCGTGGAACCGGGAGTCCGCGCGGCCGTGCGCCAGGGCCTGGTTCTGCAGCGGGCACTCGCCGCCCTTGTCGCAGATCGGGCAGTCCAGCGGGTGGTTGATGAGCAGCAGCTCCATCACGCCCTGCTGCGCCTTGTCCGCCACCGGCGAGGTCAGCTGGGTCTTGACGACCATGCCGTCGGCGACCGTCATGGTGCAGGAGGCCTGCGGCTTCGGCATCGGCCGGCCGCCCATCTCCACCTCGACCAGGCACTGCCGGCAGGCGCCCGCGGGCTCCAGCAGCGGGTGGTCGCAGAAGCGCGGCACGACGATGCCCAGCCGTTCCGCGGTGCGGATCAGCAGCTCGCCCTTGGGCGCGACGACCTCCATGCCGTCGATGACGAGCTTCACGTGACCCTCGGGGACCACGAGCTCGGCTTTCTGTTCCGGCGCGATCGTCATGCGCTAGCTCCAGCCAGGACCTGTGAGTTCTGGTCGCACAGAGCCAGGAACTCGTGCTTGAAGTACTTGATGCCGCTGGTGATCGGGCTGACCGCGCCGTCACCGAGGGCGCAGAACGAGCGGCCCAGGATGTTGTCGCAGACGTCCAGCAGCGTGTCGATGTCGGACGCCGTGCCCTCGCCGCGCACCATCCGCTGCAGGATCTGCACGAGCCAGTAGGTGCCTTCACGGCACGGCGTGCACTTGCCGCACGACTCGTGCTTGTAGAACTCGGTCCACTTCATGACCGCCCACGGCACGGACACCGTCTCGTTGAAGATCTGCAGCGCGGTGGTGCCCAGCATCGAACCGGCCTCGGCCGCGCCCTCGAAGTCCAGCGGCACGTCCAGGTGGTCGGCGGTGAACAGCGGGGTGGACGAGCCGCCCGGCGTCCAGAACTTCAGCGGGATGCCGTCCTTCATGCCGCCCGCCAGGTCCAGCAGCTCGCGCAGCGTGATGCCCATCGGGGCCTCGTACTGGCCGGGCCGCTCGACGTGGCCGGACAGCGAGAAGATCTTCGGGCCCGGCGAGCGCTCGCGGCCCATGGTGCGGAACCAGTCCGCGCCGCCGTTGACGATGTAGGGCACGCTGGCGATCGTCTCGACGTTGTTCACCACGGTCGGCGAGGCGTACAGGCCCGCGGTCGCCGGGAACGGCGGCTTGAGCCGGGGCTGGCCGCGCTTGCCCTCCAGCGAGTCCAGCAGCGCCGTCTCCTCGCCGCAGATGTAGGCGCCCGCGCCCGCGTGCACGACCACGTCGAGGTCGAAGCCCGAGCCGAGGATGTCCTTGCCCAGGTAGCCCGCCTCGTACGCCTCGCGCACGGCCGCGTGCAGCCGGCGGATCACGTGCAGCACCTCACCGCGCACGTAGATCGCGGCGAAGTTCGCCCGGATCGCGTACGAGGTGATGACGATGCCCTCGATCAGCGAGTGCGGGTCCGCCATCATCAGCGGGATGTCCTTGCAGGTGCCCGGCTCGCCCTCGTCGGCGTTGATGACGAGGTAGTGCGGCTTGCCGTCGTTCTGCGGGATGAAGCCCCACTTCATGCCCGTGGGGAAACCCGCGCCGCCGCGACCGCGCAGCCCGGAGTCCTTGCACTGCTGGATCAGCTGGTCCGGGTGGGCCTTGAGCGCCTTGCGCAGCGCCGTGTACCCCTCCAGCTGCTCGTAGGTCTTCAGCGTCCACGAGCGCGGTGACAGCCAGCGCTTGGTGAGGACGGGAGTCAAGGTGTCGACCATGTCAGCTCCCCTACCTACTTCTTCTCCGGCAGCGGCGGGAACTCCGCGTTGTCCGGCATGGCCGGCGCGGTCCAGCCGCGTTCCGCGGCGATCTTGGCCCCGCGCACCGTCTCCGGCGCGGCCGACGGGCCGTCCAGGTCCGCGTCCCGGCCTTCGAAGAACCCGGCCAGCTGCAGCTCGGCCTGGCGGAAGTCGGTCAGCGGCGCGCCCCGCGTCGGGTGGGGCTTCTCCCCCGCCTGCAGGGACTTCACCAGGTCCAGCGCGCCGTCGGGCGTCTGGTTGTCGAAGTACTCGTAGTCGACCTGCAGCACCGGGCCGAGGTCGCAGGCCGCCAGGCACTCGGCGTGCTCCAGCGTGATCGAGCCCGGCGTGCCCGGCTCGCCCGCGGTCTCCTCGTGGCCGACGCCCAGGTGGTCCTTGAGCTTGGCGTAAATCGCGTCACCGCCGAGCGCCGCGCACAGCGTGTTCGTGCACACGCTCACCAGGTGCTCGCCGCACGGGCGGCGCTTGTACATGGTGTAGAACGTCGCGACCGCACTGACCTCGGCGTTGGTCAGGTCGAGCTGGTCGGCGCAGAACGTGATGCCCGCCTGGCTGACGTAGCCCTCGACCGACTGCACCAGGTGCAGCATCGGCAGCAGCGCCGACCTGGCCTGCGGGTAGCGCGCGATGATCGCCTGCGCCCGGTCCACCGTCGACTGGTCGAACACGCTCGTGTCGGCCGTGTTCTCGACGACCAGCCGCTGCGTCTCGGCGGGGTCCAGCGCGGACGCCTCGTAGACCTCTTCGGAAGTGCTCATCGGTCACAACCACCCATCACCGGGTCGATAGAGGCCACCGACGCGATGACGTCGGCGACCATGCCGCCCTCGCACATCGCGGGCATCGACTGGAGGTTCACGAAGCTGGGTTCGCGCACGTGCACGCGCATCGGCCGGGTGCCGCCGTCGGAGACGATGTGGTAGCCCAGCTCGCCGCGCGGCGACTCGATCGGCACGTACACCTGGCCCGGCGGCACCGCGAAGCCCTCGGTCACCAGCTTGAAGTGGTGGATCAGGGACTCCATGGACTGGCCCATGATCTTGCGGACGTGCTCCAGGGAGTTGCCCATGCCGTCCGCGCCGATGGTCAGCTGCGCGGGCCACGCGATCTTGGCGTCCTCCACCATGACCGGGCCGGGCGTGAGGTTGTCCACGGCCTGCCGCACGATCTTGAGCGACTGGTGGATCTCCTCCAGCCGCAGCAGGTAGCGGGCGTAGGAGTCGGCGGCGTTCGACGTGGGCACGTCGAACTCGTAGTTCTCGTAACCGCTGTAGGGCTCGACCTTGCGCAGGTCCCACGGCAGGCCCGCGGAACGCAGGATCGGGCCGGTGATGCCCAGCGCGAGGCACGCGTCCACCGGCAGGTAGCCGACGCCCGCGAGCCGGTTGCGCCAGATCGGCTGGCCGGACAGGAGCTTGTCGTAGTCCGGCAGCCGGGAGTCCATCACCTTGATGAAGTCCTTGATCTTCTGCTCGGCGCCCTGGGGCAGGTCCTGCGCCAGGCCGCCGGGCCGGATGAACGCGTGGTTCATCCGCAGACCGGTCAGGAACTCCAGCAGGTGCAGGACCTCTTCGCGCTCGCGGAAGCCCGCGGTCATGCCGGTCAGCGCGCCCAGCTCCATGCCGCCGGTGGCCAGCGCCACCAGGTGCGAGCTGATCCGGTTGAGCTCCATGAGGAGCACGCGGATCGTCTGCGCGCGCTGCGGCACGGTGACGCCGAGCAGCTTCTCGACCGCCATGCAGTACGCGGCCTCGTTGTGCAGCGGGGCCAGGTAGTCCATGCGCGTCACGAACGTGACGCCCTGGGTCCAGTTGCGGTACTCGACGTTCTTCTCGATGCCGGTGTGCAGGTAGCCGATGACGCTGCGGGCCTGGGTGACCGTCTCGCCCTCCAGCTCCAGCACCAGGCGCAGCACGCCGTGCGTGGAGGGGTGCTGCGGGCCCAGGTTCATGACGATGCGCTCGTCGCCCGCGGCCTCGGCCAGCACCTCGTCCCAGTCGCCGCCGGTCACCGTGTAGACGGTGCCCTCGGTCGTCTCGCGCGAACCCGCGTACGCGTCGGGGTTCGACGTGGTCCGGGTGGCGTCGTGGGAGTCGCTGTCGCGGCCCGGGGCGCTGGTGTCGGTGCCCGTGGTCACGTCGGAAATACGCTCGGTCATGAGTAGGACCGCCTCTGGTCTGGCGGGGGGATCTCCGCGCCCTTGTACTCCACCGGGATGCCGCCGAGCGGGTAGTCCTTGCGCTGCGGGTGGCCGTCCCAGTCGTCCGGCATGAGGATCCGGGTGAGCCCCGGGTGGCCGTCGTAGACGATGCCGAACATGTCCCAGGCCTCGCGCTCCTGCCAGTCCGCGGTCGGGTAGACCGAGACGATGCTGGGGATGTGCGCGTCGTCCACGTCGACCGCGACCTCCAGCCGGATGCGCCGGCGATAGGTCATCGACGTCAGGTGGTAGACCGAGTGCAGCCGCTGCGGCGCGTCCGGGCCGTAGTCCACACCGGACACCGAGCTGCACAGCTCGAAGCGCAGCGCCGGGTCGTCGCGCAGGATGCGCGCCACGTCGACCAGCCGCTCGCGGCGCAGGAAGAACGTGATCTCGCCGCGGTCCACGGTGATCTGCTGGACGGTGTCGGCGGGCAGGCCGCGCTCGCGGATCGCGGCCAGCAGCTCGTCGGCGACCTCGTCGAACCAGCCGCCGTAGGGCCGCTCGGACGGCGCGGCGACGTGGGCGGGCAGCCGCAGGCCGCCGAAGCCGGAGGTGTCGCCGGTGCCGGAGATGCCGAACATGCCCTGCCGCGCCTTGCCCGCGACGACGCCGCCGCGCGCGAGGTACTCCTCGTGCTCGGCCTCGTTCATGCTCGCCGAACTCAGCGCCTCGCCGTTGTCGGGAGTGCCGGCACCGGGGGTCTTCTCGACCTCTTTGTTCTCGTCAGCCATCCCGCTCACTTCTTCGCAAAGCGCTGGGAGGACGGGATCAGGTCCGTGGTGCGGCCCGACTCGGCCAGCGCCGCGGCCCGGGTCACACCCAGCGGCTCGTCCATGATCTTCGCGTGGATCTTGAGGATCGCGTCGATCAGCATCTCCGGCCGCGGCGGGCAGCCCGGCAGGTACATGTCGACCGGCACGACGTGGTCCACGCCCTGCACGACCGCGTAGTTGTTGAACATGCCACCGCTGGAGGCGCACACGCCCATGGCGAGCACCCAGCGCGGTTCGGGCATCTGGTCGTAGATCTGCCGCAGCACCGGCGCCATCTTGTTGGTCACCCGGCCCGCGACGATCATCAGGTCCGCCTGGCGCGGCGAGGCGCGGAAGACCTCCATGCCGAACCGCGCGAGGTCGTAGCGCGGGCCGCCGGTGGTCATCATCTCGATCGCGCAGCAGGCCAAGCCGAAGGTGGCGGGCCACAGCGAGGACTTGCGGGTCCAGTTGACCAGCTTCTCCACGCTGGCGAGCAGGATGCCGTTCGGGAGCTTCTCTTCGAGACCCACTTCGATCTTCCCCCTCAGTTCCAGTCGAGGCCGCCGCGACGCCACACGTAGGCGTACGCGAAGCCGACCGTCGCGACGAACAGTGCGATCTCCACCAGGCCGAACAGGCCGAGGCGGTCCGCGGAGACCGCGAACGGGTAGAGGAACACCATTTCGATGTCGAACAGGATGAACAGCATCGCCGTCAGGTAGTAGGCGACCGGCATGCGGCCACCGCCCACCACGGGCTGCGGGGACGGCTCGATGCCGCACTCGTACGCGTCGAGCTTCGCGCGGTTGTATCGACGGGGACCGATGTACGGCGCGGCCGTCACCGAGAACAGCGCGAAGGCCCCGGCGAGGACGAACATCAATACGAGGGGGAGGTAAGGGTCCAGCACTCTCCGTCGTCCTTTCCTCGCGTCGCGGTGGTGGTGCACCGCCGACCGTTGCGCACCCTAAAGGGTGTTCTTGCGGCCTCCGGAGGTTAGGCGCGCCTAACAATCCGCAGGTCGCTTGTGAAACACTTCACAAGGCATCTCAGCCGGTTGTGAACTGATTCACAAGACCTGAGGGTCAGTGTAGAACGTCACACAGAGGCGTGACAGGCACCCCTACCATAGGCCCTGACCTGCACTTTCTCGGTGCAGATCAACAGTCGGGCAACCCATCCGTGAACGGGACCACACCGGAAACGAAACAGCACCGCCCCGGAGGACGGTGCTGCGTCGGTCAGCGGAGGGCGGTTAGGCCGTTGGGGCGAGTTTCGTGGCGGCGGTGATGATGCGGTCGAACGAGTCGCCGTCCTTGGGGTCGTAAAGGCCTGCCAGCAGCTTCAGGACCAGCTTCATCAGGGTCTTGCGTGGCAGCCCGTACTTGGTCGCGGTGCGCATGATCGTCGGGTTGCCGATGAGCTTGCTGAAGACGTTGCCGAGCCGGTAGTAGCTGCCCAGGGCCTGTTCGATGCGCACCGGGTAGCCGTGCAGCGCGCGTTCCCGGCTCGCGCCCTGGCGGGCCAGGGCCTGCACGACGGACTCGGCCGCGATCCGGGCCGACTCCATGGCGTAACCGATGCCCTCGCCGTTGAACGGGTTGACCATGCCGCCCGCGTCGCCGACCAGCAGCAGGCCGTCGCGGTAGTGGGGCTTGCGGTTCAGGCCCATCGGCAGGGCCGCGCCGCCGATCTTGCCGGTGGCGTTCTCCTCGCGGAAACCCCACTCTTCGGGGGTGCCGTCCAGCCAGCTCTTGAGCAGCGCGCGGTAGTCGGTGGTGCCGTAGGCCTTGGAGGTGCTCAGGATGCCGAGGCCGACGTTCACGGTTCCGTCGCCCATGCCGAAGATCCAGCCGTAGCCGGGCAGCAGCACGTCGTTGGCGCGGTCCCACAGCTCCAGGTGCGACTCCAGGTAGTCGTCCTTGGTGCGGGGGCTGGCGTAGTAGCGGCGGACCGCGACGCCCATCGGCTTGGCGTCGTCCTTCTGGATGCCGACGCTGAGGGCGAGGCGGGCGCTGACGCCGTCGCAGGCCAGCACGAGCGGTGCGCGGTAGGTGACCGGGGTCTTGTCCGGGCCCTGCTTGGCCTCGACGCCGACCACGCGGCCCTTCTCCACCAGCGCGCCCGTGACGGTGGTCTGCTGGTGCATCCGGGCGCCCGCCGCGACCGCGGTGTTGGCCAGCATCTCGTCGAAGTCCTGCCGCGGGCGCACCAGGCCGTAGGGCGGGAACGTGGCCAGCTCGGGCCAGTCGAGCTCCAGCGTGACGCCGCCACCGACCACGCGCAGGCCGCGGTTGTGCAGCCAGCCGGCTTCCTCGCGGGTGTCGATGCCCAGGTCGATCAGCTGCTTGACGCCGCGCGGGGTCAGGCCGTCGCCGCACACCTTCTCGCGGGGGAAGGTGCTCTTCTCCAGCAGCACCACGTCCAGGCCCGCGCGTGCCAGGTAGGTGGCGGCGGTGGAGCCCGCGGGCCCCGCACCGACCACGATCACCTCGGCGTCCTCGCCTGCCTTGCGGCGGCTGGGAGTTGTCATCCCCGCTCCTTGTGCCCGTGTTCACAAAGTCCGGCGCGAGTCTACTTGCGCGTTCCTGAGGAGTTTTCGGGCTTGAGGGGTTTCGGCGGGGCTTCCGGGGCTTTGAGGGCCGGCGCTACGCGGGCTTGGTGCCGCGGTGCAGCGCGACCATGCCGCCGGTGAGGTTCATCCAGGCGACGTCCTCCCAGCCCGCGCGGGCCACGATCTCGCCGAGGGCGCGCTGGTCGGGCCAGGTGCGCATGGACTCGGCGAGGTAGGAGTACGCCTCCGGGTTGGAGGACACGAACCGGGCGATCACCGGCAGGATCCGCAGCAGGTACCGCATGTAGACGAAGCGGAACGGGCGGAAGGTGGGCGTGGAGACCTCGCACACCACCAGCCGTCCGCCGGGCTTGACCACGCGGGCCATCTCGCGCAGGGCGGCCTCGGTGTCGTTGAAGTTGCGGATGCCGAAGGAGACCGTGACGGCGTCGAACGAGTTGTCCGCGAACGGCAGGCGCAGGGCGTCGGCGGCGACCTTCGGCACCGGCCGGTGCGCGCCGCCGAGGAGCATGCCGAGCGAGAAGTCGGCCGCCACGCACCACGCGCCCGACGCCGCGTACTCGACCGTGGAGACCGCCGTGCCCGCGGCGAGGTCGAGCACCTTCTCGCCGGGCTTGGCGTCCAGCACCCGCCTGCTCCACTCCCGCCAGCGCCGGTCGAACCCGAGGGTCATCACGGAGTTCGTCCGGTCGTAGCCCTTGGCCACGCCGTCGAACATCTCGGCGACCTCGCGGGGGTTCTTGTCCAGACCTGCACGCGCCATGCCGGAAGCCTAAGTGACGCCCCCACCCCCCGGCACTCCGTCCCGCCTCCGCGAGAGTCCAACGCTCAGCTCGCGCGTGTCCTACACCCAGAACGCGCGTGTCCTACGTTCAGGCACCCCGAGTTGAACGCTCAGGACGGGCGGGCGGTGTTCTGAGCGTTGAATTCGGGTGTTCTGAACGTAGGACACGCGTGACGTGAACGTAGGACACGCGTGGGCTGGGGGTTGGATTCTCGCGGGGTCAGGTGGCGCGGAGGGCGGTCAGCATGCCGGTGACGGCGGCGTGCCAGGGGTACTGCTCGGCGCGGGCGCGGGCCGCTGAGCGGCGGGTCGGTTCCGGGTGGTCCAGCAAGGTGGTGACGGCGCCGGCGAAGGCCGGGGCGTGGTCGGGGACGGCGGCGCCGCAGCCGGGGCGGACGATCTCGCGCAGGGCAGACGAGGCGGAGACCACCACGGGGGTGCCGGAGGCCAGGGCCTCCAGTGCCGCCAGGCCGAAGGTCTCGTGCGGGCCGGGAGCCAGCGAGACGTCGGCGGTGGCCAGGAGGTCGGCCACGTCGGTGCGCTGGTTGACGAAGCCCAGGAACGTGACGGGCAGCCCGGCCGCACGGCGTTCCAACGCCTCACGCCGTGGCCCGTCGCCCGCGATCACCAGCCGGACGTTGTGCCCGGCGGCGTGCAGCTCGGCCGCCGTGTCGACGCTGCGCTCCACGTGCTTCTCCGGTGACAACCGCCCGCAGTGCACGAGCAGCGCGTCGGCGCCCCGCGCCAGGTCCGCCCGCAACGACGGGTCGTGCCGGGTCGGCGTGAACGTGCTCAGGTCCACGCCCAGCGGCACGCGGGCCACGTTGCGCGCCCCGATCCGGTCGAACTCCTCCCGCGCGAACTCCGTCGTGCACACCACCGTGTCGTAGGACGCCGCCATCCGCGCGTTCGCCCAGTCCGCGCCGCGCCGGGCCAGCGCCGGCGGCAGCAGGAACTGCTCCAGCAGCCGGTCCAGCCGCTCGTGCGAGATCACCACGCTGGGCACGCCGCGCTCCGCCGCCCACCGACCCATCCCGCGCAGCGTGAGCCGGTCCGACACCTCCAGCCGGTCGGGCGCGAGGTGGTCCAGCAACGCCCGCACGCGCCACGGGTCCACCGCCCGGTACCCGCCCGTGCCGGGGATGCGCGGCGCGGGCAGCGTGATGCGCCGCACCCCCGGCGACAGCTGCTCGTCCCCGTGCGCGTGACCGGGGACGACGAGGGTGACCTCATGCCCGTTGGCCGCGTAACCGCCGCCGAGGTGGTGCAGCGCCGTGCGCAGGCCACCCGAACGCGGGCCGTAGAAGTTGGCCAGCTGCACGATCCTCATGCGGCGCGCCGCTCCGGCACGTCCAGCACGGCCGCGTAGTGGCCGAGCAACTCGTCGCACACCGCCGACCACGTGCGCCCGCGCACCCAACGCCGCGCCGCCTGCCCGAACTGGCGACGGCGCAGCGGGTCGCCCAGCTCCACCACGGCCCGCCTGAGCTGCGCGTCGTCCGAGAACAGGTACCCGGTGTTGGGTTGCACGAGGTCACGCGGCCCGCCCGCGTCCGGCGCGACCACCGGCACACCGCTGGCCAACGACTCCTGCACGGCCTGGCAGAACGTCTCGTGCGGCCCCGTGTGCACGAACACGTCCAAGCTCGCGTAGGCCGTCGCCAAATCCGTGCCGCTCTTGAACCCGAGGAACGCCGCACCGGGCAGGTCCCGCCGCAGCTGCGCCTCCTCCGGCCCCTCGCCCACGACGACCAGCCGCACCCCGGGCAGGTCGGCGAGAGCACCCAGCCGGTCGACCCGCTTCTCCGGCGACAACCGGCCGACGTACCCGACGAGCAACTCGCCGTTCGGCGCGAGCGACGCGCGCAACGCGTCGTCCCGCCGGGAGGGGTGGAACAGCTCGACGTCCACGCCCCGCCCCCACCGGTGCACGCGCGGCACGCCGTGCTCCTGGAGCGCTTCGACCGCCCACGTCGACGGCGCGAGCGTGCGGTCGGCCTGGGCGTGCAGCCGGCGCGTCCACCGCCAGGCGGCGCGGGCGGTGAGGCCGAGCCCGTAGTGACCGGCGAACCCGGCGATGTCGGTCTGGTAGACCGCGACCGTCGGGATGCCCAACCGACGCGCCGCCGACAGGCCCCGTGCGCCCATCACGAACGGGCTCGCCAGGTGCACGACGTCCGGCCGGAAGTCGGCCAACGCGGTCAGCACCTTCCGCGTGGGCACGCCGACGGGCAGCGAGGAGAACCGCGGCAGGTCCACCGCCGGGACGCGCACGACCGGTGTGCCGAGGTGGTGGTCCTCGCCGGCGCCGGGCGCCACGACCAGCGCCTGGTGGCCGTGCGCCGTCAGGTGTTCCAGGACCCTCAGAACGGAGTTGGTGACCCCGTTGACCTGGGGCAGGAAGCTCTCGGTAACGATCGCTACGCGCACGCCGATCACCATGCGGTGCGAAGGACACGGCGGCGTGACACCTCTGCGAACGCCCGCCGAACTCCTCGCGTCGCGGTTGACGTTGGCCCTGGGTTCACCTGGAGTACGCGGCGCGGTCACTCTGTGCGGTGACACTAGGTCGGCATGACCGTCTTGTCGTCCCGACCCGCGCAGCCCGTCGATCCCGGCCTGGTGTCGATCGCGCTGGAGATAGCGGGCCGACTCGCCAACGACGCGTCCGACGTGATCATGGCGACGGCCGGTCGCGGTGCGCGACCCGATGACGAGGCCTCGCCGTTCGACTGGGTCACCGACACCGACCGGACGTTGGAGCGGCACACCCGGCGGGTGCTGACGGCCGAGTTCCCGGACATCCCGGTGTTCTGCGAGGACACCGACATCGACGTGGCGAGCGACGCGGAGTTCCGCTGGGTCGTCGACCCGGTCGACGGGACCGCGAACTACGTCGCCGGCGTGCCGTGGTGCGCGTACAGCCTGGCGCTGGTCGACCGGTGGGGGCCGGTCGTCGGCGTGGTCGCGGACCCCTACCGGGCCCAGATCTACGCCGCCGCGCGGGGCCGTGGCATGCGGGCGAACGGCACGCCGGTGCGGCTGGGTGACCAGGCGGTGAGCTCGATCGTGTGCACGGAGATGACCCGCACCGGACCGTGGCCGGGCATGGGCGAGTTCATCTCCCGCGCCGCGGTGGCCGGCACGGGCGTGCGGGTGCTGGGCTCGAAGGCGCTGGCCGTGGCCCAAGTGGCCCTCGGTCACGCCGCCGCGGCCGTGCTCGACAGCTACCACGAGTGGGACGTGGCCGGCGCGGTGGCCCTGGCGGTCGAATCGGGTGCCGCCGTGCTGGACCGAAGAGGCGAAGACGCCGCGCTGCCGGTGGACGGCCTGCTCGTCGCCATGCCGGAGGTGGCGGAGGAAGTCCTGGCCTGGTGGCAGTCCTCGACCTCCCGTTAGGTCGGTTGGCGGGTTTCGCGCTGCTCTGGGGGCTCTCGGCTAACTACCGCCCAGGTGTGGCAGTTGTTGTTCCAGGACTTCCAGGTCCGTGCGGACCGCGTCGAGGGTCGTCTGGTTCAGCAGGCGCAGGGCCGCTCGGCCCACCTCGTCCTCGAACGACGTGAAGTCGCGGACCGCGGCGGCGAGGCGGTCGGTCACCGGGTGGTGTCGGTCGGCGTCCAAGGCGCGGCCCAGGTCGGCCAGGCGGCGGACGTCCGGCAGTTCGGCGGCGAACCGGTCGGCGATGCGCTCCAGCCACTCGCGCGCCGGTGACGCGGGCACGGTGGCGACGGCCGCGTGCACCCGGCGCACGGCCAGTTCGCAGCGGCCCACCATCGCCGACCAGCGGTCGTTCAGTGGAGGCGGAGGCGGAGGGAGAGGCATCGGCATGGGCGGGAGTGGTGCGATCGCCGGGCGGCGTCGGCGGACGGCACCGACGACCAGGCCGATCAAGGTGCCGGGGATGCCGCCCATCACCACGCCGACCATGCCGGACGCGATGAAGGTCGCGGCCCACATCGGGTCGCCGTCGTCGTCCGAGGACGGCAGCGCCAAGCCGAACAAGATCAGGGTCGTCATCAGCGCCGTGCCGATGAGCAGCCCCCACAGCGCCGACCGTCCCATGGCACCCAATATGCCAGGTCAGGCGTCGTAATCCACGGTAACCGCAGGTGTCGTGGCGAACGACTGGCACGTCAGCACGAACCCGGCCTCCACCTCGCGCGGCTCCAGCGCGTAGTTCCGCCGCATCTCCACCTCACCGGAGGTGACCAGCGCACGGCACGTGCCGCACACCCCGCCCTTGCACGCGAACGGCAGGTCGGCGCGCACCCGTTGGGCCGCGTCGAGGATCGGCACGTCCGCCGGCAGCGGCACCTCCGTGCTCCGGCCGTCCAGGACCACGGTCGCGGTGGCCGCCGCGACGGAGGACTCCGCACGGCGCGGTGGGGGCGGCGGCTCGTCCACGTAGAACAGCTCGTGGTGCACGGCAGCAGGATCGACGCCCAGGGACGCCAGCACGTCCTCCGCGTCACGCACCATCCCGTACGGCCCGCACAGCCACCACGCGTCCACGTCCGCCCACGGCACGACGGTCGAGAACAACGCCCGCAGCTTCGCCGCGTCCAGCCGCCCGGTGAACAGCTCGACGTCCCGCGGCTCCCGCGACAGCACGTGCACGAGCTGGAACCGCGCCGGGTACCGGTCCTTCAGGTCGGCCAGCTCCTCGGCGAACATCACCGTGTCCGCACGCCGGTTCCCGTACAGCATCGTCACCCGCGCCCCGCCGGCCAGCACGGACGCGGCGATCGACAGCGCGGGCGTGATGCCCGACCCGGCGACCACCAGGCCGTGGTGCGACCCGGCGGACGGCGTGAAGTTGCCCAGCGGCGGCAGCACCTCCAGCACGTCACCGCGCTGCACCCGGTCCACCAGCCACGTGGAGAACAGCCCGCCGTCCACCCGCCGCACCCCGATCCGCAGCGGGCCGCCGGCGGGCGCGCAGATCGAGTACGATCGCCGCTCGTCGCCGTTGCGCAGGGTCAGGTACTGCCCCGGCGCGAACGCGAAGTCCGCGGCCAGCGACGGCGGCACCTCGAACGTCACCGCTGCGGCGTCCGAGCACAGGCGCTCGACCGACGCGACGGTCAGCTTGTGGAACACCGGCCGCGCCATCAGATCTCCTTCACGTGCTCGAACGGCTCGGCGCAGTCCGCGCACCGGCGCAACGCCTTGCACGCCGTCGACCCGAACCGCGACACCTCCGACGTGCGCGGCGACCCGCACCGCGGGCACGGCACCCGCTGCGACGGCGGGGTCAGGTTCAACGGCACGGGACCGACCGCGCGCGGACCCAGCCGGGACGGCGGCGCGATGCCCGCCTCGCGCAGCTTGCGCAACCCGTCCTCGCTGATCCAGTCGGTGGTCCACGCGGGCGACAGCGACAGCCGCACGTCCACCTCCGCGTACCCGGCCGCGTGCAGCGATCGCCGCAGGTCGGCGGCCATCTCGTCGAGCGCCGGGCACCCCGAGTAGGTGGGTGTGATCGTCACCGACACCCGCCCGTCGGACTCGGTCACGTCCCGCAGCACGCCGAGGTCGGCCAGCGTCAGCACCGGCAGTTCGGGGTCGCGGACGCGCGCGGCGACTTCCAGGGCGCTGGTCACCACGTCGCCCCCGGCAACGACCGGTGCAGGTGCTGCATCTCCGCCAGCAGGTAGCCGAACGCCTCGGTGTGCACGCCGTCGCGCCCCGCCAGCCCGTTCACGCGCGCCGCGGGCACGTCCGCGGGCCTGGTCAGCCCGGCCGCCGCCAGCACCGCGTCCAGCACACCGTCCACTTCGGACCGCAGCTCGGCCGGGTCGACCGCGACACCGGCCAGCCGCAGCTCCACGGCGTGCGCGGTGAACAGCTCGGCCAGGAACGGCCACACCCGCTCCAGCCCCGCCTGCACCCGCCGGTGCGACTCCTCGGTGCCGTCACCGAGCCGCACGACCCACTGCGCCGCGTGGTCGCGGTGGTAGGCCAGCTCCTTCAGGCCCTTCGCCGCCACCGCCGCCAGCACCGGGTCGGCGCTCGCCCGCAGCCGCGAGTACTGCGCGAGCTTCCACGACGAGAACACCAGCAGGCGGGCCATGGTGGTGCCGAAGTCACCGCCCGCGAACGGGCCGCACTCGATCTCCGCCAGGTGCACGTTGCGGAAGTCGCGCTCGTCGCGCAGGTAGGCCAACGCGTCCTCGTCCCGGCCCGCGCCCTCGACCTCGCCGGCGCGGGTCAGCAGCATCCGGGCCTGGCCGAGCAGGTCGAGCGCGATGTTGGCCAGCGCGACGTCCTCCTCCAGCTCCGGCGCGCGGGAACACCACTCGGCCAGCCGCTGCGACATGACCAGTGCGTCGTCGCCGAGCATCAGGCAGTACGCGGTCAGGTCGGCGCGGTCGACGTCGGGCACCTCGCGGTCCACCCCGGCCAGCGCCTCGGAGAACCCGGTGCCGAACGCCCAGTGCGCGTCCTCGTGCCCGTCGATCAGGGCTTCGTAAGCGTTGTCGAAGCTCATAGGTGCGGCACGTCCTCGGGGATCTCGTAGAACGTCGGGTGCCGGTAGACCTTGTCCCCGCTGGGCTCGAAGAACGGGTCCTTCTCGTCCGGCGACGACGCGGTGATCGCCGCTGCGGGCACCACCCAGATCGACACGCCCTCGTTGCGCCGGGTGTAGACGTCACGCGCGTTGCGGACGGCCATCTCGGCGTCCGGCGCGTGCAGCGACCCGACGTGCACGTGGTTCAACCCGCGCTTGCCGCGCACGAACACTTCCCACAGGGGCCACGACGCACTCATGCCACACCCTCCCGAGCCACGTGCTTCGCAGCGTGCGCCGCGGCGGCAGCACGCACCCACTCGCCGTCCTCGTGCGCCTTGCGCCGGTGCGCGACGCGCTGCGCGTTCGTCGGCCCGTTTCCGCCGACGACCTGCCAGAACTCGTCCCAGTCCGGCCGGCCGAAGTCGTGGTGCCCGCGCTCGGGGTTCCACTTCAGCTCCGGGTCGGGCAGCGTCACGCCCAGCTTCTCCGCCTGCGGCACGGTCATGTCCACGAACTTCTGCCGCAGCTCGTCGTTGGTGTTGCGCTTGATCCGCCACTTCATCGACTGCTCGGTGTTGGACGACTCGGCGTCCGGCGGGCCGAACATCATCAGCGACGGCCACCACCAGCGGTTCACCGACTCCTGCACCATGGCGCGCTGGGCGTCGGTGCCGGACATCATCGTCAGCAGCAGCTCGTAGCCCTGCCGCTGGTGGAAGGACTCCTCCTTGCAGATCCGAATCATCGCCCGCGCGTACGGCCCGTAGGACGTGCGGCACAGCGGCACCTGGTTGCAGATCGCGGCGCCGTCCACGAGCCAGCCGATCACGCCGACGTCGGCGTAGGACAGCGTCGGGTAGTTGAAGATCGAGGAGTACTTCTGCCTGCCCGAGATCAGCTTCTCGGTCAGCTCGCCCCGGTCCGCGCCCAGCGTCTCGGTCGCGGCGTACAGGTACAGCCCGTGCCCGGCCTCGTCCTGGACCTTGGCCAGCAGGATCGCCTTGCGGCGCAGCGACGGCGCGCGGCTGATCCAGTTGCCCTCGGGCTGCATGCCGATGATCTCGGAGTGCGCGTGCTGCGCGATCTGCCGGATCAACGTCTTCCGGTAGCCGTCGGGCATCCAGTCACGCGGCTCGACGCGCTGCTCGGCCGCGACGGTGCGCTCGAACTGAGCCTCCAGGTCCATGCCCCGATGTTACACCTGGAGACCGATTTACGGCAGAACTGTCACAACCCGCTGGACCTGCTCCTGCTGAGCCTGATCCTGCTGGGCAAGCCCTTCCGCACGAGCCACACCAGCGGCACCAGCACTGCCCACACGGCGAGCAGGAAGGTGCCGATCGGCAGCAACGCGAGCACGGCCGTGCGCCCGGCGACCCGGGCCACCTCCGGGTCGGCCGTGTCGTACTCGATGCGCACGAGCTGACCGGGCTCCAGCCCTTCCGGGTACAGCAGGCCCTGCGACGGGCTGTGCACGGCGCCGTCGGGCGTGGCGAAGCGCACCACCGTGCGCTGGAACGAGACGGACACCACCTCGGCGGTCGCCTTGCCCAGCCGCTCCTCGATCATCAGGTCGTCGCGCCAGCACGCCGCGAGCAGGATCACGCCGATCAGCGTCACCACCGCGCCGAACACCACCAACGACCGGCTGACCAGGAGCCGAGCCCTCGGGAGGGCACCTGTCCGCACTGCGTCGTCCGCCACAGCTGAGGAGTCTAGGACGGCCTCCGCTCCGGATCTCAGCGACGAGTCCATACCCTCGACGCCGTGACCTCAGCTCCTGCCTCGCGGACCCGTCAACGGCTGCGCGCGCACACCAGGCGCGTCATGGGCGACAACCTGCTGGGCAGGCTCCCCGCGCCGACCGGTGCGCTGAGCTGGGTGCGGGACGGGACGGGCCTGGTCGGGTGGGGTGAGGCGGCCCGGTTCGAGGTGTCGGGCCCGGACCGGTTCGCCGCCGCCGACCGCTGGTGGCGCGAGTTCACCGAGGACCTCGAAGTCGAGGACGAGGTCGGCGTGCCGGGCACGGGACCGGTGGCGTTCGTCAGCATGGCGTTCTCCGACCGGCCCGGCCGCTCGGTGCTCGTGGTGCCGGAGGTGGTGATGGGCCGGCGCAACGGGCACGCCTGGCTGACCACGATCGGCGACAGCGGCAAGCGCCGGGTCGAGCCGGTGCGCAAGCCGGCGGAGGTCCGCTACAGCGACGGGCAGGTGTCCGTCACCGGGTACCGGGAGGCGGTGCGCGCGGCGGTCGAGCGGATGCGCGACGGCGAGCTGGACAAGGTCGTGCTCGCACACGACCTGCTGGCGGTCGCGGACACCGACATCGACCACCGGTTCGTGCTCCAGGGCTTGGCCCGCCGGTACCCCGAGTGCTGGGTGTACGCCGTGGACGGCCTGATCGGCGCCACGCCCGAACTGCTGCTGCGCCGCAGCGGGTCCGTGGTCGACTCACGGGTGCTCGCGGGCACCACGTGGCCGCACGACGGGATGTCCGACGACGAGCTGGCCGCCGCACTGCTGTCGTCGGGCAAGAACCGCGACGAGCACGAGTACGCGGTGACGTCGCTGGTGGAGACCCTGCGGCCGTTCTGCGACACGATGTCGGTCGACGGGCCGTCGGTGCTGCGGCTGCCGAACGTCTCGCACCTGTCCAGCGACGTCATCGGCACGCTCAGCGGCACGCCGTCGTTGCTGGCGCTCGGCGAGGCCCTGCACCCCACGGCGGCCGTCGGCGGCACGCCCCGCGCGGACGCCATCGCCATGATCGAGGAACTGGAGGGCATGGACCGGGGCCGCTACGCCGGACCGGTCGGCTGGATCGACGGCAACGGCGACGGGGAGCTGGGCATCGCACTGCGCTGCGCCCAGGTCGACGGCCGCACCGCCCGCCTGTTCGCCGGCTGTGGACTGGTCGCCGAATCCGACCCGGACTCCGAGGTCCACGAGGCGCACGCCAAGATGCTGCCCTTTCGGGAAGCCCTCGAAGGCGCGTGACCTCTCCCCACGACCGTCACCACGTAACGCGGACGGTGATCGACCAGACATTGTCGGTGCTGCCGAGTACGTTCTGGTGATCACGTGTTCGATAAGGGGTGTGGATGACGTCGGCCAACGTTCCGGGGTGGCTGCTCACCGCAGTCGCCGATTTCGGTGAGGCGTGCAAGGCGAAACTGGCCGGACCGGGTGAACGCGAGGCCGCGATCCGCGCACCGATCGAGGCTCTGCTGAGAGTCACCGGCGAGCGATTCGGCCTGCGGGTGGTGCCGCACGACGAGGTACACGATGCCGAACGCCGGGTCCGGCCCGACTACGCGATCGGCGTCAACGGCGCGATCACCGGCTATGTCGAGGTCAAAGCGCCTGGCCATACCGTCGACCCGGCAACCTTCCGAGGTCATGACCTCGTCCAATGGGAACGCCAGCGGGACCTGCCGAACCTGATCTACACCAACGGCACGGAATGGCGGCGGTGGCACGACGGCGAACCGGTGGGCGAACCGGTGACGCTGACCGGCGGCCCGCTGGAGTCCGCCGGCAGCAAGCTCGCGGTGGGCAACGGTGACTTCGAACTGCTGCTGCGTGGGTTCCTGCAGTGGAGGCCCGCGCCGATCACCTCGATCCCCGCGCTGGTGAAGGCGATCCCGCCGCTGACCCGACTGTTGAAGAACGAGGTACTGGACCAGCTCGCCCTGGAGCGCGAGAAGATTCGCGGAGGCGCGCCGGAGCGACTTCAACCGTTCCACGGCCTGGCGACCGACTGGCGGCGACTGCTCTTCCCCCAGGCGCCGGACGACGATTTCGCGGATGGCTACGCACAGACCGTGACGTTCGCCCTCCTGCTCGCCCGGACAGAGGGCATCGACCTGCACGAGACGACCCTGCACGAGATCGGTCGCCGTCTGGGAGGTGAAGGCCACTCGCTGATGGGTCGGGCGTTGCAACTGCTCACCGATGTCGTGGCCGCCGATTTCAAGGTCACGCTGGATTTACTGGTCCGCTTGGTGGGCGTGGTCGACTGGGAGCGGATCCGCGAGCGCAAACTCGACAACTACCTGCACTTGTACGAGTACTTCCTTGAGGTGTACGACCCGGACGCACGGCAACGGTCTGGCTCCTACTACACGCCTCACCAGGTGGTGGAGGAGATGGTCCGCCTCACGGAGGACGTGCTGCGCACCCGCCTGGGCAAGACGAAAGGCTTCGCCGATCAAGGTGTGCGCACCGTCGACCCGGCGATGGGCACCGGGACCTACCTGCACACCATCGTGGAACGGGTCGCCGAGCAGGCGCGAGAGGCTGCCTCGGCGGACGGCCAGGGAGCAGTCCCCGGGGCTCAGCGCTACGCCGTCGAGTCGCTCGCGCGGCAGATCACCGGCTTCGAGATGCAGATGGGCCCGTACGCGGTAGCCGAACTGCGGCTGACCGACCTGCTGCGCAAGTACGGCACCCAACCGCCGGCGGACGGCCTGCCGTTGTTCGTCACCAACACCCTGGACGACCCCCACGCACAGGTCGAACAGCTCGGCGCCGGCCTAGGCACGATCTCCGAGTCACGCATCCAGGCGAACCTGGTCAAGGCCCACGTGCCGGTCACCGTGGTGATCGGCAACCCGCCCTACCGCGAGCGGGCGAAGGACGACGGTGGCTGGATCGAGAAGGGCGACGAGAGCGGATCGAAGAAGAGCGGCAAGAGGCCGAACGAACTGGACCGGTTCCGCGCGCCCGGCAACGGGCTGGCCGAGTACGTCCTCAAGAACCTCTACATCTACTTCTGGCGTTGGGCCACGTGGAAGGTGTTCGATGCGCACGGCCCCGAAAGTCCGGGGATCGTCTGCTTCATCACGACCAGTGGCTACCTGCGTGGTCCAGGATTCAAGGGGATGCGCGAATATTTGCGCCGCAACACTTCCGAGGGCTGGATCATCAACGTCAGCCCGGAGGGTCAACGCCCCGACGTGCCCACCCGAATCTTCCCCGGTGTGCAGCAGCCGCTCGCCATCGGCATTTTCGTCCGTGCCGTCGACAACGACACCAACACGCCCTCCCGCATCCGGTACACCACCATCTCCGGACGACGCCAGGACAAGTACCGCGCTCTGGCTGCGCTCGACCTTGACGGCGAGGGCTGGCGAGACGCCCGCACCGGGTGGCAGGAGGGGTTCACTCCCGCCGCCGAAGGCGCGTGGGACGACTGGCCCTCGATGGACGACCTGATGCCCTGGACCGCACCGGGCGTGAAGCCCAACCGGACCTGGGTCTACGCGCCGCACCCCAGCATCCTCGAAGCCCGCTGGCAACGCCTGGTCAACGAGAACGACCTGGAAACCAAACGCACCCTGTTCAAGGAAAGCGAGTCAGCGAGCCTCGACTTGAAGAAGCCACCTTTGCCAGGAACAGACACTTCCTCTCGCACCGAACCCTTCGCGCGAGAACGCGGAACACTGCCGACATCGGCCCGCGTGGGTTATAGATCCTTCGACAGGCAATGGATCATCCCCGACAACAGGCTGATCCATCGTCCATCACCACCGCTGTGGGCCGCTCGGGTACCAGGTCAGGTGTTCGTGATCGAACAGCATTCCAAAATCATCAGCACCGGGCCAGGACTGCTGTTCACCTCACTGATCCCGGACATGGACCACTTCAACAATCGGGGTGGGCGGGCGTTGCCCATGCTGCACCCGGACGGGTCGGGCAATCTGGCTCGCGGCTTGGCCAAGGGGTTGTCGGAGGTGCTTGACCTCGACACCCGCATCACGGTCGAAGACTTGGTGGCCTACATCGCGGCGGTGGTGGCGCACCCCGGCTTCACCACGCGGTTCGCCGACGAGCTGACCACGCCGGGCATCCGGGTGCCCATCACGCTGGAGCCGGACCTGTGGCGCGAGGCGGTGGAACTGGGCAAGCAGGTCGTCTGGCTACATACCTACGGCGAGGTGTTCGCCGATCCGGACCAAGGCCGTCCGCAGGGCAACGTCCGATACCCGGCCGGCGACGAGCGACAGCCGTTGTCGCTCAAGCCGATCACCGCCATGCCGACGACGCGCACGTATGACGAAGACCGGCAGGAGGGCGCGCTGGGTGACGGCGTGTGGGGACCGGTGCGACCGGAAGTCTGGAACTACGAGGTCGGCGGACGCCCGGTGGTGAAGTCCTGGTTCGACTACCGCAAGGCCACTCCGGGCGGCAAGAAGACCAGTCCGCTGGACGAGATGCACGTGGATCAGTGGCCCACGGAGTGGACACGGGAGTTCGTGGACCTGTTGACGGTGCTCACGCGGCTGACCGAACTGGAGCCCGCGCAGGACGACCTCCTCGATCGCATTCTGGCGGGCAGGCTCGCCTCCAGGACCTACCTCGGCGACATCGGCACCACCTGGCCCGCACCGAAGGAAACCCCACAGGGCAGGAAGGATCGCCTGCCCCACTACCCGGCCAGCCTGGACCACTTCGACAGCGAGTGAGACGGGGTGGCGTGGTCGACAGGCCACCCCACCCCGCTGTCGCTACCGGTTCTTCACACCCGCGAGGAAGCCCGACCACGCCGCCGAACCCACCCACAACGTCCCGCCGGCTGGGTTCTTGGAATCGCGGACACCGACACCGTGGTCGGCGGTGATGCGGCACTCCACGCACGCGTCGTTGGCGCCCGCGCTGCGGCTGCTCTTGAACCAACCGGTGTCACGCAGGGAATTCGACATGGCTAGTCCTCCTGTAGCTTCCGGCGGATCAACTTCATGGTATCGGCGTGATCACGGGCCAGTACCTGGAGTTTCCTGAAGGCGCGCAAGAGTTTCGCCGTGTCGCTCGCGTCATCGAAGTAGGTGGACGGCCCGTACACGGTCGGGGTGAACGCGACTGTGGGCGCGGTGCCGTCGAAGTCCAGCACGATCACCCCGGCGCTGGGCACCGGGTTGCTCAGGCCGCCTGACCGCAACACCTGCATGGTGATGTCCGGATACTGCTTGGCCAGGTAGAGGAGGTGTTCGAGCTGTTCCCGCTGGACGTCCGCACCACCCTCGCCGCAATCCAGTGCGACTTCGGTGAACACGAATTCCAGCTTCTTCGGTGGGTCCGTCTCCAAGCTCGTGATCTGCCTCTGGCGGCGGAAGATGTAGCGGCTCTCGATCTCGTCCTCTGACGGCTCCCAGAACACGCCGTCGCACGACGCGATCACCGCACGGATGTAACCGGGAGATTGGAGAAGGCCGGGCACCACTCCGGGCTCGTACCAGCAGATCGCCGTGGCGTCCGCTTCCATGTCGGCGAGCCGTTGGAACGAGCCGGGGAGCGTGTCGGTGTACGGCTGCACGTCCTTCGCGCTGCGCCGTAGCCGTTTGCGCGCCCGCGCCCCGAGTTCGAGGACGGTCTCGCGTTCGGCGCCGTGCACGTCGAGGAAGTCGAGGGCCTGCGCGAGCTGATCGGTGGTGAGCGTGGCGGTGCCGTCCTCGACCTTGCTGATCCGCGAATCGCTCACCCCGGTGATCGCGGCGACCTCGGCCTGGGAAGCGCTGCGCAGGGTGCGGTAACGCCTCAGCGACAGGCCGAGCTGCCGCCGCTCCAACGTCTGACGAGCACGCATGACCCCGGCCTCCGATGAGGATCTACCCGATCGAGCGAGTGCCTAAGGGGAACTTTCCCCCTAGCATCTCGCTCACACGGATAGTAACGGATGGCAACGGACAGTAAGACCGGGAGGTGCCCGTGATCAGTGCGAGCGGTACCGACGTCGAGGCGTGGGTGAAGGTCGATGACGATTGCGACATCGTCTGCGAGTTGGACGCGGAGGAAGGGGAGGCCCAGTTCAAGTTCGGCGGCAAGCGTTCCTTCGCCCTGGAGCTGATCTTCACCCAGCGGGGCCTGGAGAACCTGAGCCGGATGAGCACGGAAGCGTTGCGCAGGTTGCGCTCGGGCGAGGCTTGAAAGGTGGACGCACGCGGGGCCGCCCCCGGGTCGAGGGCGGCCCCGCGTGTGACGTTCGACTTGCTCAGTGCTGGTGACCCGCGAGCAGCTCCCGCGTCTCGTGGATCTTCTTGAACGACTTCGGCTCGGTCACGGTCGCCGCACGCGCCGTGAAACCCGCCGCGCCCGGTGCGACGGCCGGCTTGCCCGGCGTGAACAGCCAGGTCTGGAACAGCTCGTCCAGTTGCTTGCCGGACAGCTTCTCCGCGAACGCGATGAACTCGTCCGTCGACGCGTTGCCGTTGCGCTTGGCGGCGGGCCACTCCTGCAGCAGCCGGAAGAACACCTCGTCGCCGATCTCGCCGCGCAACGCGTGCACGGTCAGCGCACCCCGGTCGTAAACGGCGCCGTGGAACTGGTTGGCCGCGCCCGGGTTGCCGGGCAGCACCTGCCAGAACGGGCTGTCGGCCGGGTACAGGCCGTAGACGTAGTCCGAGTTCTCCTGGGCGGTGCCCTCGCCGACGTGCTCGGACCACAGCCACTCCGCGTAGCTCGCGAAGCCCTCGTTCAGCCAGATGTCCTGCCAGCCCTGCACCGATACGGAATCACCGAACCACTGGTGCGCGACCTCGTGCGCCACCACGTAGGTGTTCGAGCCGCGCCGGAAGAACGCGGTGTCGTAGGTCGACCGGGTCTGGTTCTCCAGGGCGAAGCCGATGCCCGGCGTCGCCACGCCGCCCTGCGCCTCGAACGGGTAGGGCCCGAACTGGGACTCCAGGAACTCCGTCACCTCGGGCGTGCGCTCGATGCTGGCCACGGCCGCGCCGTAGTCCGCGCCGAGCCGCTCCGAGTAGGCGTTGAGCACCGGCTGGCCGTTCGGCGCGGTCGACTGGCGGATCTCGAACTGGCCGATCGCGACGAACGCCAGGTACGTCGCCATGGGCTGCGCGCTGCGGTAGCGCCAGCGGGTCCAGCCGTTGATCTGCTGGACCGTGCCGCCGAACGTGCCGTTGGAGATCACCTCGACGCCGGTCGGCACGGCCACCGAGATGTCGAACTTCGCCTTGTCGGTCGGGTGGTTGTTGCTCGGGAACCACCACGGCGCGATGTCGGGCTGGTCGATCGCCAGCGCGCCGTCCGGGGTCCGCTTCCAGGACGTGTAGCCGTCCACCGCGTAGGTCGAGGGCACGTCGGAGTAGGTGACGACGACCGTCACGTCGGAACCCTTGCGCAGCGTGCCGCGCGGGTCGACCACGAGTTCGCCGCCGGACTGCGTGAACGCGGCGACCTTGTTGTTGACCCGGACCGAGCTGACCTTCAGCAGGAAGTCGAGGTTGAACCGGCTCAAATCCTGGGTGGTCTTGGCCAGGATCGTGGTGGTGCCGGACAGGTTGTCGGTGGCCGGCTGGTAGTTGAGCCTGATGTCGTAGTGGGCGACGTCGTACCCGCCGTTGCCCGCGTTCGGGTAGTACGGGTCGCCGATGCCCGGCGCTCCGGGCTGGGCCGCCGTCGCCGTGCCGGCGAGCAGGAGCACGGACGCCGCGGCGGCGGTACCGAGGGTCAGCTTCGCTCTCAGGGACATGCGGCGAAGCTAGTCTCGGCCCACGGCGGGCTGTACCCCCGTGAGTAGGATTCGCCTAGTGGAATGACGTCGAGACGGCGGCTTTCAACCGGGCGTGCAGATCGCGCAGTTCGCGCCGTTCCGCCCGGATCTCCACCACGCGGATTCCGCTCGGCAGTTCCAGCGCCTGCCGCAACTCCCCCGGCGTGCGCGCTTCGGTGTGCGGCACGTGGTGCGCCGCGCACAGCGCCTTCAGGTCCACGCCGTGCGGCGTGCCGAAAACGCGCTCGAAAGTCTGCTCGTGCTCCTTCGCGCCCTGCTCCAGCAACGCGAAGATGCCGCCGCCGTCGTCGTTGAGCACGACGACCGTCAGGTCGGGTCGCGGCTCACCTGGGCCGATGAGCAGGCCGTTCGCGTCGTGCAAGAACGTCAGGTCGCCGATCAGCGCGTAGGTCGGGCCCTCGGTCAACGCGATCCCCGCGGCGGTGGAGATGCTGCCGTCGATGCCCGCCACGCCCCGGTTGGCGTAGGTGCGCACGTCGCGGCGCGGCGCGGCGACCAGGTCGACGTCGCGCACCGGGTTGGACGAGCCGAGGAACAGGTTCGCGCCCGGCGGCAGTGCGGCGACCAGGTCACGGGCCACGTGCAGGCCGGTCGGCCACGGCTGCTTCGCCAGCAGGTCGTCCACCACGTCGGCGACCGCCTTGTCCGCGTGCTGCCAGGCGGTGAGCCAGTCGTCGTCCACGTCGTGCTCGCCCAGCACCAGGTCGGTGGACGTGTGCGTGGCGGTGAACTGCGGGTCCGGCCAGTCGAGCTCGTCGGACAGCACGTGCACGACCGGGGTCTGCGCGATGAGCTTGAGCACACCCCGGGAGAGCGTGGCGCGGCCGACGACCACCAGCGACCGCGGCTTGAGGTGCTCGGGCAGGTCGCCCGCGTTGAGCAGCAGCGCGCCGTGGCGCAGGCCGTGCCCGGTCGGCTCCGCGATCACCGGCCAGCCCGCGCGTTCGGCCAGGTCGGAGAGGTCGTGGTCGGTGTCGCCGACGATCACCAGGGTGCGCGGGCCGAGGTGGTCGGCGGCGTGCGTCGAGGTGGTCGTGCGGTGGGCCGTGCGGGTCCACGGCATGTCGAACGGGCGGCCGTCCAGGCTCTCGGGCCAGTCGTCGGGCCGGCCGTCGGGCACCAGCGGCTCGCGGAACGGCACGTTGACGTGCACCGGGCCGTGCTCGCGGGCGGTGGCGACGGCGCGGCACACCAGGGAGCGCCACAGGCCGTTCTGGTTGTCCCGGCGCTCGGCGATGGGGAACTGGAGGGTGTCCGTGCCGAAGATGCGCTGCTGGTCCACGGTCTGGCTGGCACCGGTGCGGTAAAGCTCGACCGGGCGGTCGGCGGTGACCGCGATCACCGGCACGCCCGAGTGCCCGGCCTCCAGCATCGCCGGGTGCAGGTTCGCCACGGCGGTGCCGGACGTGCAGGTGACGGCGGTGACCTCACCGCTGCCCTTGGCCAGGCCGAGGGCGAGGAAACCGGCGGTGCGCTCGTCCACGCGGACGTGCAGGGTGAGGCGTCCGGCCGCCGCCGCCTCGGACAGGGCGAACGACAGCGGGGCGTTGCGCGATCCGGGGCTCAGCACGACGTGCCGGACGTCGTTGCGGATCAGCTCGTCGACGAGCACCCTGGCCTGCGCGGTGGACGGGTTCACCCCGACATTGTCGCTCAGCCCGCGACCAGGTGATTCCACGCGCTGAGCCGGACCGGTCCCGCTCTCAGCCGCCGCACGGGCCTATTGTCCCTAGCCGTGGCAGATCAGGACGTTTCCGAGCTGTTCGACCCCACCCGCTGGAAGCGGGTCGAGGGGTTCGACTTCACCGACATCACCTACCACCGCGCGGTCGACCAGGGCACGGTGCGCATCGCGTTCAACCGGCCCGAGGTGCGCAACGCGTTCCGGCCGCACACGGTCGACGAGCTGTACCGCGCGCTGGACCACGCCCGGATGAGCTCGGACGTCGGCTGCGTCCTGCTCACCGGCAACGGCCCGTCGCCGCGCGACGGCGGCTGGGCCTTCTGCTCGGGCGGCGACCAGCGCATCCGCGGGCGCAGCGGCTACCAGTACGCGTCGGGTGAGACGGCGGACACCGTCGACCCGGCACGGGCGGGCAGGCTGCACATCCTGGAGTGCCAGCGGCTGATCCGGTTCATGCCGAAGGTCGTGATCGCGGTCGTCCCGGGGTGGGCGGCCGGCGGCGGGCACAGCCTGCACGTGGTGTGCGACCTCACGCTCGCCAGCGCCGAGCACGCGAGGTTCAAGCAGACCGACGCCGACGTCGGCAGCTTCGACGGCGGCTACGGCTCGGCGTACCTGGCCCGGCAGGTCGGCCAGAAGTTCGCCCGCGAGATCTTCTTCCTCGGCCGCGCCTACACCGCCGAGGACATGCACAAGATGGGCGCGGTGAACGCGGTCGTGCCGCACGCCGAGCTGGAGTCGACGGCGCTGGAGTGGGCCAGGGAGATCAACGGCAAGTCGCCGACCGCGCAGCGGATGCTGAAGTACGCGTTCAACCTGATCGACGACGGCCTGGTCGGGCAGCAGATCTTCGCGGGCGAGACCACGCGCCTGGCGTACATGACCGACGAGGCCGTGGAAGGCCGGGACGCCTTCCTGGAGAAGCGCCCGCCGAACTGGTCCGACTACCCCTACTACTACTGATCATGATCACCCTCGACCAGGTGCGCGCCGCGTTGAGCGGCGAAGGGTTGGTGTCGGCCCAGGACGGCGACCACGCGCCGTTGCGGGGCTGGGAGACCGCGGCCGCGCTCGCGGTCACGACGTCGGGCTCCACGGGCGAGCCGAAGACCGTGCTGCTCGGCGCGGACGCGCTCACCACGTCCGCCGAGCTGACCCACGCCCGCCTCGGCGGGCCCGGCACGTGGCTGCTCGCCCTGCCGACCACGCACATCGCGGGCATCCAGGTGCTGGTGCGATCGGTCGTGGCGGGCACCGAGCCCGGTGTGATGGACCTCGCCCCCGGTTTCCGCGCGTCCGACTTCGCGGTGGCAGCCCGTCCGGTGCTGGCCAAGCCCGGTCCGCACTACACCGCGCTGGTACCGACGCAGCTGGCCCGTCTGGTCGCCACCGAAGGCCCGGGGCTGGCGGCGGTGCGGCAGTTCGACGCCGTGCTGATCGGCGGTGCCGCCACTCCGCCCGCCGTGCTGGAACGGGCGCGGATGCTCGGGGTGCGGGTCGTCACCACGTACGGCATGAGCGAGACGTCCGGCGGGTGCGTCTACGACGGGCTGCCGCTGGCCGGCGTGCGCGTGCGGCTGGCCGACGGCCGGATCGAGGTCGGTGGGCCCGTGCTGGCGCTGGGCTACCGGGGCGGCGAGCCGTTCGGCGAGTGGTTCCGCACCGGTGACCTGGGGCGCATCCGGGCCGACGGGACGCTGGAGGTGCTGGGGCGTGCCGACGACGTGATCATCAGCGGTGGCGAGAACATCGCGCCCTCCCGGGTCGAACGCGCGCTGACGGCGCAGCCCGGCGTGCGGGAGGCGTGCGTGGTGGGGCTGGCCGATCCGGAGTGGGGTCAACTGGTGGCCGCGGCCGTCGTGCCCGAAGATCCTGGTGACCCGCCCGACGCGGACGAGCTGTGCGCGGCGGTCGGCGAGGTGGTGGGGCGGTTCGCCATGCCGAAGCGGGTCGTTTTCGTGACGGAACTGCCCCTGCGCGGACCGGGCAAGGTGGATCGGAAGGCGGTCGCTAGCTCGTTTGGGTGAGTTTCTGTCTTGTTAGCAACCTTGTTGGTTGACAGCTAACCACGCCAGGCGATTGGCTCGGCAGCGCCGAGACGCGTGCGGCCCTGCCGCGGTCACCTCCGCACCGCCGCGTCCGGACGAGGAGTGCTGCGATGACCAGGCGCTACCTGATACCGCTCGCCGTCGCCACCGTCCTGACCGCCGGTCTGGTGGCGCCCGCCGCCGCCGAGGGTGACCGCGAGTGGACGGCCGACCTCACCACCGTGGACGCCGACGACAACGGCGTCACCTCGCACCACGGCACGATCCGGCTCGACCGTGCCGCACCGACGCCCGCCAGCGCGCGGGCCGCCATCCGCACCGGGTTCCTGCAGCTCGAACCGCGCACGTTCGACGCGCCGGTCAACGCCGTCGCCGCGACCGTGAAGAGCGCCGTCCCGGCAGGCGCCGAAGTCGCCGTCGACGTGCGCGGCGCGCTGGGCGACGAGCAGTGGACCGAGTGGGTCGAGGCGCGGCCCGACGCGCCCGCCGTGCTGCCGACCTCGGTCACCACCGTGCAGGTCCGGTTGGCGATGACGGCGGAGCAGGCCTCGCCCGAGGTGAGCCGGCTCGACCTGCGGGCGTTCACCGCGCCCGCCGCGTCGGACGTCGGCGCGCAGGCCGCGGGCCGGTCCTACCGGATCTTCGCGACCCGCGAGGGCCTGGTCGGCGGCACCACCGCGAACGGGCACGTGATCGTCGCCCGCGACCACTTCGTCGCCCTGCCGTCGCGGCGCGGCCTGTCCGCCAAGGGCACCGGCACGTACAGCGTGCGGGTGTGCGCGTCCAACGGCCGGTGCGAGTGGGCTCCGGTGTGGGACGTCGGCCCGTGGAACACCAAGGACGACTACTGGAACCCGTCGGCCACCCGGGAGATGTGGAAGGACCTGCCGCAGGGCAAGCCGGAGGCGCAGGCCGCGTACCAGGACGGCTACAACGGCGGCAAGGACCAGTTCGGCCGCACCGTGGCCAACCCGGCGGGCATCGACCTGGCCGACGGCACGTTCTGGGACGGCCTGAAGCTGACCGACAACGCCTGGGTCACCGTGACCTACCAGTGGACCGGGTCGGGCCCGGCCGGCTTCGTCCGGACCTCGGGCGGCCCGCTGAACGTGCGCAGCGGGGCGACGTCGACCGCATCCCAGGTCGGCCTGGCCGCGAACTACGCGCAGGTGCGGGTCGAGTGCCAGGTCACCGGCCAGTCGGTGACGGGCTCGCAGGGCACGTCGAACATCTGGTACCGGATCGCGGCGGGCAAGTACGTCGCGCGGGCGTACGTGTCCGGCGTGTCGGGCGCCACCGCCTGCTGATCACGCGGCCACCCGGGAGCGGGTCCCCGTGCCCCATGTCGGAGGATGTCCGACATGGCCACAGTCGCCCAGTGGGTATCGGGGACCCGCCCCCGCACGCTGCCGAACTCGATCGCGCCGGTGCTGGTCGGCGCGGGCGCCGCGCACCACATCGACGGCTTCACCCTCGTCTGGGCCGTCCTGGCGCTCGTGGTGTCGGTGGCGCTGCAGGTCGGCGTGAACTACGCCAACGACTACTCCGACGGCATCCGCGGCACGGACACCAACCGGGTGGGCCCGTTCCGGCTCGTCGGCTCGGGTGCGGCCAACCCGAAGGCGGTGCGCACGGCGGCGTTCGCGGCGTTGGGCGTGGCCGCGGTGGCGGGCTTGGTGCTGGTGGTGCTGTCCGGCCGGTACTGGATGGTGGCGTTCGGCGCGGTGTGCATCGGGGCGGCGTGGTTCTACACCGGTGGCCGCAAGCCGTACGGGTACGCGGGACTGGGCGAGCTGGCGGTGTTCGTGTTCTTCGGGCCGGCGGCGGTGCTCGGCACGCTGTACGTGCTGACCGGTGAGGTCACCGGCATCGGCATCGGTGGCGCGGTCGCGATGGGCACGTTCTCGACCGGCGTGATGATCGCGAACAGCCTGCGCGACATCCCGACCGACGTCCGGGCGGGCAAGCGGACCCTGGCCTCGACCCTGGGCGACCGCGACTCGCGGCGGCTGTACCTGGCCCTGGTCACGATCCCGTTCCTGATCACGCTGGTGATCGGCCTGCGCGTGCCGTTGGCGCTCATCGGTTTCCTGGCGCTGCCGCTGGTGGTCCTCGGCGCGCGGCGGGTGCTGAACGGCAGCAAGGGCCGCGACCTGATCCCCGTGCTGCGTGACACGGGCCTGGCGATGCTGGTGTGGGGCATCGCCGTGCCGGTCGCGCTGGTGCTGGGCTGAGGCTGCCTACCAGGCGTCCTCGGTGAACGAGATCGGCTCGTCGTCGTCGCGCGGCGCGGGCTTCGGCGGGTCGACGCGTGGTTCCTCGCCGCGGCACAGGGCGGACAGGGCTTCGCGGTCCGCTTCCAGGGCCGCCTTCACGCCGCGGTCGTCGGCGGCTTCGCCCATGAGGACTTGGCGCCAGCTCAGGTAGCCGCCCGCGATCCGGCGCTGCAACGCCTGCAGTTCCGGCGACGCCGCGTTCGACTTCGCGTACTGCATCACCCGCCGCACGTCGTCGGCAGACGGCTCGCGCTGCGGGTAGCGCAGCTTCGCCGCCTCGCGCATCGCCTTGTCGGCGTCGGCGACCGACCTGGCCAGCACGTCCTCCGCCGTGAGCACCTCCGCCGTCCGCCACGCGCTCACCGCACACCCCTTCCCACGCGCCGATCCCCGCTGCGACGCACCGCGGGCGCCGCGCGTTCCCATGAAATCAGGATTCACCGACCCCACATACCGGTCGAGCGGAACCTCTTCAGCGTGGCCAGGTGCGGCGCCAGGTCCATGCCCTGCGCGGCCACCCACTCGTCGTCGTAGTACGTGTGCCCGTAACGCTCTCCGCCGTCGCACAGCAACGTCACCACGCTCCCGCGCAGCCGCGACGCCCGCATCTCCGCGATCAACTGGAACGCGCCCCACAGGTTCGTGCCGGTCGACCCGCCGACCCGCCGACCCAGCACGTCCTCGACGTGCCGGATCGTGGCCACCGACGCCGCGTCCGGCACCTTGTACATCCGGTCGATCACGTCGGGGATGAACGACGGCTCCACCCGCGGCCGGCCGATGCCCTCGATGCGCGAGCCCCGCGTGCCGGTCAACGACGGGTCCCGGTCGCACCACGCGTCGAAGAACACCGAGTGCTCCGGGTCGACCACGGCCAGCCGGGTGTGCAGCTTGCGGTAGTGGATGTAGCGGCCGATGGTGGCGCTCGTGCCGCCGGTGCCCGCGCCGACCACGACCCACTCCGGCTCGGGCGCCGCCTCCAGCGCCATCTGCTGGAACACCGACTCGGCGATGTTGTTGTTGCCGCGCCAGTCCGTGGCCCGCTCGGCGTGCGTGAACTGGTCCATGAAGTGCCCGCCCAGCTCCGCCGCCAGCCGCCGCGACTCGTCGTAGATCGCGCCCGGCTCGTCCACGAAGTGGCACTGCCCGCCCTGGCGCTCGATCAGCGCCACCTTCTCCTGGCTGGTCGACCGGGGCATCACCGCGATGAACGGCAACCCCAGCAGCCGCGCGAAGTACGCCTCCGACACGGCGGTCGAGCCGGACGACGCCTCGATCACCGGTGTGCCGCCGACGACCCAGCCGTTGCAGATGGCGTACAGGAACAGCGATCGCGCGAGCCGGTGCTTGAGCGAGCCGGTGGGGTGGGTGGACTCGTCCTTCAAGTACAGGTCGATGCCCCACTCCGGTGGGAGCGGGAAGTGCAGCAGGTGCGTGTCGGCGCTGCGGTTGGCGTCCGCTTCGATGATGCGGACGGCCTCGCACACCCATTCCCGGGTCCGGGAACTGCATCGGTCTACCGAAGAGGTCACGCCGGCACGATAACTTCTGCGACGTGAACTCACTTCTGAGCGGCTCATTCCGCGGCAGCCTCCTCGCCGGCGCCGTCGGCGACGCGCTCGGCGGTTCGATCGAGTTCGACCGGATCGACCGCATCCGGGGCCGGTTCGGGCCTGCGGGCCTCACCGACTACGCGCCCGCCTACGGCAGGCTCGGCGCGATCACCGACGACACCCAGATGACCCTGTTCACCTTGGAGGGCCTGCTGTTGGCCCGCAAGCGCGGCAGCGACCCCGTGCACGAGGTGCGCGTGGCGTACGCGCGGTGGCTGCGCACGCAGGGCGGACCGGAGGTCACACCGGACGGGTGGCTGCTGGACGTGCCCGAGCTGCACGACCAGCGCGCGCCCGGCAACACGTGCCTGACCGCGTTGCGCTCGGGCGTGCCGGGCACGGTGGACGCCCCGATCAACGACTCCAAGGGCTGCGGCGCGGTGATGCGGGCGGCACCGGTGGCGTTGTGGTCCGACGACGTGCGCGAGGTGTTCGACCTGGCCGCCGCGACCGGCGCGCTGACCCACGGCCACCCCAGCGGCTACCTGTCCGCGGGGGTGCTGGCCGTGCTGGTGCAGCAGGTGCTGGCGGGCGTGGCGCTGCCCGCCGCGATCGAGGTGGCCCGCGCCGAGCTGATCCGGTGGGACGGGCACGAGGAGCAGCTGGCCCTACTCGACCTCGCCGTGGAGCTGGGGGTGGGCGGTGTGCGGCCGACGCCCGAGGTGATCGAGACGACGTTGGGCGGCGGGTGGGTGGGCGAGGAGGCGCTGGCGATCGCGGTGCTGACCGCGTTGGCCGCCCGCGACCTCGCGGACGGCCTGCTGCTCGCGGTCAACCACTCCGGGGACAGCGACTCGACCGGTGCGCTGTGCGGCAACCTGCTGGGCGCGCGGGACGGTGTCGAGGCCATCCCGGAGCACTGGCTGGAGACGCTGGAGCTGCGGGACGTGGTGGAGCGCCTCGCCGACGACGCGGTGGCCGCGTTCGAGCGGTGACCGGACGGGCCGCCGCCCGTCCGGTGACGATCAGCGGGAACGCCTCACGAACTGGGGGAGGCGCTGCAAGGCGTACGGGTAGGGCAACGGCCGGCTGCTGGCCTCGGTCAGGCGCCGCACGTGGGCGTCGTCGAGTGACCAGCCGGTGGCACCGAGGTTGTCCCGGAGCTGGGCCGGCGTCCGGACCCCGATGATCGGGCTGGTCACCCCGGGCTGTTCGAGCAGCCAACGCAGGGCGACCTGGGACGGTGTCCTCCCGACCTCGGCGGCGACGGCCGAGACCGCCTCCACGACCTGCCAGGTGACCTCGGTCGCCTCGTCCTCCACCGACAGCCGACGATCGCCGAGCCTGGTGCCTGCCGGGGCCTCGGTCATCTCCCGGGTGTACTTGCCGGTCAGCCAACCGCCGCCGAGCGGGCTCCACGGGATCAGGCCGAGGCCCTCGTTGCGGCAGATCGGCAGCAGTTCGAGTTCCGCGTCGCGGTCGAGCAGGTTGTAGAGCGGTTGCAGGCTGACGAACGGCTCCCACCCGTGCTGCCGGGCGAGGTCGATCGACTTCTGCAACTGCCACCCGGTGTAGTTGCTGGCACCGACGAAGCGCACCTTGCCGCTGGTGACCAGCCGGTCGAGGGTGGACAGCGTCTCCTCGATCGGTGTGGCGTCGTCGAAGACGTGGATCTGGTACAGGTCGATGTAGTCGGTGCCGAGCCGCTTGAGGCTCGCCTCGACGGCCCGCACCAGGTGCTTGCGGCCGGCGCCGTTCACCGGTGCGCCGGCGGCCATCTCCCCGTACGCCTTGGTCGCGATGACCAGGTCGTCGCGGTCCTGCGACTTCAGCCAGTTGCCGATGATCCGCTCGGAACCGCCGTACTGGTACGCGTCGGCGGTGTCGATGAAGGTGCCGCCGGCGGCGGTGAACTCGTCGAGGACCCGGTGGACGGTCGGCTCGTCGGTCTGGTCGCCGAAGGTCATGGTGCCGAGCGCGAGTTCGCTGACCTCGAGCCCGGTGTTCCCGAGGAATCGTCGTTGCATGGCTCGAACAGTAGGCACGGTCGCGGCCGGGGACCGTGCCAATTCGGGGCGAAGATCCCGTGCCGATCCGCCGCTCGGAGCAGGCACCTGGACTGCCCCGCGGCCTACGGGACCGTTACCTGGAGCAGTGGCGTGCCGACGTCGAGGTGCGCGGGAACTGGGCCTCAACCCGCTCGGCGTGGCGTTCGGCGCGGCCCGCATCGCGAAGCGCGAGCGCAGGCCCGTGCTGCTGCCGATCGGCCCGCTGGCACTGGCCCTGCGGCTGCGCGAGAGCACGAACATCGGCGCCGTGCTGGCCGTGATGGTGCTGGCGAACCTCGGCGGGGCGATCCTGCTGGTGCTGTAGCCGGGCTAGGCGGCGTCGCCGCGCAACTGGGCGCGCAGCTTCTCGCGCTCGGCACGCCGCACGGCCTGCTTCTCCTCCAGGCCCTGCGCGACCCGCGTGCGCAACCCGCTGAACACGAACAGCGACAGCGGCAGCGCCACCACCACGCCCACGGCGAGGGCGACCAGCAGCGGCACGTTCACGAGCACGAGCAGCGCGGTGACCGCGGCGACCATGCCGAGGCGCGCGCCGACGTAGAGCGTCACATCACGACCCAGGTGCACGTCAACCAGGTTACGCGTCGTCCGCGGGGCCGGCCGCCGCGGTGTTCGGACGGCCCTCGAACCGGGTGGACAGCACGACCGTGGTGCGCGTGCGCGCGACGCCCTGGATGCGCCGCAGCCGGCCGAGCGAGCGCTCCAGGTCGTCCACCGTGGCGACCCGCACCTTCACGATGAACGACTCGTCGCCCGCCACCCGGTAGCACGACTCGACCTCGACCAGCTCGGCCAGTGCGACGGCCAGCTCGTCGTCGTCCGCGGTGTCGGTGGGGTGGATGCTGACCAGCGCGGTCACGCCGAGGCCGACGGCGCTCGGGTCGACCACGGCGTGGTAGCCGACGATGACGCCGGTGGCTTCGAGCTTGCCGACCCGCTCGTGCACGGCGGAGGCCGAGAGGCCCACCTTGCGGCCCAGGTCGGCGTAGGTGGCCCGGCCGTTCTCCCGCAGGGCGGCGATGATCTGGCGATCAAGAGCGTCCACCGGTCACAGGGTAGGCCCACGGGCCTGCCCGGAAGAAAGGCGGGATGTCCGAACCGCGCGCTTCGTCCCTTACTACCTCTTTACCATCACCCAAGCGTTCGAGTACCCGATGGGTGGGGTGCCACCATGCGTCCGGTACGTCTGTTCACCATCGGGGAGGATGCCGTGACAGTGACGCAGGGACACCAGGGGGAACGCCTGCTGACGCCGGGCGAGGTCGCGAACCTGTTCCGGGTCGACCCGAAAACGGTCACCCGCTGGGCCACCGCGGGCCGGATCGGCTCGATCCGCACGCCGGGCGGCCACCGCAGGTTCCGCGAGTCCGAGGTGCAGCAGCTGTTGTCCCAGCTGACCACGGAGGCGACCGAACCCGTCCGGCACTGACGACGCGCACCTCCACGACACGGGTAATCTCGTGGCAAAGGAGGTGGCGACCATGCTCTACCTGCTCGCGGTGATCGGTGCGCTCACCATCGCCGTGCTGCTGTGGCGTGCGTTCGGGCCGGACCGGGTCGATACCGCCCCCAGTCGTCGTGTCGTGGCACCGGACGACGACCCCGACTTCCTGCGCAAGCTCGGTGAGCAGCGCAAGAAGAAGCCGGACGACGAGGAGTGACGCCAACGGAGGGGCCTCAGCCCGAGGCCCCCTCGTCCTGACCGCCGTCCCCGGTCGTCCGGGTCAGTTGTTCGGGAAGTCGTCGGCCACCGTGGCGGCGAGTTCCAGCAGCGCCAGCCGGGTGTCCGGGGCGAGCTTGTCCAGCTCGATCTCCGCGCCCTCTTCCAGGTGCGTGTCGAACGGGATGCGCACCACGGCGCGGCAGCGCTGGGCGAAGTGCGCGGCCAGCTTGTCCAGGTCGACCTTGCCCGAACCCGGCCGCACCGAGTTGATCACCGCGACGGACTTCGCGACCAGGTCGCGGTAGCCGTGGGCGTCGAGCCAGTCCAGCGTCGCCGCCGAGGTCTGCGCGCCGTCCACCGAGCCGGACGAGACCAGCACCAGCGAGTCGGCCTGGTCGAGCACGCCCTTCATGGCCGAGTGCATCAAACCGGTGCCGCAGTCGGTGAGCACGATGTTGTAGAACAGCTCCAGCAGCGAGACCGTGCGCAGGTAGTCCTGGTCGCTGAACGCCTCCGACACGGCCGGGTCCTGCTCGGACGCCAGCACTTCGAGGCGGCTGGGCGACTGCGAGGTGTACGCGCGCACGTCGCTGTACCGGGTGATCTTCGAGGCGTCGCGCAGCAGGTGCCGCACGGTCGCCGTGGTCTCCCTGGGCACCTTCAGCGCCAGCGTGCCGCGGTCGGGGTTGGCATCGACGGCGATGACCCGGTCGCCGCGCAGCGAGGAGAACGTCGAGCCGAGCGTGGTCGTCGTCGTGGTCTTGCCGACGCCGCCCTTGAGGCTCAGCATCGCGATCTTGTAGCAACCGCGCAGCGGCTGGTTGATCCGCGCGATCAGCTCGCGCCGGCGCAGGTCGGCCGGGCTCTCGCCGAGGTTCACCAGGCCGCCGGTCATCGAGTGCAGGGTCTTGCGCCAGCCCGACTGCGGTGGCCGCTTCGCGCGCTTGATCAGCTGCTGCGAGGAGACCTCGTTGGCGTTGGCCCGCTGGGCCTGCTGCGCCGGCTGGGGCTGGACGCTCTGCGGGAAGTTGTTGGGGAAACCGCCCTGGTACTGGTGCGGTCCCGACTGGCCCGGGTTGGGATAGGGACCGGACTGGCCGCCCGAGACCTGGTAGGCGCCCGACTGCCCGCCGGACACCTGGTACCCACCTGACTGACCACCGGACACCTGGTACCCGCCCGACTGCCCGCCCGAGACCTGGTACCCGCCCGAGTGGCCACCGGAGACCTGGTACGGCCCGGAGTGCTGGCCCGACTGCGCCGGGAACCCGCCCGACGGCGGTCCCGTCACGGGGCCGGACTGCGACGGGTCGAGGTAGACCGTCTGGGGGTCGACGTAGTGGGCTCCCGATCCCGGCTCGACCTGGTAGCCGCCCGACTGGTTCGGGTTGGGCTGCTGCCCTTCCGCTCCGGCCGGCTGCTGCCACGACGGCTCAGGATTCTCGTAGCGACCGGTCACCGCTGGGGTCCTCCCTGAGCAAGCGGATCGAGACCTCCCCGACCCCACGCGTCCGACGGTAGTCGGCGATCAGTGGTTCCACGACACTGGGTGCGCGCCGGCCGACGGAATCTCCGGCAGGTCGGCGGGCACCGCGTACCCGGTGGTCTACGGGATCAGCCGACCCCGGCGTACGAGTGCAACCCAGTCGTTACGAGGTTGATGAAGAACAGGTTGAACACGGTCAGCGCGAAGCCGAGCGAGTTGATCCAGGCGGCGGGCCTGCCGCGCCACCCGGCGGTCGCCCGCGCGTGCAGGTAGGCCGCGAACACCACCCACGAGACGAACGCCACGGTCTCCTTGGGGTCCCAGCCCCAGAACCGGCCCCACGCCGCCTCGGCCCAGATCGCGCCGCAGATGATGCCGATGGTGAACAGCGGGAACGCGAACACCGTGCTGCGGTAGGCGAGCCGGTCCAGCACGTCGGCGTCGGGCAGCTTGGTGAACCGGGCCCGGCCCGAGGTCTTCAGCAGGTACAGCACGCTGGCCACGCCGGGCACCAGCAGCACGCCGCTGGACACCGAGATCACCGACACGTGCACCACGAGCCAGTAGGACTGCAGCGCGGGTTGCACGGGCGCGGCGTCGGAGTAGAGCACCGTGCCGCCGAGGAACATCAGGATCACGATCGGCACGAGCACGAAGCCGCCGAGCTTGCGCACGTCGAACGTGCGCGAGAGCACGAGCCACGTGACGACGGCGGCGAGCGTGAGCAGCGAGCCGTACTCGTACATGTTGCCCCACGGCGCGCGTTCGGTCGCGAGACCGCGCAGCACCAGCGAAGCCGCCTGCAGCAGCGCGCCGAGCACGGTGAGCGCCGCGCCCATGCGACCGAGGCGTTCGGCGTGGGACCGCCGTTCCGGCTGGGCGACCAGGCCGGGCGTCCACGTGCCGTCGGCCTGCTTGCCGCCCGCCGCGACCACACCGGCCAGCTCCCGTGCCTTGGCGGGCCGGGCGAACGCGGCCTCGCACAGGTACAGCACGGCGGCGAAGAAGTAGATCGCCACGGCCGCGCCGTAGGTCCAGTCGCTGTAGGTCGCCAGGGTCGCGTTGACCGGCATCAGCTGTCCTCCTTGTCAGCGCGATCGGTCTTGTCAACGCGATCGGTGATCTTGGCGCCGTCGGCGAGCAGGTCGCGGGACATGGCCAGATCGCGGGCGAGCACGGTGAACTCCTCGCCGTACCCGGCCTGGTCGGTGCGCGCGAGGCCGCCGACCTCGACCACGGTACGCCCGTCCTCCCCCGGCGTCGCCCGCACCCACACGCGGCGGCGCTTGATGCTCAGCGAGACGGCCAGACCCAGGATGACCAGCACCGAGAACAGCAGCACCCACACCTGCGTGGGGTCGTGCGACACCTGCAGCGACACCCAGTCGCGCACGCCGTCGAAGCGGATCACGGTGCCGTCGTCCAGGGTGAGCTGCTCGCCCTGCTCGAGGTTCTGCCGGGCGACCTTGGTGAGCTTGCCGTCCTGCACCATCTTCTGGTCGATGGAGAAGATGGACTGGCCGCGGCCGGAGTCGGTGCCGAGGTCGCCGCGGTAGACGTCGATCGCGACCGCCGGGTCGTTCGCGGCGGGGAACGCGGAGTCCAGCAGCTCGCCCTGGAACACGGCGGTCGGCGCGAGCAGGCCGGTGATCGCGAGCTGGCTCTTGCGGCGCTGCTCGGCGTCGGGCACGTTCGGCGGGTCGAACTTGGTGGCGCCCTCGGAGGCGAGCGTGATCTGGTTGACCGGGCGCCACTGGGTCGCGCCGGTGCGGGTCTCGCCGTTGGGGAAGGTGACCGTGAACAGCGGCGTGTAGCCGTGGCCGAGGAGGTAGAGGCGGTCTCCCGCGGTGCGCAGCGGGCTGTTCACCTGCAGCGGGTACGGCCGCCAAGTGCCGGTCTCCAGGTCCGCGCCGGACTGGTAGTGGATGGCCGCGTGGAAGCTCTCCGCCTGGCCGTTGTGCAGGAACGTGGCGTCGAAGTCGTCCACCCGCACGCAGAACTGGTTGAGCTGCGTGCCGTCCACGCGCAGCCCGGGGCGGAACGTGTCGTAGTTGTAGACGCCCGAGTTGCAGAACTGACCGCCGTTGGCCTGCACGATGACCTGGCCCTCGTAGCCGAACATCTTGCCCAGCGCGAACGCGATCAGCAGGCCGAGCAGGGAGAAGTGGAAGACCAGGTTGCCGGTCTCGCGCAGGAAGCCGCGTTCGGCGCTGATCGTGCGGGCGCCGTCCGGCTCGTCGCGGGTGACCGTGCGCCAGCCCTTCAGCCGGCGTTCGGCCCGCTCGATGACGGCCTGGGGTGACGCGGTCGTGCCGGCCGACGCGTGGTGCGGCATGCGGGCCAGGTTGCGCGGCGTGAGCACCGGCTTGGCCCGCATCTGCTTGAAGTACTCCCAGGTGCGCGGGAGCAGGCAGCCGATCAGGGACACGAACAGCAGCACGTAGATCGCGGAGAACCAGAAGCTCGCGTAGACGTCGTAGAACTGCAACCGGTCCAGGAACCGGCCCCACCAGCCGTTGTCGGCGATGTACTCGTCGACCTTGAACGAGTTCAGCGAGCGCTGCGGCAGCAACGCGCCCGGCATCGCGCCAAGGGCGAGCAGGAACAGCAGGGTCAGCGCGGTGCGCATGGCCGTCAGGCCGCGCCATGTGTTGCGCAGGAAGGCGAGGGCGGTGCGCACTACAACGGCAGCTTCAGGTCGTTGACCACGGCGTCCCGCAGCCAGAACACGAAATCGCCCCACAGCCCGGTGACGAGCGCCACTCCGACCGCCATCAGCAGCACCCCGCCGAACACCTGCACCTGCCGGACGTGCGACCGCAGCCACCCGGTCGTCCGCACGGCCCACCGCGCGCCCATCGCGATCAGGATGAACGGCAGCCCGAGCCCGAGGCAGTAGGCGAGCACCAGGACCGCGCCGCGGGCGGTGACCGAGCCGACCTCCGTGCTGCGGGTCAGCGCCAGCACGCCCATCAGCGTCGGCCCGATGCACGGCGTCCAGCCGAGGGCGAACACCCCGCCGAGCAGCGGCGCGCCGAACAGCCCGGCCTTGGGCGTCCGGTGCACGCGGACGTCGCGCTGGAGGGCGGGGACGAGGCCGATGAACACCAGGCCCATGGCGATGGTGATCACGCCGCCGATGCGCTGCAGCAGGTCGCCCTGGAACCAGAACAGGTCGGTCAGCCCGAGCACGACGAACGACGTCAGGGCGAACACGACCGTGAAGCCGAGCACGAACAGCAGGGCGGCACCGGCGACCCGCCAGCGGCCGGTCTTGGCGGCTTCCCCGTCGGCCACGGCCGGTGCTTCCGCGCCGACCAGGCCCGCCAGGTAGGCGAGGTAGCCGGGGACCAGCGGGACCACGCACGGCGAGGCGAACGAGATCGCCCCGGCCAGCACCGCCACCCCGGTCGCGAGCAGGATCGGGCCGGAGGTGGCCAGATCGGTCGGGTTCACGTCGTTCAGAGTAAGTAGCTGCTACTTGACGGTGCGCACCGGCATCCCTTATGGGCGACCCAGGTCACAGGCAGACGGTGGTCCGGTTGGTGCCGCAGAGACATCGCCTTACCCGTCTCAGTGAATGTTTAAACGCGACCATCAACCCTTGTGGGTCAGCAGGCAACTCCATAGCGTGACGACATGCGTGCTCACCGGCTTGTCCTGCCCGTGCTGGCCGTCGCCTTCGCCGTCGTCGCCGCTCCCCTGCCCGGCGGCGCCGCGGAGGCGGGCGGACCGGACGTGCCGGGCGCGTCGGGCGTGGAGTGGGTCGAGGTCTTCTCCCCGGACGGCACGATCTCGCGCACGCCGGTGCCGGTCGCGGTCGAGACCAGGGCCGCGCCGGGGGAGGTGGCGGCCGACGTGGTGGCCATCCAGGAGACCGGCGCGCCCGACCAGCGGTTCGACCTGGTCTTCGTCGGCGACGGCTACACCTCGGCCGAGCTCGCCGCCTTCCACGACCACGTGGTGGGCAAGTGGGCGGAGCTCGCCGCCGTGGAGCCGTTCAAGTCCTACCGCCAGTACTTCAACGTGTGGCAGGTCAACGTCGTGTCGAACGAGTCCGGCGTGGACCACGACCCGACCCTGGGCACGGACCGCGACACCGCGTTGGACATGGGCTTCTGGTGCCAGGGCCGCGACACCCAGACCGAGCGGCTGCTGTGCGTGAACCAGACCAAGGCGACCCAGTTCGCCGCGCTCGCGCCGCAGGCCGACCAGATCATCGCGCTCGGCAACACGGCCAAGTACGGCGGCGCGGGCGGTGGCGTGGCGACCGCCGCGGGCGCGAACGACCAGGCCGGGCAGATCGCCGTGCACGAGCTGGGCCACTCGATCGGCAAGTTGGCCGACGAGTACGACTACCCGTACGACCGGTACAGCGGCACGGAGCCGACCGAGGTCAACGTGACCGCGGACCCGACCGGGGCGAAGTGGTCGGCCTACCTGGGCCTGCCGTCACCGGACGGTGGCGTGGTCGGCGCGTTCGAGGGTGCCCGGTACCACAAGTACGGCCTGTACCGGCCCACCGAGGACTCGATCATGCGCACGCTGGGCCGGGAGTTCAACCTGGTCGGCCGCGACGCGATGATCGAGGCGTTCAAGGCCAAGGTGCCCGAGCTGCGGTGACCGCTACTCCGCGGCCAGCTCCTTGACCAGCGGCAGCAGGTCGGACGCGATCACGCCACCGAGGAACGCCGCCGCGACGCGGTGCTGCTTGTCCAGCACGAACGTGGACGGCACGGTGTTGGGTGGCAGCCCGCGGAACGACAGCATCGCGCGGCCGGACTCGTCGTAGATCGACGGGTAGGTCAGCTGCCGGTTGGTCATGAAGTCCCGGGGCGCCTCGACCGAGTTCTCCTTGACGTCCACGCCCAGCACCTGCACGCCCAGCGGCCCGGTCTCGTCCTGCACCTTCTGCAGCTCAGGAGCCTCCGTGCGGCACGGCGGGCACCAGGCGCCCCAGATGTTGACGACGACGACCTTCCCCGCGTAGTCCTCCAGCGAGATCGTCCTGCCGTCCTCCATCAGGCTGGGACCGGTCAGGCCCTTGATGCCCTTGCGCTCGTCGCCCTCGTAGCGCAGCTTCGTCTCGCCGTTGGGCGCGACGAGCTGGAACTCCGAGCCGGCCACCACCGCGTCGTCACCGGACGTGCAGCCCGTGAGCAGCAGGAACGCCGCCGTGAGGCCGCCGAGCAAGGACCGTGCCCTCATGCCCCGGTCACCCTCGGGTTCGTCGCGCCGACCGGTTCGGTGTAGACGACCCGCACCAGCTGCTCGCCCTCGAACACGAGGCTGGTCAACGACGCCAGCGAGCACTCGCGGCGCCGCGGGTCGTGCCACATCCGCTTGCCCTCCAGGAACCGGCGCAGCGTCCAAATTGGCAGCTGGTGCGACACGCACACCGCCTCGTGGCCCTCGGCCACCGACCGTGCCCGCTGCACCGCGCCCAGCATCCGGTGCGCGATCGCCAGGTACGGCTCGCCCCACGACGGCCGGAACGGGTTGACCAGCTTGGGCCAGTGCTTCGGCGAGCGCAGCGCGCCGTCGCCGACGGCCACCTTCAGGCCCTCGAACTTGTTGTCCGCCTCGATCAGCCGCTCGTCGGTGTCGAGTTCGAGCCGGTGCGAGTCGGCGATCGGCGACGCGGTCTGCTGCGCCCGGTCCAGCGGCGAGGCCACGACGTGCGCGATGTCGTGGTCGGCCAGGTGCTCGGCCACGGTCAGCGCCTGCTTCTGGCCGCGTTCGGACAGCTTGAAGCCCGGCAGGCGGCCGTAGAGGATGCCGGTCGGGTTGTGCACCTCACCGTGCCGCAGCAGGTGGACGACTGTTCGGCTCACTTGGTCGCCTCCGCGGCGGCGGCGGCACGGGCGGCGTGCGGCAGGGCGTCGGCGATGACCTCGAAGTCGGCGTCGGTCATGGCCGCGTTGACGAACCACGCCTCGAAGGCGCTCGGCGGCGCGTACACGCCGCGTTCGAGCAGGGCGTGGAAGAACGGCGGGAAGCGCCACGTCTGCGCGGCCTGGGCACCCGCGTAGTCGGTGACGTCGGTGTCGGTGAAGAACACGCTGACCAGGTTGCCGGCGAACTGGACGCGGTGCGCGACGCCCGCCTCGGTGAGCGCGGTGGTGAACAGCGCGCCCAGGCGGGTGGCGTTGGCGTCCAGGGTGCGGTAGACGTCGTCGGTGGCCGCGCGCAGCGTGGCCAGGCCGGCGGCGACCGCGACCGGGTTACCGGACAGCGTGCCCGCCTGGTAGACCGGGCCGGACGGGGCGAGCTTGCCCATCACGTCCGACCGGCCGCCGAACGCCGCCGCGGGCAGGCCGCCGGACATGACCTTGCCGAACGTGTAGAGGTCGCCTTCGACGTTCTCCAGGCCGTACCAGCCGGCGCGGGAGACGCGGAAGCCGGTCATGACCTCGTCCATGACCAGCAGTGCGCCGTTGTCCCGGCAGAGCTGCTTGAGCTCGGCGTTGTGCCGGGGCGCGATCGCGCCCATGTTGCCCGCCGCGGCCTCGGTGATCACGCAGGCGATCTCGTCGGGGTTCTCGGCGAACGCCAGCTTGACGGCCTCGATGTCGTTGTAGGGCAGGACCAGGGTGTCGGCGGCCTGCGCGCCGGTGACGCCGGGTGACGTGGGCAGGCCGAGGGTGGCGACCCCGGAGCCCGCCTGGGCGAGCAGCGCGTCCACGTGGCCGTGGTAGCAGCCGGCGAACTTGACGACCTTGCGACGCCCGGTGAAGCCGCGGGCCAGCCGGATCGCGCTCATGGTGGCCTCGGTGCCGGAGTTCACCAGGCGGACCTGGTGCACCGGGGCGACCCGGTCGATGATCTCCTCGGCCAGCTCGACCTCGCCCTCGGTGGGCGTGCCGAACGACAGGCCGTGCACGGCGGCCTCGCGGACGGCGTGCACCACGTCCGGGTGGGCGTGGCCCAGGATCATCGGGCCCCACGACGACACCAGGTCGACGTACCGGTTGCCGTCGGCGTCCCACAGGTGCGGGCCCTCGCCGCGCACCATGAACCTGGGCGTGCCGCCGACCGAGTGGAAAGCCCGTACCGGTGAGTTCACGCCGCCGGGGATCACCGCCGCCGCGCGCTCGAACAGTGCCTGGGATCGCGTCGCTGTCACGTCGTCCAGTCTCACACGTCTGGTTCGTCGACCTGCTTGCGACCACGGGTGCGCACGGCGAGCACGGTCTGGCGCAGCGCGTCGAGCAGCAGCACGCCCGCGATCGTGACCAGGGCCACGGAGGCGCCGATCCAGTTGCCCTTGAACCGGGTGGACTCCAGCGGCGGGTGGTCGGGCACGGGATAGCTGTAGTGCAGGACACCCCGGTTCCAGCACCACACTGCGGCGGGCACCAGCAGCGCGATCAGCACGACTTCGCCGATCGCGATGAGCGCGCGTTTCGGCTGGTGGAGCGTTGGCGTGTCGGGGCCGGGCTCGGGTTCCGGCACGGTCTCGGTCTCGACGGTGGCCGCAGTCACGTCGGTCAGCTTCTCACGCCCGCCCCGGTGGTCACCGTCACGTCGCACTGTGTCCGCCACCTCGCGTGGTCAGCAGCTTCACGATCGCGGCGCGGAGCGCGTCGGCGTCGCGCGCCCAGCCCATCACCACCGTGCCGTCGGTCAGCCGGATGGGCACCGCTTCCGTGCCACGCGGCAGCGACCAGCCGCCGCCGAGCACCTGCACGCCCGCTCGCGGTTCCACCCCGTCGACCGCCTCGACGTCGCCGATGCGCAGCTCGTCGCGGCCCTGGTGGAGGGCGACGGGCGTGAGGCGGACGGCGTAGAGGCGACGGCGGCCCTGCACCCAGAGGGCGGTGGGCAGGAGGAGCACGACCGCGACGAACAGCCACAGCAGGGGGCGGACGGCGCCGGTGAGCGCTTCGACGGCGAACCCGAGGACGGCGAACACCGGGCCCCACAGCAGCGGCCACCAGGACGTGCCGGGTTCGGCGTACAAGGTCGGCTGGTCCACGGTCGCGCTAGCCCTGGTTGCCGGAGAAGTACTGCCGCGTGCCGGGCAGGAAGCTGAACACCGACGCGGCGGCCGGCAGCACGAGCCGCAGCACGATGACCACCCAGTCGAGCGTGCTGGTGTCGCCGTCCCTGGCGGCGACGATGGCGGCGGCCAGCGCGAGGACGCCGATGACCAACGCGCCACCGCACAGGCCGAGCCTGGCGTGGTAGTTGCCGCCGAACAGCAGGACCGCGCCCCAGACCAGCGCGATGGCCAGGCAGGCGCTGGCGAACAACGCCATGATCGGGCCGAACCCGGCGACGACCTGCTCGCCCGACGCGATCGTGCGGGTGAGGGAGCCGAGCGGCCACGACAGCGCCGTCAGGATCCACAGGACGAACGAGATGACGACGGCGTTGGGCCGGACCAGGGCGGCGTTGTACTGGTCGACCTCGCGCATCCGGCCCGGGTACGGGGACTGGTAGTGGGGTTGGGGACCGGCCTGCGGGTACTCGACGGGCCGCATGGGCTGCCCGTACGGGTCGGGGTTGAACGGCGGCTGCGTCATCTCGGCGCCAACCGCGTGTAGGTGTTCGACGCGGGCAGGTACATCGCCACGAACCCGAGCGCGCAGGCGCCCAGGAACACCCACGACCAGGCCACGCCCACCAGCCAGTGCACGTGCGGCATGCCGTCGGCGGCGGAGACGAGCATCGCGACGAGCCCGAAGGCGGCGGACGGCAGGGCCAGCACGGTGAGCGTGATGCGCGCCCAGTTCCGGCCCGCGCGCAGCTTGGCGGCGGCGATCAGGAACGGCACCGACAGCACCGCGAAGAGGATCGCGAACGGGATCGGCGTGAACCACGCGACCAGCTCCGCCTCGCCCCTGCTCATCGGGTCGGGCTGGGCCTCCGAGTCGCGCACGAGGTCGTCGGCCAGGCCGTCCATCCCGGTGTAGAACAGGCCGGGCAGCACCAGCACGACCAGCGCCGCCGCCGCGATCCAGCACCACGACGCGACGGTGGCGGTGACCGGGCGGCGGGGCGCGAAGTCGTGCTGGTCGACGGGCGGCATCGGCGCGGGCAGCTGGAACCCGGGCGGCAGCGGCGCGTCCGCCCGGTCCTGTCCCGGCAGGTCTACCTGGTGGAACGGCGAGGCGAACGGGTCCGGTTCGGGCATGGGCTTCTCCGCGGGGTTCAGTGCTGCTTCACCCACTGTGCCGTACCGGGCAGCCACGTGAACGCCAAACCGACACCGATCAGCAGCAGCGTCACGAGCTCGGTCGCGCCGGCACCCGGCAGCACGATCCACAGCACGTGCAGCACGGCCACCGCGGTGAGCACACCGCGTGCCCACCGCCTGCCCTGCCGCAACAGCCACCCGAACAGGCCGTAGCCGAACGCGAAGAACACGGCGACCACGGTCAGCTGGGTCAGCAGGCGCGGCACCTCGGCCGGGTCGTCGTTCGCGCGGAGGGCGGCCTCCTCCAGCCGCGCACGGCTCAGCCACAGGACGACGTTCTGGAACACCAGGAACACGCCCAGGGCGAACCACACCGCGACCGCGCCGCGCACCACCGCGGGCGGCTGCCCGGTCATCCGGCTCGTTTGGCCGAGTCGAAGTAGGCCTTCGAGGCGGGCAGGTACAGCGTGACCACGGCGGCGGCCACGACCAGCACGATGACCAGGCCGACCAGCGAGAACCCGACCAGGTGGTACAGGAACACCAGCACGCCGATCACGGTCAGGGTGACCCGCGCCCAGTTGCGGCCCGCGCGTGCCTTCATCGCGAAGAGCACCATGAGCGCGGCCAGCACCACGCCGATGATCACGCTGCCCACCAGGACCAGGTTGACCGCGGCCTCGAGCTGCTCCGGCGTGACCTCCGGCGTCGAAGCCGCGGTCTTGCGCGCCTCTTCGAGGGCGGCTTCGCGCTGGGTCAGCACCAGCGCGGACGACACGACGAGCAGGATCGCGCTCGCGAGCCAGAGGAAGAACGACAGGCGGACTTCCTTCGGCTCCGGCAAGGCGGGCCGGTCCTGCCCGCCGTACCCGCCCAGCTCCGACGCGCTCAGCGGCGGTGGCGCCGGGGCGTAGGGCTGCTGAGGCGGGGGCGGCGCCGAGGGGTAGGGCTGCTCCGGCGGCCGGTTGTCAGGGTCCTGTGGGGTCGTCACGCCTGCAAACGCTATGGCCTGGTCAAGGTCGTTGTCCACCGCGACGGGCCGTGGCTGCAGACCTGTGACTTGCGGCCTCGGCGCGGGTGGTGGTCATCGCGGTGCGGGGCCCGGGACCGCCGGAGGGCGTGGTTTGAAGTAGCCCGAGACGGAGGTCTGGTACATCAGCGCCACGGCGGCACCGTCGATCAGCATCGTGACCACGCCGAACGCCAGGTCGACGCCGTTGACCGGCAGGCCGGACGCCGCCGTGAAGCCGGTGGCGGCGGAGAGGAGCCGCAGCACGCCGAGGAAGATCCCGGCGCCGGCGACCACGGTGAGCACGACCCGTGCCCAGTTCCGGCCGCCGGCCATCCGGTTGGCGAGCAGCGTGTAGACCAGGACCATGCCGACGGCGATCACCAGGCCGAACACGATCCCGCCGGTCGCGGCGGCGTCCAGGTCGTCCTGGCTGAGCGTCGGCTGCCGCAGGCGCAGCTCGCGGATCAGCATCTCGCGGTCGGCCAGCTGCACGATGAAGCGGACCATGCCGACCACGGCGCTGAGGATGAACAGCCACCGGGCGATGTCGATCAGCTTGGGCGGGGTCGGTCTCGGTGGCCTGGTGCGGGCGGACCGGGAGGACCGGGAGGACGGGGTGGGGTCGGGCGTGGTCATCCGCGGTCCAACCAGCCGGCGGCCTCGACCGCCCAGTAGGTGAGCACGACGTCCGCGCCGGCCCGGCGGATCGAGGTCAGCATCTCCAGCACGGTCCGCTCGCGCTCGATCCAGCCGTTGCGGGCGGCGGCCTCGACCATCGCGTACTCGCCGGAGATCTGGTAGGCCGCGACCGGCACGTCGGAGATCTCCGCGACGGCCTTGACGATGTCGAGGTAGGGCAGGGCGGGCTTGACCATGACCATGTCGGCGCCCTCGGCCAGGTCGAGCGTGACCTCGCGGAGCGCTTCGCGGGCGTTGGCCGGGTCCTGCTGGTAGGTCTTGCGGTCGCCTTGGAGCTGCGACTCGACCGCGTCGCGGAACGGGCCATAGAGGGCGGACGCGTACTTGGCGCTGTAGGCGAGGATGCCGGTGTCGGTGTGGCCGGCTTCGTCCAGCGCGGTGCGGATGAACCCGATCTGGCCGTCCATCATGCCGCTCGGGCCGACGACGTGGGCACCTGCCTCGGCCTGGGCGACGGCCATCTCGCCGTAGATCTCGAGGGTGGCGTCGTTGTCGACGGTGCCCTCGGGGGTCAGGACGCCGCAGTGGCCGTGGTCGGTGAACTCGTCCAGGCAGCAGTCGGACATCAGGACGGTCGAGTCGCCGAGCTCGTGGCGCAGGTCGCGCAGGGCGGCGTTGAGGATGCCGTCGAGGTCGGTCGCGCCGGAGCCGACCGCGTCGCGCTCGGCCGGGACACCGAACAGCATGATCCCGCCCACGCCCGCCTGGACCGCTTCGACGGCGGCTTTGCGCAGCGACTCGCGGGTGTGCTGGAAGACGCCCGGCATGCTCTGGATCTCGGCCGGGGAGTCCAGGCCTTCCTTGACGAACATGGGGAGGATCAGCTGGCGCGGGCGCACGGTGGTTTCACCGACCAGGCGACGCATGGCCGGGGTGGTGCGCAGGCGGCGGGGGCGGTGGGCTGGGAACACTGCGGGTACTCCCTGGGCGGTGGGTCGAGCCCGGCTCGGATTGTCGGTGCCCTGTGGTTCGGTATGTGCAAGGGGTGCTGCGAGCTGGGGTACGCCTGTTTTGCTGTCGGCTCAAGTCCGGCTTGTGTCGGTTCAAGTCCGGCTTGTGTCGGTTCAAGTCCGGCTTGTGTCGGTTCAAGTCCGGCTCGATTTGACATGGGGCCCTTACGAGTGCCCCAGGCAGGCCGTAGCCGGCAGGCTCGGCGGGGAAAAGCGTCCCGCCAAGCCTGCCGGCTCCGACCAGCCTAAGGCACTCGAACCCATGTCAAATCGGGCCTCGGTGTGACCGTTCCGGGTCCATTGTGGTCCCGGTCGGGTCCAGTCCCGGGCCCCGGCCCCGTGAGGGCGGTTGGTCAGGACCTGCGCAGGCGCTTGGTCTTGCGCGGGGGTGGGAGGGCGCCTTCGGCTCGCAGTCGGGCGGCGTGCTGGGCCAGGGCGTCGACGAGGGCCGGGACGTTGGCGTCTTCCGGTTGGACGTCGACGCGGAGGCCGAACTCGCGGGCCGTTTCGGCGGTCTGCGGACCGATGCACGCGACCAGGGTGCGGGCGTGCGGCTTGCCCGCGATGCCCACCAGGTTGCGGACCGTGGACGACGAGGTGAAGCAGACGGCGTCGAAGCCGCCCGACTTGATCATCTCGCGGGTGTCCGCGGGCGGTGGGGCGGCGCGGACGGTGCGGTAGGCGGTGACGTCGTCGATCTCCCAACCGCGTTCGCGCAGGCCCGCCGCCAGGGTTTCGGTGGCGATGTCGGCGCGCGGGAGCAGGACGCGGTCCACCGGGTCCAGGATGTCGTCGTACGGCGGGAAGTCCGCGAGGAGGCCCTCGGAGGACTGCTCACCGGACGGCACCAGCTCGGGGATGATGCCGAAGCTGCGGACCTTGGCGGCGGTCGACTCGCCGACGCAGGCGATCTTGACGCCGGAGAAGGCGCGGGCGTCCAGGCCGAACTCGCGGAACTTCTCCCAGACCGCGCGGACGGCGTTGGTCGAGGTGAAGACGACCCACTGGTAGCGGCCGTCGACCAGGCCCTTCACCGAGCGCTCCATCTGCGCGGGGCTGCGCGGTGGCTCGACGGAGATGGTCGGGACCTCGACCGGGATCGCGCCGTGGGAGTGGAGGCGGTCGCTCATCGCGCCCGCCTGCTCCTTGGTGCGCGGGACCAGGACGCGCCAGCCGTAGAGGGCGCGCGACTCCCACCAGGAGAGCTTGGTGCGGCCGGCGACGGCTTGGCCGACGGTGACGACCAGCGGGCCGCCCAGGTCGCCCGCGTCGGCGGCCAGGGAGGCGAGCGTGGTGTCGACGGTGCGCTGGCCGAAGCCGGTGCCGTCACAGGTCACCGCGACCGGCGTCTGCGGGGCCACGCCGTTCTCCACCAGGGAGGACGCGGCCTCGGCGAGGTGGCCGCCCGTGGCGTGGAGCACGAGCGTGCCGGGCGCGGCGGCCAGGCCGGACCAGTCGGTCACGCCCCGGACGTCGGCCTCGGTGTGCACGGCGCCCAGCGCGACACCCGCGTAGGCGGGCACGGCGGTGCCGGCGGGGACGCCGGGCACCACGTCGAAGGCGATCGTGGTCTTGGAGACCGCGTGGGCCTCCTTGACGACGGAATCGAGGGTCAGCGGGTCACCGGCTACCAGGCGGACCACGGCGTGGCCGTTCTTCGCCTCGGCGACCAGGTCCTTCGCGACGTCGGCGGGATCGCCCACGGCGGGTCGCACCTCGACGCCGTCGGGTACCAGCGCCACCACCTCGGCCGGGACGTCCGGGTCCGTGACCACGAGCTCCGCCTTGTGGAGCAGGTCGCGGGCCCGGACCGTGAGCAGCCCGGTGTCGCCCGGACCTGAGCCGACGAACGCGACTCGGCCGGGGGTCTTGCGTGCGCGGGTCATCAGGGCACTCCCCATCAACTACGCCCCGCCGGCGACGCGGTGGCGTGGCCGGAGAGGTCGAGCAACTCGGCGGCCAGCGCGCGGCCGAGTTCCTCTGCTGCGGTCAAGTCACCGGTGGCGGACGCACGGAGGAGGTCGCCGTCCTCCGTCGCCATGACCCCGCGCAGGGACAGGCGGAGCACGACTCGCGTCGACCCGTCCGCGTCTTCTGCGTCCATGAGGTCTTCCACCACATCGGCCAGTGCGCCGACCGGCGCGCTGCAGCCTGCTTCGAGCGCGGCCAACAGGGCACGCTCGGCAGCGACAGCGGCCCTGCTGGCCGAGTCGTCCAGAGTGGACTGGAGGAGGTGTTCGGTGTCGACGTCGTCGACCCGGCACTCCACTGCGAGGGCGCCCTGAGCGGGCGCGGGGAGCATCTGGATGGGCTCCAAGGTCTCGGTGATCTCGGCGGTGCGGCCGAGGCGGGCGATGCCGGCGCGGGCCAGCACGACGGCGTCCAGCTCGCCGTCGGCGACCTTGCGGATGCGGCTGTCGACGTTGCCCCTCAGCGGGACGACCTCGATGCCGAGGCCGAGCGCGTCGAGCTGGGCGGCACGGCGGGGTGAGCCGGTGCCCACCTTCGCGCCGGTGGGCAGCTCGCCCAGGGTCAGGCCGTCACGGGCGACGAGCGCGTCCCGCGGGTCCTCGCGGGGCGGGACGGCGGCCAGCGACAGGCGCGGGTCGCGCGCCGTGGGCAGGTCCTTGTAGGAGTGCACGGCGACGTCGATCTCGCCGTTCGCGAGCGCGTCGCGCAGCGCCGAGGTGAACACCCCGATGCCGATCTCGGCGATGGGTGCGGACGAGCGGTCACCGGGCGTGGAGATCGTGACGATCTCCACGGTCGCGCCCGCCTCGCGCAGCGCGTCGGCCACGTGGCCGGTCTGCGCGAGCGCGAGGGCGCTGCCGCGGGTGCCGATCCTCAGGGTGCGGTTCACCGCTTCTCACCTTTGGGTTGCGTCGAATGGGGGGTGCTGACGGCGGACGGCGCCTGCGGGTCGAGCCCGAACAGCTCGCGCAGCGCCTCGGCGTACCCGGCCCCACCAGGCGCCGCGGCCAGCTCCTTCACCCGCACGGTGGGGGTGTGCAGGAGCTTGTCCACCACCCGGCGCACGGTCTTGGCCAGCTCGTCGCGCACCGCGCCGGGAAGCTCGGGCAGCCGCGAGTCCAGGCGCAGCAGCTCGGCGTCCACGACCTCGGCGGCGCGCTTGCGCAGTGCCGTCACGGTGGGCGTGACCCCGGCCGAGCGCTGCCCGGCCAGGTAGGCGCGGACCTCCTCGGCCACGATCTCCGCCGCGCGCAGCGTGCCCTGCCCGGTCGGGGCGTCGGACAGCCGGCGCTGCAGGGTCTCCAGGTCGACCACGCGGACGCCGTCGAGCAGCGTCGCGGCCGGGTCGACGTCCTTGGGCAGGCCGAGGTCGCAGACGACCAGCGGCCGGTCCGGTGCGCGGTCGCCGATGTGCTCGGCGCCGACGACCGTGCCGACCGAGCCGGTGCAGGCGAACAGCACGTCCGCCTTCGCGACCTCGTCGGTCAGGGTGTCCAGGCCGGTGGACGTGGCGCGGACGCCGTCCGCGCGCAGGGCCGTGGCCAGGCGTTCGCCGTTGGCGGCCGTGCGGTTGGCGATGACGACCTCGCCGATGCCGGCGCGGCGCAGGTGGGCGGCGGCCAGGCCGCCCATGGAGCCCGCGCCCACGATGAGGGCCTTGCGGCCTTCGAGGGTGCCGAGCGCGGCGGCGGCGTCGGCGAGGGCTTCGGAGACGACGGACGCGCCGGCGTGGTCGATGTCGGTCTCGGTGTGCACGCGCTTGCCGACCCGCAGGGCGTGCTGGACCAGCTCGTGCAGCGTGCGGCCGACCACGCCCTGGTCGTCGGCGGCGTTGTAGGCGTTGCGCAGCTGGCCGAGGATCTGGGCCTCGCCGACCACCATCGAGTCCAGGCCGCCCGCCACCGAGAACAGGTGTTCGACGGCGGCGGCGGAGTAGTGCACGTAGAGGTGCTCGAACAGGTCGGCGGGCTCCGCTCCGGCCTGGCGGGCGAGCACCTCCACGACCTCGTTCATGCCGCCGTGGAACGTCTCGACGACCGCGTAGACCTCGACCCGGTTGCAGGTCGACAGCAGCACGGCCTCGGACACGCTCGGCGCCGTCAGCAGCTGGTCGAGGACCTTGCCGCGGTCGGCGTCGGCGACCGCGACGCGCTCCAGCACGGGAACCGGCGTGGTCCGGTGCGAAAGACCGACGACGAGCACGCTCATGCGCACACCACCGACCGGCTCACTACCCGCACGATCACGGGCGAATCACCACCCCGTCCACACCGATGCCGTTGACCACGTCACCGGCGGCCTCGTCAGCCCGTCGCGCGACGTGGAACGACAGGATCTGCATTTCGACCGCCAGGTCGACCTTGCGCACTTCGACGTAGTCCGGCACTTGGAGCACGACGGGTGCGAAGTTCAGGATGCACTGGACTCCGGCGGATACCAAACGGTCGCAGACGGCCTGAGCTGCCTGTGGGGGTGTCGCGATGACCCCGATCGAGACCTCGCGTTCCGCGCAGACGGTCGTGATGTCGTCGATGTGGTTGACCGGTATGCCGCCTACCGGCACTCCCGTGAGGTCGGGGTCGATGTCGAACAGCGCGGCGACCGGGAATCCCCGGCTGGGAAAGCCGCCGTAATTGGCCAGCGCGTGACCAAGATTACCGATCCCGACGACCGCCACCGAGTGCTTGCGGGTGAGGCCGAGGATGCGCTCGATGTGGCTGACGAGCACCTCGACGTCGTAGCCGACGCCACGCGTGCCGTACGAGCCGATGTAGGACAGGTCCTTGCGGAGCTTCGCCGAGTTGACCCCGGCCGCACCCGCCAGTTCCTCGCTGGAGATGGTCGTCACGCCCTGCTCGACCATGCCCGAGAGGACGCGGAGGTAGACCGCGAGCCGCGCCACCGCCGCCTCGGGGATCGCGCGTGCCCGCTCCCGGACGTCGGCGGGCGCTTCGGTACCGGTCTCCCCTGGGCGGGTCACGACACCGTCACCCTCGCCCCGCTGAGCCGCCACGCTGGAACTCCTCGACATCCGTCGCACTGACCCGCCGGGTACCGCCACCAGCGGAGTGATGCGACCACCGTACCGCTTGTGAACGCTTGCACAAAGTTGGCGACCGGACCGCGGACCCCCTGCGCCCCCGTGGGGTGAATTCCGCACCAGCACCTGTTCGGGTGATCTATCCCACGGTGAAGAAGACGCTGTGCCAGCCCGTCGCCCCGTCCGGCAGGGGTGCGACGCGGGCCTGCGGCTGGGTGAACCCGGCCCGGTCCGTGGCACGTACCTCGATGGTGTGACCTCCGGCCGGCAGGTCGAGCTCGACCCGCCACATGCGCCACGCCGAACCGTTCACCTCGGCGCCCAGGGTCGCGGTCCGCCACGGGCCGTTGTCGGCCCGGACCTCCACCCGGCCGATGCCGATGGGCTGGGCCCAGGCCACGCCGGTGGCGACGACCCGGCCGGAGACCGTGGACCCGCGTTCCGGGCGGTCGATCCGGGACATCACCTTGACCGGCGCCTCCCGCGCCCACGCGCGGTCGATCCAGTAGCCGCGCTTCGCCTCGAACGTGGTCAGCTCCAGGTCGACCACCGACTTCGTGGCCGAGACGTACCCGTACAGGCCGGGCACGACCAGGCGGGCCGGGAACCCGTGCTCCAGCGGCAGCGGCTCGCCGTTCATGCCGAGCGCGATGAGGGCGCCGCGGTCGGGTTCCAGGACGACGTCGACCGGCGAACCGGCCGTCCAGCCGTCTGCGCTGGTGGAGAACAGCTGGTCGGCGCCGTCCCGGACGCCGGCTTCCAGCAGGACGTCGCGCAGCGGCACGCCGACGAAGTTGGCGGTGGAGATGTAGGGGCCGCCGACCTCGTTCGAGACGCAGACCATGGTGACCGTGCGTTCGACCAGGTCACGGCGGCGCAGGTCGTCGTAGCGGAGGACGAGCTCGCGGTCGACCAGGCCGTGCACCCGCAGCTCCCAGTCCTCGGCGCGGACGCGCGGCACGCTCAGCGCCGTGTCGATCCGGTAGAAGTCCGCGTTCGGCGTGATGAAGGTGGGCGTGCCCTCGGCGGCGAAGTCCGCGCCCGGCGGGATCGGCGGTGCGGGCGAGGCGGGCTTGAGCTCGCCGACGGCACGTCGTGACGCCTCGACGTCCACCCGGCCGCCCGCGAACTGGCCGACCAGGGCGGCGAGACCCGTGGCGGCCGAGGTGATCAGGAACGCGCGGCGGCCGGCCGCGGGCTCGGTGGGGTTGGTGGTCGCGGCGTGCAGCCACCGGAAGACGGCGACGCCGGTGACCAGGGCCGCGATCGGGGCGAGGACGCCGAGTTGGCCCAGGTCGGGCCGGTACAGCACGGCGGCGACGCCGACGAGGCCCAGGACGACGGCCGGCACCGTGCCGGGCAGCGGCGTGCGGCGGGACAGCAGGCCCGCGGCGACGGCCACGCCCAGCAGGACGGCGGCCATGCCGAGCAGCAGCACGAGCTTGTCGTGGGTGCCGAACGCGCGGACCGCGAAGTCCTTCAGCGAGCTCGGCGCCAGGTCGATCGCGGTGTTGCCCACAGCCACGAACGGTGACGCCGACGGCCCGACCACGCCCGCGACGAGGTGCCCGGCCGCGAGGGCGGCGGCCACGCCGAGGAGTCCCACGAGGGCGGCGGTCAGGCGTGTCATGGGTCAATTCGACACCCGCGGCGCCCCTCGTGGCCGATTCCGTAAGCGGCCGGTAATCGTCAGCGCAGGGCGGCGCGCAGGCGGTCCTCCTCCACCGCCCAGTAGCCGTGCTCCTCGCCGTCGACCAGGATCACCGGCACCCGGTCGCCGTACTCGGCGCGCAGCTCGCGGTCGTCGTCGACGTCCTGCACGTCCCACGGCACGCCCAGCTCGCCGCAGATCCGTTCCAAGTCGGCTTTGGCCTGCTCACAGGCGTGGCAGTCGACCCGGCTCATCAAGGTGACGTGGTGGCTCACGGTGTTCAGGCTAGGGGTAGGCGCAGCCGGGCCCGCGCGAGCTTGCCGGTCGGCGAGTGCGGGAGCGCGGTGGCGAACTCGACCACGGTCGGGACCTTGAACTTCGCCAGCCGCCCGGCGCAGTGGTCCAGCACCGCGTCCTCGGTCAGCTCGGCGCCCTCGGCGGGCACCACGACGACCTTCACCGACTCGCCGGTCCGCTCGTCCGGCACGCCGACCGCCGCCGCCTCCGCCACGCCGTCCAGCTCGGCCAGCACCTGCTCGACCTCGTGCGGGTAGACGTTGAACCCGTTGACGATGATCAGGTCGCCCGCCCGGTCGACCAGGTGCAGGTCGCCGTCGGCGTCCAGGTAGCCGACGTCACCGGTGCGGAACCAGCCCTCGGCGTCCGGGCCGTGCGCGCCGTCCGGCCAGTAGCCGCTGAACAGGTTGTCGCCCTTGGCCGCGACCAGGCCGGTGCCCGGCTCGTCCTCGTCCTGGTCCAGCGGCCTGCCGTCGGTGTCGACCAGCCGGACCTGCACGCCGGGCAGCGCGCGCCCGACCGAACCGGCCTTGGGCGCCCCGCCGGCCAGGGTCGTGGTCAGCACGGGGCCGGTCTCGGTCAGCCCGTAGCCCTCGTAGACGGGCAGGCCGGTCGCGTCGCGCATGGCGTCCAGCAGGCCGGGCGCCAGTGGCGCGGCGCCGGAGGTGAACAGGCGGACCGTGGCGAGGTCCGCGCGGAGCCGTTCGACGGGCTGGGCCAGGATCGCCGCGTACATCGGCGGCACGCCGACCAGCGTGGTCACCCGGTGCTCGCGGATCGCGGCCAACGCCTGGTCCGGGTCGAACCGCTCCAGCAGCACGGCCGTCGCGCCCGCACCCGCCACCTGCAGCAGCCCGGGGCCGAGGCCGTAGACGTGGAACAGCGGCAGCGCGAGCAGCACCCGGTCGCCCGCCGTCACCGGGGCGGGGCGCAGGGACGCGCACTGCTCGACGTTGGCCAGCAGCGCCCGGTGCGACAGCATCGCGCCACGCGGCGAGCCGGACGTGCCGGAGGTGTAGCCGAGCACGGCCAGGTCCTCGCCCGAGCCGATGGCGGTGAACTCCTCGCCCGGCGCCATGGTCGGCGGGGGCAGCACGTCGACGTTCACCCCTCCGGAGTCGCCGATGAGCAGCTTCGCGCCGCTGTCGGCGACCAGGCGCTCCAGCTCGAGCCTCGGCTGGCCCGGTCCGGCGGGCACCAGCACGCCACCCGCGCGCAGCACCCCGAACACGGCGACGCAGAACTCCGGGCCGGTGGGCAGCCGCACGACGACCCGGTCACCGGGTGCCACGCCCGCCGCGGCCAGCCGGTGCGCCTCGCCGTCCACGGCGGCGTCGAGCTCGGCCCAGGTGCAGCTGTTCCGGGCTTCGCCGGAGGTCGTGACATCCACCAGCGCGACGTGCTTGGGTCCACGGTGCGCGGAGGCGCGAACCAGGTCGGCGATGTTGCTTGCGGGAGCGGTCAACGTGACCTCCTGGTGAACCACAGCGGACCTCTGCGCAGTCTGTCACGCGCGGGCGGCGTCACGCAGTGCCTCCGTCCGGGTCTCAGACTCGACACCAGTTGCCGCTACCTACTACGGAGTAACAACACGTATGCTGCCGGCACGGCGACTCTGTGGAGGTGCCGCGAGCCGATGACCGCACGGGCACGCGAGAACTCCGTCCGAACCATCCGGACGTTCCGGTCGAGGTGGAGCGCGGGAGGGCAGTCCAGCACGATCGAGAGCGTGGAGAGCAACGCGGCCGATGAGCCGTGGAACCTGGTCCGCGCCGCTCAGGGCGGCGACACGGACGCGTTCGGCGCGCTGTACGACCGGTACGTCGACGTGGTCTACCGGTACGTGCTCTTCCGGGTGAGCGACCGCACGCTGGCCGAGGACGTCACCAGCGAGACGTTCCTCCGCGCGCTGCGCAGCATCGGGTCCATCAGCTACCAGGGCCGCGACGTCGGCGCCTGGTTCGTCACGATCGCGCGAAACATCGTGTTCGACCACGTGAAGTCCAGCCGCTACCGGCTGGAGGTCACGACGGCCGAGCTGGCGGACAACCGCGAGGTCACCGACGGTCCCGAGCAGGAAGTGCTGACCGACGCGACGAACGCCGAACTGCTCCGCTGTGTCGCCCAACTAGGTGACGACCAGCGGGAATGCATCACCCTGCGCTTCATCCAGGGGTTGTCCGTGGCCGAGACGGCCGCGAGGATGGGCCGCAACGAGGGCGCGATCAAGGCCCTGCAGCACCGAGCGGTGCGCCGGTTGGCCCAGCTGCTGCCGACCTGGTTGCGGTGATCACCGTCGCACCACTCGTCGCTCGCGTAACCCCGGAACCTCCCGGTTCGTTGTTCGGGGCAGGATCGACTGGACAGTGCGGGATGGTTGGCCGAGCGGGATGGCAGGCAGAAAGATCACGCCGCTGTGGCGTCACAGGCAGCGCGAGCAGTTCGCTCGTGCGGTCGACGCGCGTCCCGGGTCGGAGCCGGAAGTCGAGGGCGACGAGTTCGCCGACGAGTTGGCCGTGGTCGCCCTGCTGCGGAAAGCCGCAGTCACGGCGGGACCCGACGAGGAAGCCAAGGCGCGGATGCGGGCCAGGGTCCTCGGCGCCGCACCGGCACCGCCCACGAAGCTCGACCAGCCGGTGCGGGAGCGCCGCACCGGGGCGCGCGGCCGATTAGTGGTGGCCCTCGCCGCGGCGCTGTGCCTGTTGTTCTCGCTGGCCGGGATGAGCCTGCTGCTCAGCCGGGACGCGTTGCCGGGCGACGCGCTGTACGGCGTCAAGCGCACCGCCGAGTCCGCCTCGCTCGGCCTGACCTTCGACGAGGAGTCGAAGGGCTACAAGCGGCTGGAGTTCGCCGCCGCGCGCGTCGCCGAGATCGAGACGATGGTCGACCGGTACCGGGAGTCCGGCGGCGGGCCCCTCGGTGGCTACCTGACCGCGTTGACCGACTTCGACGCCGACGCGGAGGCCGGTTCCCGCGTGCTGGCCGCCCTCGGCTCGAACTCGGACCAGCGCGCCCTGGAGGAGCTGCGCGACTGGGCCGAGGCGCAGACGACCCGGCTGACCGAGCTGCGCGTGTCCCTGCCGCCCGAGGCCGCCGACCGGGCGGGCACGTCGCTGGACCTGCTCGCCCGGATCGCCGAACGCGCGTCCGCGCTGCGCGCCAGGGCCGACTGCGGGTCCGTGACGTCCGGGCAGGTCGACCAGGTCGGCCCGCTGCCCGCCGAGGACGACTGCGCGGTGGCACCCGTCGACCCCGGCACGTCGCCGCCGGGAATGCCGTCCGTGCCGCCGTCCACGACCGCCGTCGCGCCCACCACGTCCGGCGAGGCGCCCGGTGCGACCGGCACCGGTACGCCGAGCGGTGTGCCGGGCAGCGGCAAGCCGTCGACCACGGTCCCGCCGACCACCACGACACCCGGCGGCCCGCTGCTGCCGCTGCCCACGTTGACGCTCCCGTCGCTGCCGCTGCCCGGCCTCGGCGGCTGATCGCTACCCTGTCCCCATCGGACCGCGGGAGGCGCTGACGTGGTGAAAAGGCGTGTGGTGGAGGGCTCGGCGGAACGGGAGCGGCGTGCCGCGCTGGCCGGGGCGGCCTCGGCCGAGGCCGCGCTCACGATCGCGCCGTCCGGGAGCGCGCCCACCGACCTCACCGCCGCCGCCTTCTTCGACGTCGACAACACCATGATGATGGGTGCGTCGATCTTCCACTTCGCCCGCGGGCTCGCCGCGCGCAAGTACTTCAAGAACTCCGACCTGGCCGGTTTCGCCTGGCAGCAGCTCAAGTTCCGGGTCGGTGGCCGGGAGGACCCGCAGAGCGTCGCGGCGTCGCGGGAGCAGGCACTGTCGTTCGTGGCCGGGCGGTCCGTGGCGGAACTGGTGTCGCTCGGCGAGGAGATCTACGACGAGCTGATGGCCGACCGGATCTGGGCGGGCACGCAGGCACTGGCGCAGATGCACCTGGACGCCGGCCAGCGGGTGTGGCTGGTCACCGCGACTCCGGTGGAACTGGCGCAGATCATCGCGCGGAGGCTCGGCCTGACCGGTGCGCTGGGCACCGTGTCGGAGAGCGAGGACGGCATCTACACCGGTCGGCTGGTCGGCGACCTGCTGCACGGCCGGGCGAAGGCGCACGCGGTCCGGGCGTTGGCCGCGAAGGAAGGCCTGGACCTGCGGCGCTGCACGGCCTACTCGGACTCGGTGAACGACGTGCCGATGCTGTCGGTCGTCGGCACGGCGGTCGCGGTGAACCCGGATTCCGGTCTGCGCGAGACGGCGCGCAAGCGCGGCTGGGAGATCCGCGACTTCCGCACCGGGCGGAAGGCGGCGAAGATCGGCGTGCCGTCGGTGCTGGGCGCGGGGGCGCTGGCCGGCGCCGTAGCGGCCACCCTGGCCTACCGACGCCGCGACCGCTGATCAGCCCTGAGCACGGGGCGAGGCACCCGAGTCGATGCGGCTACCTCGCCCCGCGAATCGTCAGCCGCGCTTGACAGTCGCGAGGAACGACCCGAACGCGTTCGGCGAAAAGGCCAGCGTCGGCCCGTCCGTGTTCTTGCTGTCCCGCACAGCGGTCCCCGTGATCGAGACCCGCAACTCCACACAGTTGGTGTTCGACGGGCTGCGGCTGCTCTTGCGCCAACCCTGGTTCTCAGTCATGTCAGTGCGTCCCTTACCTCTCGGATGAGCGCTACGGAATCGGACTCCGACAGCGCTACGCCGGCGGCATCGGCCCAGATGACCGCCAGCGCGTCCACGTCGTCGAGCATCTTCAGGCCAACGGGCAGGGCATCCGCGTACCCGGTGGCGGGCTCGTCCGGATCGGCGAACCGCAAGATCTGGATCGACATGCCTTCACCGCCGTAGCCGCCCACGGAGAACGGGATCACGCGGAGCGACACGTTGTCGGCCGAAGCCGCATCCACCAGCGCGTCCAGTTGATCCACCATGACATCGCGCCCGCCCACCACACGCCGGATCACAGCCTCATCGATCAGCGCCCGCAGCGTCAACGGATTAGCACGCGTCAGCAGCCTTTGACGCTCGGCGCGCTCAGCCAACGTCCGCTCCATCCACCCTTCGCCAGGTGTCAGGCGGTGTTGAGCCTCGACCATCGCGGCCGAATAGCGTGGCCGTTGCAGCAACCCCGGAAGCACGTAGCCGTCCAGCGTTTCTTCGCACTCGGCATCCACTTCGTCCACACGGAACTGCCGGTAGACCGGCTGCAACCCCTCGATGTGCCCGAGCGAGGACACGTCGACGTCGGCGACGTCCCAGAAGGCTTGGGCGTCACGGATCACCTCCGCGGGCGCGCCCCAAGCGGTCAGCATGGCGAGCACGTTGCCCCACCGCCCGCGATGCGTACCGGCCAGCAACCGGGACACCGTCTGCCGCGAGCACCGCGCCACCTCCGCGGTCTGCTCGATCGTGAGCGGGCTCGCCTCGAACCACGGTTTGACGTGGCGCGCGAGCTTCCGCTTACCCCTGGTAGTGCCCTGCATGATCCCCACCCTACGACCCCGGCCGTCTGCTCCCGCACGGTGCGCCGACTCAGGCGTTCGACAGCTTTCACCCATGCGGTGCCGTGCGAATGAACCTTCCACAGGATACTCTTTCAGCGCTGGCACGGCCGCCCATGAACCTTCCACCGGACCCGACGGGTTCCACCTCTCACCGGTGCGAAGGCAGGCCCAGGGTTCCGCGCCGGTGCGACGACCGGGTCGGGGTGACTGCCCCAGCCACCCCGACCCGGTCCCAACCAGAGGCTCGACGGGAGTGAGGTCGAGGTGGAGAGCAAATTGCCTCGTGTAGGCGAACTGAGGTACGTCCGGCTGTACGGCGAAGTGCAGGAGATCGTCGTCTCCGTTTTCGATGAACGGCTTGTCCGGGAACTCGGCGGGACGATCTCGGCGCGGCTCACGACCGGTCCTGACCGGGGCGTCTACCGGAACTTCTCCCCTGACGAGCTGAAGACGTCACCAGGTGCCTTCGCGCAGGACCGGCACTGATCAGCAGAAGGAGAGTTGTCCACCCATGGTTTCGCAGCCCGCGGACGCGGTCGAGCAGTCGTCGTACATCCGGATCCTGTCCGAGGCGGAGTTCAAGGAGTCCATCACCGAGGACGGCGACTACGAAGTCAGCTTCGGCCGCGTGGCGACGGTGGCTCTGACCCCCGACGCGGCGGAGAAGTTGTACTGGATGCTCAGCGCGAGGATTCCGGCACTTCGCGCGGCGGCCGCACGCATCTGATCCGGAGGAAGGGAGCGGAGTCCGCTCGGACGATGAGCCGAGCGGGCTTCGCCACGCGAAGCCCCGAAGTCAGCCCAGGAACACGTTCCGCCGCTGGGTGAGCAGCCGGTACAGGGTCTGCTGGATGGTCTCCCGCACCTGGTCGGTCAGGTTGAACACCAGCATCGGGTCGTCCGCCGCGTGCTCGCCGTAGCCATCGGTCCGGATCGGTTCGCCGAACTCGATGTACCACTTCGACGGCAGCGGGATGGCGCCGAGCGGGCCCAGGAACGGGAAGAACGGCGTCACCGGGAAGTAGGGGAAGCCGAACAGCCTGGCCAGTGCCTTGATGTCGCCGATCTTCGGGTAGATCTCCTCGGCACCCACGATCGAGCAGGGGATGATCGGCACGCCGGTGTTCAGCGCCGCCGACACGAACCCGCCCCGACCGAACCGCTGCAGCTTGTACCGGTCCTTGAACGGCTTGCCGATGCCCTTGAAGCCCTCCGGCCACACGCCGACCAGCTCACCGGACCTGAGCAGCCGTTCCGCGTCCGGGTTGCACGCCAGCGTCTGCCCCGACTTGCGCGCCAACGCGCCGAGCACCGGGGTCTTGAACACCAGGTCCGCACCCAGCATCCGCAGGTGGCGGCGTTTCGGGTGCTCGGACCGGACCGCCATCGCGGTCATCGTCGCGTCCAGCGGCAGGGTGCCGGAGTGGTTGGCGACGATCAGCGCGCCGCCCTCGCCGGGCACGTTGTGCAGGCCGATCGTCTCGACCCGGAACCACTTCTCGTACAGCGGCTTGAGCGGTGGCATCAGGACGTGGTCGGTCAGGTCCGGGTCGAAGCCGAACTCGTCCACCTCGTAGTCGCCCCGCAGGCGCCTGCGGGCGAACGCCAGCAGTTCCGCCAAGCGCTGCTCCCAGCCCTCCGGCTCGACCGCGTCCTGGGCCTCCGGTGCCTCTTCCGGGGCCTCCGCCACGGCCGGCTCGGGCACGGGAACCGGCCCGAGGGCACCGGCCGTGCCGCGCCGTCGCCGAGCGGCCTCCCGGTCGGCACCGTGCAGCGGGATCACCCGTGCCTCTTCCACGTGTCCACCTCCTCGCCCTCGATCGGAACCCGCTAGCGGAGCCTGGCGGCCAGGTCGAGCACACCGCGCTCGACGGACGCCACCAGACCCGGGTCGATGAGCGGACGCAGCGCGCGCCCGCTCACGTAGTCGTCGAACGCCTGCTGGGTGGTCCACCTCGGCGTGAAGCCGAACTCCTCCTTCAGCAGGGTCGTGTCCACCACCCGGCCCCAGTTCAGGAACCTCATCTGGTCCGGGGAGAAGTCCACCAGCCGCGCGCCCCGGAAGAACCGGCCCATCGTCGGCACCGCCGCGCTCGGCACGGGCAGGCTGATCCGGCCGGCCCGGCGGATGGCCTGCGACAGCATCAGCACCCCGTCGCCGCCCACGTTGTAGACACCGGGCAGGTCGTGCAGCGCCGCGCGTTCCAGCACCGCCAACGCGTCCTCCGAGTGCAGCAACTGCACCCTGGCGTCGTAGCCCATCACCGTCGGCACGACGGGCAGGGCGAAGTACCTGGTCAGGACCGTGTCGATGCGCGGGCCGATGAAGTTGGTGAACCGCAGCGCGGTCACGTCCACGTCCGGCCTGCGGCGCGCGAACCCGCGCACGTACCCCTCGACCTCGACCGCGTCCTTGGCGTACCCGCTGGACGGCAGGTCCTTCGGCCCCATGTCCTCGGTGAACACGGCCGGGTCGCGGGAGCTCGACCCGTAGACCGCGCTGGTCGACTTGACCACGAGCTTGCGCACGTGCGGCGACTTCTGGCACGCGGCCAGCAGCTGCATCGTGCCGATGACGTTCATCTCCTTCATCACGGTCCGCCCGGACGGGCCGGCCGGGTTCGCCGTCACCGACGCGTGCACGACCGTGTCGACGTGCGCGGTGGAGATGACCTTCGCGATGAGGGGGTTGCGGATGTCGGCGCGCACGAACTCGGCGCGACCCATGCGGCGCAGCAGGTCCCGTGACGGCGGTTCGGTGTCCACGCCGAGCACGCGGTCGATGTCCGGGTTCGCCGCGAAGCGCGCGGCGAGGTGACCGCCGAGGTAACGGCTGCAGCCGGTGACGAGAACGACCTTGGGCGCCATGCGACTCCCTGTGCGGGTGGTGCGACCCGACGATGCTATCCGGGATCCCGCAGTGGGATCGGCCGTGGAACGCCGTCTTGACGCAGGTCACCGAGGCTTTACCGGTGAATCACCCGGATGGCGGGACGGCCCACCCGGGCTGCAACGAAGACACCGCCAGTCCCGCGACCGAGGGTCGGGGACTGGCGGTGCCAGTGCCGCGACCGGCAACCTTCACCGCGTCTTCCGGCGCTCAGCAGGGCGCCTCGCGGCACCGGCCCCACGCCCCCATCCGACCAGGATGAGGACGTGGGGCCGGCACCACGATCCACCCGTCTGACCGGCGGAACACGGGGCAAAGGCTGCCGGTCACGGCACTGGAACCCGCAGGGGCTACTTGCCGCGCTTCCTGCGCTGGACCCGCGTCTTGCGCAGCAGCTTGCGGTGCTTCTTCTTCGACATGCGCTTGCGGCGCTTCTTGATGACCGAGCCCATGCGGGTTCCTTCACTACTAGACGTTGGTGGTCTCCACGCGCCGGTGGAGACACCCGTCAAGTGGGCGCGCCGACACCAGGCACGAACGGCCTATGAGTTTACCCGGCTGCCCGCGCGCGCTCTCACCCGGCGTCGAAGTAGGCGTTGCGCAGGTACTCGTGCACCGCCTTCTCCGGCACCCTGAACGACTTGCCCACGCGCACCGCCGTCAGCTCACCGGAGTGGACCAGGCGGTACACCGTCATCTTCGACACGCGCATCATCAGCGCGACCTCGGCGACCGTCATGAATCTGACTTGACCGAGCGACTTCTCCTCCGCAGGCATGGATCACCGCGTCCTTCGACACGCGTCGTGCCGTCGGCTTCCCCACCGACGGTTCGACACGCACGTGCTGCCTTGAGGGTAACGGGACGGGTGGGACTGGTGCGACGGCCAATGGCGGTATCAGTCCGCCTCGTGGGCGCGTCCCAGTTCCACCGAACGGTCGCGTGCCGCTTCCAGGGCCGCCAGCATCGCCGCGCGCACGCCGTGCCGCTCCAGCTCGCGGATGGCCATGATGGTGGTGCCGGCGGGCGACGTGACGGCCTCGCGCAGGATCGTCGGGTGCTGCCCGCCCTCGCTGAGCATGGTGGCCGCGCCGACCGCCGACTGGATGATCAAGCTGCTGGCCAGGTCGCGCGGGATGCCGAGCAGGATGCCCGCGTCGATCATGGCCTCGACCAGGTAGAAGAAGTACGCCGGGCCGGAGCCGGACAGCGCGGTGACGGCGTCCTGCTGGTTCTCCGGGACGCGGGCCACCTTGCCGACCGTGGTGAGCAGCTCCTCGACCAGGTTCAGGTGCTCGTCGGTGGCGTACTTGCCCGCCGAGATGGCGCTCATCGCCTCGCCGACGAGCATCGGGGTGTTCGGCATGACCCGGACCACGGGGGTGTTGTCGGGCAGCCTGCGCTCGTACAGGGACGTCGGCAGGCCCGCGCACAGCGACACCACGAGCGTGCCGGGCTTGAGCACGGGCGCCAGCTCGTCCAGCAGCGGTTCGATGTCCTGCGGCTTGACCGCGACCACGAGGACGTCGGCCCGCTGGGCGGCGCCGGGCACGTCCAGGCCCTCCACCCCGTACCGCTCGGTCAGCGCGGCGGCCCGTTCCGGGTGCTTCTCGGTGAACAGCAGCTCGTCGGCCTTGCGCCCGCCCTGCAACAGCCCCGACAGCAGCGCTTCACCGATCTTGCCGGCACCCAACACGGCGATGGTCGTCATGCGCCAAGCGTGCCACGGTGGCGCAACGGCAATACCGCAGGTCCCCGGGTCAGGTGGCCGGTGTCAGCGCCAGCTGCCGCGCCTGGCACACCAGCCGCCCCGCCGAGTCGATCACCACGGCGTCCTCGTCGAACCACTGCCCGTGCACCGCGCTGCACGACACCCGCACGCGCAGCCACCCCGGTGCCGGGTTCGCCCGCAGCAACGCCGTCAGCTGCACCGTCGGCGACCACCCGAACCGGCCCAGGTTGAACGTCACCGGCATCGAGACGTCCCCGGCGATCAGCGCGAAGTACGGGTCCGGCCGCTCGCCCAGCGGACGGGCCCACAGCCGCAGCACCAGCGGGTCGCCCACCCGCCCGGTGAGGAAGCCGGCGCCTTCCTGGTCCAGCCGCACGTCGCACACCGCGCCGAGCTTGTACACACCGCCGGAGCCCATGGACGCCAGGTCGATCGCGTCCGCGGGCGGCGCGGCGGGCATGTCGGGCAGGTCCGCGTAGTCCGGCGCGGCGATGGGCATCCGCCCGACCGTCACCACCGACTCCACGCAGCTGCGCCCCCGCTGCTCCAGCTTCGTGGCCACCACGGTCGCCGTCCGACCCGCCTTGCGCACCTCGGTCCGCACCAGCACCGGTCCCACCTCGGGCGCGCGCAGGAACTGCGTGCTCACCGCCAGCGGCGCCAGGTCGTCGGCACCGGGCACGGCCGACCGCGCGCTGTCCACCGCCGCCCGTGCGACCAGGGCCAGCAGGAACCCGCCGTGCGGCTTGGGACCGATCGTCCACTCGGCGGGCAGGGACGCGGTGTACGTGCCGTCGCCCAGGGGGCGGACCGCACTGGCTACCGAGAAGGACACGAGGCTCCTCACGAGCGGCTGACCAGCGAACGCAGGAAGAACGCGACGTTGGCCGGTCGTTCGGCGAGCCGGCGCATCAGGTACCCGTACCACTGGCCGCCGAACGGCACGTAGACGCGCACGACGTGCCCTTCCGCCGCGAGGTGCCGCTGTTCGCCGGTCCGGACGCCGTAGAGCATCTGGAACTCGAAGTCCTCGACCGACCTGCCGTACCAGCGGGCGCGTTCGGAGACGATCTCGACCAGCTGCGGGTCGTGGGTGGCGAACATCGGGTAACCGGAGCCGGCCAGCAGGACGTTGGCGCAGCGCACGTAGTTGAGGTCGACCTCGTGCGGGTCGACGTGGGCCACCGACGGCGGTTCGGCGTAGGCGCCCTTGCACAGCCGGACGCGCGTGTCGGCGAGTTCCCGCACGTCGTCGAGGGTGCGGCGCAGGTACGCCTGGAGCACGGCGCCCACCGACGGCCAGTGGCGGCGCAGTTCGGCGAGCACGCGCAGGGTCGCGTCGGTGGTGGTGTGGTCCTCCATGTCGAGCGTGACCGTGGTGCCCGCCTGCTCGGCCGCCGCGCAGACGCGGGAGGCGTTGTCCAGCGCGAGCGTCTCGCCCAGGCCGAGGCCGACGGCGGACAGCTTCACGCTGACCTCGGCGTCCGCGGCGAGGCCGACGTCGTGCAGCCGGTCGAGCAGCTCCAGGTACGCGCGCACGGTGCGTTCGGCGGTGGCCCGGTCGGTGGTGTTCTCGCCCAGGTGGTCGAGGGTGACGCGGAGGCCGTCGCCGATCAGCCGGCCGGCGGCGTCGATCGCGTCGGCGGTGGTCTCGCCCGCCACGAACCGGCGCACCACGTCACGGCTGACGGGTGCGGTCGCGACGACCCGGCGCACCGCGTCGTTGCCCGCGGCGGCGAGGATCAACGTGCGCAACGGGTTCACGATCAAGACCCTAGCCGCTGACCGGCGGCGAAGCCGCTGCGAGTTGGCCCGCCGTCGACCTGAGCGTTGAATTCGGGTGTTCTGAACGTAGGACACGCGTGCGCTGAACGTAGGACACGCGCGTGCTGAGCGTTGGACTCTCGCGGTTCAGAGGTGCAGGCGGGCGAAGAGGAGCGATTCGGAGAGCAGCTCGGCGCGTTCGGCGGGGGTGCGGGCGCGGCGGGTGTTGACCTCCAGCACGACCTGGCCGGTGAAGTCCGTGCGGGTCAGGTGGGACAGCAGCTCGCCGCACGGCTGGGTGCCGCGGCCGGGCACCAGGTGCTCGTCCTTGGGCAGCCCGGAACCGTCGGCCAGGTGCACGTGGGTCAGCCCGTCGCCCATGCGCTTGGCCAGCTCCATCGTGTCCTGGTGCGCGGCGGAGGCGTGCGACAGGTCCAGCGTGTAGTTCCGGTGGCCCACGTCGGTCGGGTCGATCGACGGCCGGAACGCCGTGACCTGCACCGATCGCCCCCGCCCCAGCGGACGCCGCACCGGGAACATGTTCTCCACCGCGATCGCCACGCCGCTGGCGTCCTCCAGCGACGCGACCAGGTCGGCGAACCCGTCCGCGTACCGCCGCTGCCACACGAACGGCGGGTGCAGCACGACCGTGCGCGCACCCAGGTCGGAAGCCGCCTGGACGCTGCGCCGCAGCCGCTCGACCGGGTCGGGCGACCACACCCGCTGGCTGATCAGCAGGCACGGCGCGTGCACCGCGAGCACCGGCACCGCATACCGCTTGGACAGCCGTTCGACCGCCTTCACGTCCTGGCTCACGGGGTCGGCCCACACCATGACCTCGACGCCGTCGTATCCCAGCTCGGCCGCCGCCTCGAACGCGGCACCCGCGGGCTGCGGCCACACGGCCGCGGTGGACAGGCCGACCGGGATCAAGAGTTCACCAGCAGCATCGCCGCGGGCGACACCGTCACGATCAGTCCGACCAGCACGGCCAGCACGGTGGTCTGCAGGTCGTCGGCCCGGCGGATCTTGCGGACCATCATCACCAGGCCGACGGTCACCGCCAGGGCCACCACCAGCGCCGCGGGCGCGGCCGTGCGCCACAGGAAGTTGAAGCCGAGCCACAGCGCCGCGCCACCGATCACGCCCGCCGCGAGCTGCCCGATCATGAGCAGCCACTCCTTGCCGGCCGAGCGGTCGGCGGGGCGCTCGTCCTCGGAGTCGTCCAGGTCGGCCAGCCCGGCGGGCCCGTCGTCGTCCGGCTCGCGGCGCTGGAAGCCCCGGCTCGGGTAGTCGTCGTCTTCCTCGTCCAGGTCGACGTACGGGTGGAACGCGGTGCTCTCCTGCTCGACGACCTCTTCCGGCTCGTCGTCGCCGAACCAGTCCTCGGCGGTCTGGTCGGGCAGCGGTTGCGGCAGCCTCGGCGGCGCGGGCGGCACGATCAGCACCGATTCGGTCGGCAGCGACTCCAGCGGCACGTTCGGCGTGAGCTTGTCGGCGATGCGCGGCATCACCTCGGTCACCGGCTCGCGAGCGGGCGGGCTCGCCACCGGCGGCTTCACCACCGGCGGCGCGCCGGGAGGCGGCCCGGGACGCACCAGGTTCGAGCGCGACGGCTCGGGCTTGACCGGCGGTTTCGGCAGGGTGGACCGGGACGGCTCGCCCTGGTAGTCGGCCACGATCGGCGGCACGACCCTGGTCTCCTCGGCCGGGTCCACCTCGGGCGCGCGTCTGCGCCCCGTTTCGGCCTTCTTCGGCGGCTCCAACCGGGACACGGGTGGTTCGAGCCGCGAGACCGGCGGCTCTAGCCGGGACACCGGCGGCGGAGGTGGCTGGTAGGCCGTGCGCTCGGCCTCGACCGGACGTTTCCGCTGGGGCAACGGCGCGGGTGGGGGCGCGGCGGGCGGCTCGGGCTCGTCCCGCAGGGCGCGCAGCCTGCCGCTGTCGGAGTTGACCCGGTCGATGATGGCCTGCGGAGCGGTGTCCGAGGACTCTTCGGCCCGGCGCCGTCGCCGACGCGGCGTCACCTCGCCGGAGCCCCCGCCGTACTGGGCGAGCAACTCCGCGACGGTGCGCTGGGTCTGCTCCGACTCGCTCTCTCGACTCATCAACTCCACCGTGCCCCGTGGCGGCCAGTCCGTCCAGTGTCACCCGTCCGGCGGGTGCGGTCCGGCGGGGTGTCCAGGTCCGAACCATTAGTGTGGTCCAGCCGACGCAGGATGACACCTTCCCGCAGCGCCCAGGGGCAAATCTCCAGCTCGTCCAGTGACAGGGCTCGCATCGTGGCCTCCGCCACCAGGGCACCCGCCACGAGCTGGTGGGCGCGGCTGGTGCTCACCCCTTCGAGCTCGGCCAGGTCGGCCGCGGACATCCGGGAGATGAACGCGATGAGCTGCCGCAGGCCCGCGTCGGTGAGCACGCGCCGCGCCCGCGGACCGGCCGACGACGGCGCCGCGCCGGTCAGCCTGGCCAGCGTGCGGAACGTCTTCGAGGTCGCCACCACGCGGTCGGGGACACCCACCCGGCGGATCTTCTTCGCCACCGGCGCCAGCTGCTCGGCCAGCCACTCGGTGGTCTCGCGCACCTCGGCCCGGGTCGGCGGGTCGTGGCGGAACCGGGTCCGGGTCAGCCTGCCCGCGCCCAACGGCACCGAGAACGCCTCCTCCGGCTCCTCGTCCACGCCGACGGCCAGCTCCAGCGACCCGCCGCCGATGTCCAGGCACAGCAGCCTGCCCGCCGACCAGCCGTACCAGCGGCGCACCGCGAGGAACGTGTACCGCGCCTCGTCCTCGCCGGTCAGCACCTGCAGGTCGACCCCGGTCTCGGCGCGCACCCGGTCCAGCACCTCGGCCGAGTTGCCCGCCTCGCGCACCGCGGACGTGGCGAACGCCATCAGGTCCTCGCAGCCCAGCCGCTCCGCCGCCGCCTTGGACGCGGCGACGGTGCGCACCAGCTGGTCGGCGCCCGCACGCCCGAGCAGCCCGGAGCCGTCCAGCTGCTCCGCGAGGCGCAGCACGGACTTCTCCGAGCTCATCGGCGTCGGGTGGGCACCACGATGAGCGTCCACCACCAAGAGGTGGACGGTGTTGGACCCGACATCAAGCACCCCTAGGCGCACGCGGTGCACCGTACCTGGTCGGGATGATCAGGATTCGAACTTGTATCCCAGTCCGCGCACGGTGACCAGGTGGCGCGGCGCCGACGGGTCGGGCTCGATCTTCGACCGCAGCCGCTTGACGTGCACGTCCAGGGTCTTGGTGTCACCGACGTAGTCCGCGCCCCACACCCGGTCGATCAGTTGGCCACGGGTCAAGACCCGGCCCACGTTGCGCAGCAAGTACTCCAGAAGGTCGAATTCCTTGAGCGGCAGGCTGACCTCGGTGCCGTCGACGGTCACCACGTGCCGCTCGACGTCCATCCGGACCGACCCCGCCTCCAGGACCTGCGGCAGCAGCTCCTCGGACTCGCCGCCGCGGCGCAGCACCGCGCGGATCCGGGCGATCAGCTCGCGGGCCGAGTACGGCTTGGTGACGTAGTCGTCCGCGCCCAGCTCCAGGCCGACGACCTTGTCGATCTCGCTGTCCCGCGCCGTGACCATGATCACCGGCACGGCGGAGCGCGCGCGCAGCTGCTTGCACACGTCCGTGCCGCTCATCCCGGGCAGCATGAGGTCGAGCAGCACGATGTCGGCGCCGTTGCGGTCGAACTCCTCCAGCGCCTCCTGGCCGGTGGCCGCGAGCGCAGCGGTGAAGCCCTCCTTGCGCAGCAGGAAGGCGAGCGGATCGGCGAAGGACTCCTCGTCCTCCACGATGAGCACCCTGGTCACAGCTCTCCTCCGTGGTTGCTGCCCGCGCCGCTCGGCACGGGGCTCGCCAGCTCCTGTGTTGGCAGGTCCTGGGTCGGCTCGTCCTGGTCGGGATGGGCCGGGATGCGCAGCGTGAACGTGGAGCCGGTGCCCGGCAGGCTCCACAGCTTCACCTCGCCGCCGTGGTTGTTGGCGACGTGCTTGACGATGGCCAGGCCGAGCCCGGTGCCGCCGGTGGCGCGGGAACGGGCCTTGTCGACCCGGTAGAAGCGCTCGAACACGCGGGTCTGCTGGTCCTCGGCGATGCCGATGCCGCGGTCGGTGACGGCGATCTCCACGAAACCGTCAACGAGCTTGCGGCTGACCGACACCGGGCTGCCCGGCGGCGAGTACGCGACCGCGTTGTCGAGCAGGTTGCTCAACGCGGTGACCAGCAGCGTCCGGTCGCCCTCGACCTCGAGGCCGCTGGGCTCGTCGGTGGTGATCTCGATGTTGGCGGACTCGGCGGCCAGCTTGGAGCGGCTCATCGCCTCGTCGACGACCACGTCGACCTCGACCCGGCTCAGCTCCGGCAGCTTCTCCGCGCCCTGGAGCCGCGACAGCGCGATCAGCTCGGTGACCAGCGTGCCCAGCCGGGTGGCCTCCTGCATGATCTTGGCGCTGAACCGGCGGACCTCCTCCTGGTCGTCCGCCGCGTCCAGCACCGCCTCGGCCAGCAGCGCGAGCGCGCCGACCGGTGTCTTCAGCTCGTGGCTGACGTTGGCCACGAAGTCGCGCCGGGTCGCCTCCAGGCGCACCGACTCGGACTCGTCGGAGGCGTCCACCACGACGAAGCCCTCGGTGAGCACCTTGACGGTGGCGTGCACGGCCTGCGGCTGGCGGCCCTTGATGACCTCCAGCGACGACAGGTCCACCGCCACCACGCCCCCGTTGCGGCGGGCCATCTCGGCGGCCCGTCTGGCCCGGTCGTCCACCCGGTTGTTGCGCACCACGCCCAGCTCCTCGGCACGGGCGTTGTGCAGCACGACGTCACCGAAACCGTTGAGCACGGCGATGCCGTCGGGGGACGAGTGGACGACCCTGGCCATGAGCTCGGCGACGGTGAGGCCACGGGGGCGCGTGTCGCGGACGCGCGCGGTGGCCCGTCCGACGAGAAACGCGGTGCCGCCGATCAGCAGAGCGCCGATCGACAGGACGAGGTAACCCGTTGCGGTCACAAGCGCATCGTAAGCAGGTCAGGCGGGGTACGGCCTAGAGCTCACGCCTGGTTCGTGACTCCTACGACACCGTCCGGGTCCGAAGTTCTCCCCGGAGTCGACCGCCGTTCACCCAATCGTGTCCAATTGAGCCAGGTCGTGTTCGGACAGGTGCAGATCCGCGGACGCCAGGTTCTCCTCCAGGTGACGCGTGGAGGACGTGCCGGGGATGAGGAGCACGTTCGGGGCGCGGTGCAGCAGCCACGCGAGGGCCACCTGGCGGTCGGTCGCGCCGTGCCGCGCGGCGACCTCGCCGAGGACGCCGTGCCGCAGCGGCGTGAACCCGCCGAGCGGGAAGAACGGCACGTAGGCGATGCCCTCGGCGGTGGTGCGGTCGAGCATCCCGTCGTCACGGCGCTCGGTGACGTTGTAGAGGTTCTGCACGCACACCACCGGCGCGATCCGCAGCGCCTGGTCCAGGTGGTGCTCGCGGACGTTGCTCAGGCCGAGGTCGCGGATCAGGCCCTGCTCGCGCAGCTCGGCGAGCACGGTGAACGGCTCCTCGACCGACTCCGGGTCGGTCTCGCCGCCGATGCGGAGGTTGACCACGTCCAGCCGTTCCAGGCCCAGCCGGCGCAGGTTGTCGTGCACGGCGTCACGCAGCTGCTGCGGCTCCCGGGCGGCCACCCAGTCACCGTCCGAGGTGCGCCGGTAGCCGACCTTGGTGACGATGGTCAGGTTCTCCGGGTAGGGGTGCAGCGCGGCCTTGATCAGCTCGTTGACCACGTACGGGCCGTAGAAGTCGCTGGTGTCGATGTGGTCGACGCCCAGCTCGCGCGGCACATGGCCGACCACGGCGCGGACGTGCGGGTCAGCGCGCACGACGTGAACGAGACGATCGTGCTGGACGGCCGGGTGGTGATCCTGGCCGGCGACGAGTCGCGCGGCGCGCGCAGCTATAGCGTGATCACGCAGCCCGAGGTGGTGCACGGGATCACGTCGCTGTTCGAGGCGGCGTGGCGGGCGGGCAGCGCGCTGGCCGTGCACGAGGCGGACATGGCCGAGCTGCGGCAGTTCGTGCCCGGGGTGCTGGACGCGCTGAACCGGGGCTGGACGGACGAGACGGCGGCACGCGCACTGGGTGTGTCCCTGCGCACGTACCGCCGTCGCGTGGCGGAGCTGATGACCGCCCTGGGTGCCTCGTCCCGGTTCCAGGCCGGTGCGCGGGCCCGTGAGCTGGGCCTGGTCTGACTACCTACCCTGGTTGGCCACGGCCTTGATGGCGTCGGCCGCCGCGTCCGGGTCGAGGTACTCGCCGCCCGGCTTGATCGGCTTGAGCTCCTCGTCCAGGTCGTAGCGCAGCGGGATGCCGGTGGGGATGTTCAGGCCCGCGATCGCCTCGTCCGAGATGCCGTCGAGGTGCTTGACCAGGGCGCGCAGCGAGTTGCCGTGCGCGGCGACGAGCACGGTCTTGCCCCTGCGCAGGTCCGGCACGATCGCGGACTCCCAGTACGGGATCATCCGCTTGACCACGTCCAGCAGGCACTCGGTGAGCGGCAGGTCGGGGCCGAGGTCGGCGTAGCGGGGGTCGCTGTCCTGGCTGAACTCCGTGCCGGGCTCGATCGGCGGCGGCGGGGTGTCGTAGGAACGGCGCCAGAGCATGAACTGCTCCTCGCCGAACTCCTCCAGCGTCTGCTTCTTGTTCTTGCCCTGCAGCGCGCCGTAGTGGCGCTCGTTGAGCCGCCAGTCCCGGCGGACCGGGATCCAGTGCCGGTCGGCCGCGTCGAGCGCGAGGTTGGCGGTGCCGATGGCCCGCCGCAGCAGCGACGTGTGCACCACCTCGGGCAGCACGCCCGCTTCACGCAGCAGCACGCCGCCGCGCTTCGCCTCGTTCACACCCTTCTCCGAGAGGGGGACGTCCACCCAACCGGTGAACAGGTTCTCCGCGTTCCAGACGCTCTCGCCGTGGCGGAGCAGCACCAGGGTTCCGACAGCCATGGGCGTCAGCCTGCCAGATGGACGGGCCCGGCTCACGCCGGTGGTGGGTGTGATCTTGATCGGTGCAGCGACCGGGCCGGGGTCGGGCCTCGGACGGGCCCGACCCGAAGCCTGATCAGCCGCCGAGGCCACCGAGCGCGCCGCCACCCAGACCGCCGGTGAGACCACTGGTCGCCTGGCCGAGCAAGCCGCCGACGACCTTCTGTACGGCGGCCAGCGGGCTGATGCGCGGGACGTTGTCCATGGCGGAGGTGGTCGCGTTGGCCGCCGGAGCGGCGAGCAAGATGACGGCGGTGGCGCCGGCCGCGACGGCCAGCCTTCCGAGGATGCGCATGCGCGTGTTCTCCGATGTGTGGGTTCCGATTCGCACCCGACATGGTTGTGGAGCGTGATCGGTCCGGCTCGGTGAGTAGCCGGTGTCAACACGATCGTGGGACAACCCGGACGCGGAAAACCCCCGGCGGCGTGGTCGCCACCGGGGGTTTCACCGGGCTCGCGTCAGGCGGACGCTTCGCGGGCGCGGAGGTCCTTGCGCAGGATCTTGCCCGAGGCCGACTTCGGGATGGCCTCGATGAACTCCACGACCCGCACCTTCTTGTGCGGTGCCACCTGGGAGGCCACGAACTCCATCACGCCGGACTCGTCCAGCGCCGTGCCCGGCTGGCGGACGACGAAGGCCTTCGGCACCTCCTCGCCCTCCTCGTCGCGCACGCCCACGACGGCCGCGTCGGCGATCTCCGGGTGGGTCAGCAGCAGCGCTTCGAGCTCGGCCGGCGGGACCTGGTAGCCCTTGTACTTGATCAGTTCCTTGACCCGGTCCACGATGCTGACCAGGCCGTTCTCATCGATCACGGCGACGTCGCCGGTGTGCAGCCAGCCCTCGTCGTCGAGCGTGGCGGCGGTGGCGTCGGGGTTGTTCAGGTAGCCCTTCATGACGTTCGGGCCGCGGCACCAGAGCTCGCCGCGCTCGCCGACGCCGACGTCCTCGCCGGTGGCCGGGTCAACGAAGCGGCACTCCATGTTCGGCGCGATGACGCCCACCGTGCCGACGGAGATGTCGTCGCGGCCGTCCGGGATCGCGTGGCTGACCGGGCTCATCTCGGTCATCCCGTAGCCCTGCGAGACGCGGCAGCCCAGGCGCTTGGCCACGGCCGCGGCCAGGTCGACGTCCAGCGGCGCGGCGCCGGAGAAGATCGTGTCGATGCCGGACAGGTCGTACTGGTCGACCAGCAAGTGCTTGGCCAGCGCCACGGCGACCGGCGGGGCGATGTAGACGCGGTCGGTGCGGTGGTCTTGGATCACCCGGAGGAACTCGGGCAGGTCGAACTTCGGCAGCGTCACCACCGTCGCGCCGACGTGCAGGCCGTTGTTCATCAGCACCTGCATGCCGTAGATGTGGAAGAACGGCAGCACGGCGAGGATCTTCGTGTTCGCGCCGACCTTGAGCAGCGGCCCGCACTGGGCGATGTTCGCCACCAGGTTGCGGTGGGTCAGCATCACGCCCTTGGCCCGGCCGGTCGTCCCGGACGAGTACGGCAGCACGGCCACGTCCCGCGCCGGGTCGATCGACACCTCCGGCACCGGCTCGTCGTTCGCCAGCAACGACGACAGGCTGGGGTAGCCCTCGGCGGCGTCCAGCACGACCACGTCCGAGATGCCCGCCTTCTCGGCGCCCGGCGCGGCGTTGGGCAGCAGCACCGACACCGTGAACAGCATCTTCGCGCCCGCGTCCGCCAGCTGGTGCGCGACCTCGTCCGCCGTGTACAGGGCGTTGATGGTGGTCGCGGTGGCGCCCGCGCGCAGGATGCCGTGGAACACGACCGCGTAGTACGGGGTGTTCGGGCTGAGGATGCCGACCACGTCGCCCTTGCCGATACCCCGAGCGGCCAGCGCGGCGGCCAGGCGGTCGACCGCCCCGGCCAGTTGGCGGTACGTCAGGGACGCGCCCGAGGTGCCGTCGACCAGGGCGACCCGGTCGGCGCGCTCGCCGAGGTCGGCGAACAGCAACTCGTGCAGCGTGACGTCCGGGACCGCGACATCGGGGAACGGACTGCGGAAGACCATGCGGCTGCCTCATTCATCCAGGGGGCCGGGATCCAGCCATCGTGAGGTCCAGCCACAGCACCGGTCAAGGCACTCGCTCGTGACGCTACAGCGTTACTTAACTCGGCTAAGAACACACGAATGGACTAGCGCCGCCCCTTGTGGTGATCACCGGCCATCTGCCAAGTTGGCAAGGCCTCGCGGGTCGGCTCCCACGCACTCCGATCGACCGGCGTGGCACCACCGCGGTTTGCCATCCCCCCGTCGAACCGCGGCCCGCTTGGACCTCCGGGCTCCCCCCGCCCCGGGTCCGATCGCAGCGGGGAACGACGCGGGGCGGCTTGAACTTGCGACTCCCCCTCTCTCCCAAGCCGCCCCGCGCTCCCGCACGATGTTGCTCTCAGTAGAGTTTCCGCTCCGGAACCCGACTCAACCGGGTGTCACGGCGTGCTCGACGACGCGACCGCGACGGCCTTCCGGCGCCGCCGCCACCACAGGTAGCCGAACGTCGGCAGCCCCAGCACCACCGCGAACGGCAACACGCCGCCCAGCACCACCAGCAGCCAGCCGAACGCCTTCAGCAGGGCGTTCCAGCCACCGGCGAAGGCCTCCAGGAACTCGTTCTCCTCCGGCACCACCACCGGCTCGCCGGTCGCCGTGATCACCACGGTCAGCGTCGACAGGGCGACCTGGCCCTTCAGCGTCTCGTACCGGCGCTGCAACGACTCCAGCTCGGACTGCCGCCTGGTCAGCTCGGCCTCGATGTCGGTGATCTCGGCCGTGGTCGTGGCGCGGTCCAGCAGCCCGCGCACCCGCTCGACGCTGGCCCGCTGGTTCGCCAGCCGGACCTCGACGTCCACGATCTGCTCGGTGACGTCCTCGGTCTGCAGTTCCCGCTTGCCGACCTCGACGCCTTCCAGCTTCGAAACCGAATCCATCACCCGGTCCAGCCGGTCACCGGGCACCATCAGCGTCACAGAGGCCCGGTTGGGCTGGGTCCTCTCCTGCGCCGGGTAACCGCCCTCCGCCAGGACCAGGTCCTTGACCTGCGACAACACCGCGTCGGAGTCCGGCGCGCGCAGCTCGACCGTGGCCTTGCGGACGAGCTGCCGGTTCTGCTGCGCCGACGTGCCCGCCTGCTGCGCCTCACCCGTCCCGGACTGCTGCTCCTGCTTCGGCGTGCCGCCACCGCGCTGCGCGTTGTCCTGCGCCGGCGCGGGCGCCACCGCCGGTGCGTCCGCCGACGACCCCGACGTGTTGTTCGCGCCACACCCCGCCAGCGCCAGCGCCGCGAAGGCGGCCACCACCAGCCCCACCCGTCTGCCCATGTGACCCTCCCTGGTTTCCGGTCACCGGTGGGACGGGGCGCGGGTTCACCCCCGTTGCCCGCGCGTGATCACGATTCGGACACCAGGTGCCGGAACGCCTGGAGGTTGGCCAGCGACTCGCCGCGCGAGACCCGCCAGTCCCACTCCCGCTGGATGGCGCCGGCGAACCCCAGCTCCAGCAACGCGTTGAAGTCGCCGTCCGCGGCCTCCACCACCTGCCCGAGCACCCGGTCCAGCTCGTCGGGCGTCACGGCGTGCAACGCGATCCGGCCGACCAGGTAGATGTCACCGGTCGTGTCGATCGTGTAGTGCACGCCGTACAGCCTGGCGTTGCGCCGCAACAGGAACCGGTAGACGTCCTCGTGCGCCTCGTCGGGCTTGCGGCACACGAACGCCTCCACCACCAGCGCGTGCCTGCCGACCACCAGCCAGCAGTTCGTCTGCAGCTTCTTCGTGCCGGGCAGGGTCACGAAGAAGCGGCCCGGTTCCTTGCGCTCGTAGCGCAGCTCGCGGTCGTCCAACGTCGACCGGATGACGTCGTCCAGGCTCAAGCGAAGACCTCCTCGCGGAACACATCACGTGCCTCGGCGTACCCCGCGAGCAGTGAATCAGTCGTCCGGTCCCACGAGAACCGGCGGGCGTGGCCCACCGCGTTGCCGGCCAGCTCCTCCCGGAACGCGGGGTTCAGCGCGATGGTCGACAGCACCCGCGCCCACGTCCCGGCGTCGTGACCGTCCACCAGCGCCCCGGACAACCCGTCGCGCACCGCGACCGGCAACCCGCCGACCGCCGCCGCGACCACCGGCGTGCCGCACGCCTGCGCCTCCAGCGCCACCAGCCCGAACGACTCGTTGTAACTCGGCACGGCCACCACGTCGGCCGCCCGGTAGACCCGCGCCAACGCCTCACCGCCCTGCGGCGGCAGGAACCGCACCACGTCGGAGATCCGCAGCTCGGCCGCCAACCGCACCAGCTCGTCCGGCGTCCTCATCCCCGACCCCGACGGCCCGCCGACGACCAGCACCACCAACCGCGACCTCAACCCGGGTTCACGCGCCACCATCTCCGCCGCCGCACGCAGCAGCACGTCGGGCGCCTTCAACGGCTGGATGCGCCCCACGAACGCCAGCACGATCGCGTCCGACCGCAACCCCAGCGCCGCCCGCGCGCCGTCCCGATCACCCGGCGCGAACCGCTCCAGGTCCACCCCTGGCGGCACGACCAGCACCTTCGCCGGGTCCGCGTCGTACAGCTTGACCAGCTCGGCCGCCTCGACGTCGGTGTTGGCCACGAGCCGGTCCGCCACCGCGACGACCTGCTCCTCGCCGATCACCCGCATCCGCGGCTCCGGCGTGTCGTCGGCCGCCAGCGCCAGGTTCTTCACCTTGGCCAACGTGTGCGCCGTGTGCACCAGCGGCACCGCCCACCGCTCCCGCGCCAGCCACCCGACCTGACCCGACAACCAGTAGTGCGAGTGCACGACGTCGTAGTGCCCCGGCTCGTGCCGCGCCTCGGCCCGCAGCACACCCGCCGTGAAGGCGCACAGCTGACCGGGCAGCTCTTCCTTGCCCAGCCCCTCGAACGGCCCCGCGACCACGTGCCGCACCTTGACCCCGGGCGCGAGCTCGGCGACCGGCGGCAGGTCGGAGGACGTGGCCCGGGTGAAGATCTCCACCGCGATGCCCCGCTGCGCCATCCGCGTGGCCGTCTGCACGATGTAGACGTTCATGCCACCGGCATCACCCGTGCCGGGCTGCTCCAACGGCGAGGTGTGCACCGACAGCACCGCGACCCGCTTCACCGCGCGACCCCCGCGACGAACCCGGCCAGGTCGGCGGCGAAACGCTCGGGACGTTCCAGGAACGGCGCGTGTGCGGTTCCGTCGTAGCGGCGCAAGTCGGCTCCGGGGATCAGGGCCGCCGCGTACTCCCCGGCGGCCGGGTCGACCACCTCGTCGGCGGTGCCGTGCACCACCAGTGTCGGCTTGTCGACCGACTTCAGCACAGCGGCACTGCCCACGTCCCGCCGGAACATCTCCCGCCGGACCCTCGGCGGCACCCGCAACGCCGTCCCCAACAGCCGCTGCACCACCTCACCACCGAGCCCCGACGCCTGATCACGACAGAACCGCGCCATCGCGGGCACCGCCACCTCCGGGTCCTCCGACAACGCTCCGGGCAACGCCGCCCGCATCACCGGCCCGGTCACCCCGCCATCCCGATCCCGCCCGACCTCCGTGATGGCACCGACCAGCACCAACCCGGCAACCCCCGCCGTGCCGTGCACCCGCAGGTAGTCCGCGATCACCAACCCGCCGTACGACCACCCGACCACCACCGCCGGCCGTCCCACGTGATCGAGCACGGCCTTCAGATCGGCCGCCCAACAAGCCGAATCGCGATACCCGCCTTCGACGACCTCCGAGTCCCCATGACCACGCAGGTTCAGCGCGTAGGTGCGCAACGACGGCAACGACGGCCACACCTCCCCGGACTGCGCCCACCCGTGCACCAGCACGACCGCGGGGGCGTCAGCCGGACCCGACTCGCGGACCGCCAACCGGACGCCCTCGGCGTCGAGGAGAGTGTTCTGCACGACCTAGCACAACGCCCGGATCAACCCATCACTTCCCGAAGCAAGTGATTTTGCGCCCTCCACCACACCCAAGTCCCGCTCGTGAACCCTTGGTCGGGTCCGGCGCGGTAAGGGCTCGGTGGGTAGGTCCGGCTCGATTTGACATGGGGCCCCTTACGGGTACTCCAGGCAGGCCAAAGCCGGGCAGGCCTGGCGGATAAAGCGCCCGCCAAGCCTGCCCGGCTTCGACCAGCCTAAAGCACCCGAACCCCATGTAAAATCGGGCCTCTGCGGGCTGGTTCCGGGTCCGTTGTGGTCCCGCTAGTCGAGCTTTCTCACCCTCACAGGGCCGACATGGTCTGCCACTGCGACCACGGGATCTGCCAGTCGTACCAGTCGAACTGCGCCGGCAGCGTCATGCTCGCCCCGGTCACCTCCACCGGATCACCGACCAGCGCGGTGTCGTAGTACGCCTTGGCGTCGGCCTCCAGCAGGTTCACGCACCCGTGCGACGTGTTGGCCTTGCCGATGTTCGCCGCGTTGTCGTTGTTCTCGTGGATGAACTCACCGTGGTTCGAGAACCGCACGGCCCACTTCTTGACCACGTTGGTGTACCCGTACTGCGGGTTGTCGAAGCTCCACGAGTCGAACTTCTGCATGACCACGAACGTGCCGTTCGGCGTGTTCAGGTCCGGGTTGTCGTCCTTGCCGAACGACGCCGGGTACGTGGCGACCGTCTGCCCGTCCCGCTGCACCACCATCTGGTGCGTCGGCGTGTCGATCTTCACGACCTGGTTCCGACCGATGGTGAAGTCGCTGGTCACGTCCGCGCGCCCGTACGCACCGCCGCCGTAGTGCACCCCGTACAGCTTGGCCTCGACGTGGATCTGCGTGTTCGCGGGCCAGTACTTCTCCGGCCGGTAGTGCACCTCGCGCGAGTTCAGCCATCCCCAGCTGCCCTGCACGCCCGCCGAGTTCGTCACGGTCAGCGCCTTCTCCACCGTCGCCCGGTCCGCGACGTCGGCGTCGAACTCGACCTTGATCGGCACGGCGACGCCCATCGTCTGGTTGTCACCGGGGAACAGCGTGGCGCGCACCTGCGCGGCCGGGTTCAGCGTGGTGAACCCGCCCTTCAGGTCGACCGGCCGCCCGTCCGTCCCGGTCGCCCGGCCCGCGTACTGGTAGGCCTTGCCGAACCCGAGCGGTTCCGTGCTGGTCCACGACTTCTTGTCGTCGGCGAGCTTGCCGGCGACCGCCTTGCCCTCGGGGTTGGTGACCGTGACCTGGTCGATGGCGCCCTCGGCGACGGTGACCTGCACCGGCACGTTCACCGGCACGTCGGTCGCACCGTCCGCGGGCGCGGTGGTGAACTTGGCCACCGGCGGGTTGTCGCCGCCGACCGGCTTGGCCGTGCCCTGCTCCACCTTCGCCGAGCAGCCTGCCACCAGGGACAGGCCGAGCAGCAGAGCCGCCACTGTCCTGTGCACGTTACGACGCACGTTACGACCTCCTGATCGAAGGACGTCCCACACGGCTCCCGGTGCGAGTGATCCGCATCACATTCACTTACCGCACCTAAGATCGCCGGTGTGAACCGTCCTATCGCAGTCGTGACCGGAGCCAGCGCGGGAATCGGTGAGGCCACCGCCCGCAGGCTCGCCGCCGAGGGCTTCCACGTGGTGCTCGGCGCCCGGCGGGTCGACCGCCTCAAGGTTATCGCGGACGAGATCGGGGGCACCGCGGTCGAGCTGGACGTCACCTCCGCCCCATCCGTCGAGTCCTTCCTCGACGCCGTCCCCGCGGCGAACGTGCTGGTCAACAACGCCGGTGGCGCGCGCGGCCTGGCCACCGTCGCCGAGGCCGACGAGGAGCACTGGCGGTGGATGTGGGAGACGAACGTGCTGGGCACGCTGCGCGTCACCAAGGGCCTGCTGCCGAAGCTGATCGCCTCCGGTGACGGGCACGTCGTCAGCGTCACGTCCATCGCCGCCTTCGAGGCCTACGACAACGGCTCCGGCTACACCTCCGCCAAGCACGCCCAATCGGCCCTGCACCGCACGCTGCGCGGCGAGCTGCTCGGCCAACCGGTCCGGGTGACCGAGATCCTGCCCGGCATGGTCGAGACCGACTTCTCCGTCAACCGGTTCGACGGCGACGCCGACCGCGCGGCCGCCGTCTACCAGGGCGTGACGCCGCTGACCGCGGACGACGTGGCGGACGTGATCGCGTTCGCGGTCACCAGGCCGCCGCACGTCAACCTCGACCAGATCGTGCTCAAGCCCCGCGCGCAGGCGTCGGCGACCCGGGTGCACCGGTCGTCGTGATCAGGTCCACGTCCAGTTGATCGAGCACCGGACCGATGGGGTTGGCGAACCCCCGGTCCGGGCTCCCGCCGCAGTACAGCCCGACGACCCGGTTCGCGTCGTCCAGCAGCACCGCGCCCGAGTCGCCGTGGTCGGCGAACCCGGGCGTCTCGATCCGGATCTGGTCGTGCAGCGTCCGCACGCCCAGCCCGACGCCGAAGTCCAGCGTGATCGCCGCGTCGGTGGACGCCACCACGCCCTCCGTGACCGCCGTCGTCCGGCCGCGCTTGCGCACCCGGTCGCCCACCCGCGCCTCGGCCCGGCCCGTGATCGGGCCCAGCCCCACCACCTCGGGACGCGCGCGCGGTGTCGTCAGCATGATCGCGGCCGCGTCCACCCGACCGGACAGCGCGGCCCGCGCCAGCGCGCCGACCCGGTCGCGCACCGGGTGGCCGCCGTCGATGCGGGACGGGTGCACCATCGGGTCGCCGACCGCCCACGCGTCGTCCACGCACGCCACGTGGAACGACGTCAACGCCATCACCATGTGCCTGCGCCGCGGCGTGACCAGCGCGCCCAGCGTGCCCGCCACCACGTAGTCGTCCACCTCCGCGACGTCGGGCGGCACCAGCCGGATCGCCCGGCTCGGCCCGATCCCGATGCCGCCGGCCAGCGACTCGTGCCGCTCCGCCCCGCCCACGTCCTCCGGCGACGCGATGGTGTGGTGCGGCCAGAACGTGTCCTCGACCACGTCGGTCGGCACGCCGAGCACGTCCGGCGGGATGGCGAACTGGGCGGCGGGCCCCTTGTGGCGGACGAACACGACGATCGCCAGCTCACCGGTCCCCCGGCCGCCGACGGTCTTCTCGCCGAGGTCGACACCCACCACGCCGGGCCGGCTCAGGAAATCGTCCTCAACCAGCTTCTTGATCGGCCTGACGGCCGCGCGATCGTCGTCGGGGTAGGCCATGACGACCTCCAACGGGTGCCTCTACCTCCATGAAACGCGTGGAGTGAGGATTCGTCACACCGCGTCACCCGTTCGGCCGTTCAGCCCGTCCGGTGCGACGGTCCGTCTCGGCCCGCCGTCACCCCAGTTCGCACCCCACCAGCACCGGTTCCGGGTGCAGCTCCACCCCGAACGCCGCCCGCACGCCGTCGCGCACCTCGCGCGCCAGGTCCAGCAGGTCCTCCGTCGAGGCACCGCCCCGGTTGGTCAACGCCAGCGTGTGCTTGCCCGACAACGCCACCCGCCCGCCGGGACCCCGGTACCCGCGGCCGAACCCGGCGCGTTCGATCAGCCACGCCGCCGACAGCTTCGCGAACCCGACCCCCGCCGGGTACGTCGGCACCTCCACGTGCGGCCCCAGCCGTTCCGCGATCCGGATCAGCACCCCGGCCAACGTCGAGTCGTCCAGCAGCGGGTTGGTGAAGAACGAGCCCGCGCTCCACGTGTCGTGGTCCGTCGCGTCGAGCACCATGCCCTTGCCGCGCCGCAGTTCCAGCACCGCCTTGCGGGCCGCGTCGGCGGGCACCCGGTCGCCCGGCGCGACACCGAGCACCCTGGCCAGCTCGCCGTACCGGATAGGCGCGGACTGCCCGCCCGCGGTCAGCGCGAACCGCGCCCGCAGCACCACCGCGTGGTCGGTGCCCTTCAGCACGCTGGTCCGGTACGCCAGCCCCAACCCTTCGGCCGGCACCTGGTGCACCCGGCCCGTGCGCCGGTCCAGCAGGTCCACCGAGGTCAGCACCTGCGACACCTCGACGCCGTACGCGCCGACGTTCTGCACCGGCGTCGCACCGACCAGGCCGGGGATCCCGGACAGGCACTCCAGCCCGCCGAGCCCCTGCGCCACGGCCTCCGCGACGACCGAGTCCCAGTCCTCGCCCGCCTCCACGGTCAGCTGCACGAGACCGTCGCCCAGCGGGTCGAGCCGGCGGCCGGACGTGCCGACGGCCACCACCGTCCCGGGGAACCCGGCGTCCGAGACCACCAGGTTCGAACCGCCGCCGAGCAGCAACAACGGCTCGCCGTCGGCGTCCAACGCGCGCACGGTCTCGACCAGCTCGGCGGCTGTGGCGGCACGCGTGAACCTCGTCGCGGGGCCACCGAGCCGCAGCGTGGTGCACTCGGCCAGCGGCACACGGACACTGGAGGGCGGGGTGGTCACGACCGAGAACGGTAGCCTCCGCGACATGGCACGCCGCATCGAGCACCGAACCACGTCCCGCTGGCCCGCGCGGGACGTGTACGCAGCGCTGGTGGACCAGACGTACCTGCGCGACCGGCTCGCCGAGCTGGGTGGCACGAACCCGGAGCTGGTCGCCTTCACCACCACCGACCAGTCCACGTCCTACCAGCTCAAGCAGGGCGTGCCCGCGGACAAGCTGCCGTCGGTGGCCCGCGGCCTGCTCGGCGGCGACCTCGTCATCGACCGCGCCGAGTCGTGGACCGAGGCCGGGTACGCGGGCACGGTCGAGGTGACGCTGAACGGCGTCCCGGGCAGGCTGGACGGCACGATCACGCTCGCCGACACCGCGGCCGGTGGGAGCGAACTCACCCTCACGGGCCAGGTCAAGGTGGGCATCCCGCTCATGGGCGGCAAGCTGGAGGCGTTGATCGCCGAACAGGTCGCCCTGCTGCTCGACAAGGAATCCGAGTTCACCGCCGAATGGCTCGCACGCCGCGCCTAGCCGCGGGCCGGGCGCGTGCGCTCGGCCTGCCCACCAGGGGCACCACCAACCCGAACCGCCTGCGCCGGGTCGACCGGTGGGTCGCGCACACCTACCGCGACCTGCTGTCCGCGCCGCAACCGCTGGTGGTCGACCTCGGCTACGGCTCATCCCCGATCACCACCGTCGAGATGGCGGCACGGCTGCGCGCCGTGAACCCGGACGTGCGCGTCCTCGGCCTGGAACTCGACGCCGACCGCGTCGCGGCGGGCAAGGAGGTCGCCGACCCACCGCTGCTGGACTTCCGGCGCGGCGGGTTCGAGCTGGCCGGTGCCCGTCCGCTGCTGCTGCGCGCGTTCAACGTGCTGCGCCAGTACACCGAGGAGCAGGCCGCCGAGGCCTGGGGCACCATGGTCGGCCGGCTCACGCCCGGCGGTGTGCTGGTCGAGGGGACGTGCGACGAGATCGGCCGCCGGTGCTGCTGGGTCGCGCTGACCGCCGAGGGGCCGCGAACGTTCACGCTCTCGTGCCTGCCCGCCGACCTGGAGACCCCCGGTGACCTGGCCGAACGGCTGCCGAAGGCGTTGATCCACCACAACGTGCCCGGTGAGCGGGTGCACGCCCTGCTCAGCGAGCTGGACGCGTGCTGGGCGACGTGCGCGCCGTTCGCGCCCTACGGCCCGCGGGCCCGGTGGGTGGAGTCCGTGCGGCTGCTGGCCGAGCGCGGCTGGCCGGTGCTCGACGACCGGAAGCGGTGGCGGCTCGGTGAAGTCACCCTGCCCTGGGACGTGGTGAGTCCCTAGGGTGTGCGGAGTGGACCACGCGGACTTCGTGCAGCAGTTGAGGACCCAGTACGCCGCCCTGCGGGACGCGGCGGTGGTCGCCGGGCCGGACGCGGCGGTGCCGACGTGCCCCGGGTGGGCGGTGCGGGACCTCGTCGACCACGTGGCAGGCGTCCACTCCTGGGCGTTGCGTGCACTGCACACGCCGCCGGACGGTGAGCGACCCCGCTTCGACGACCGACCCACGGACTGGGACGAACTGCTCGACTGGTGGGACAAGAAGGTCACCGACCTGGCCGATACGCTGGCCTACACCACGTCGAACACGCCCGCGTGGTCGTTCATCGGGCCCAAGACCTTCGCCTTCTGGTCACGGCGTCAGGCGCACGAGACCGCGATCCACCGGCTGGACGCCGAGCACGCCCGGCACGGCGCGGACGTGCCGTCGCTGCTGTTCGACGTCGAGTTCGCGGCCGACGGGGTGGACGAGTTCCTGACCCGGATGGTGGTGCGCGCCGCCCAGCGCAAACCGGTCGAGCGGGCGGGCCGGGTGCTGTTCCACGCCGCCGACGCGGGCCGTGCCTGGGAGGTCCGGCTCACGCCCGGGCAGCCGCCCGAGGTCGGTCCGATCACCGATTCGGCGACCGACGAGGACGCCACCGTGGCGGGCACCGCCGACGCGCTGTACCGGGCCGCGTGGAACCGGCCGAGCGGTGCCATCACATCAGGTGACAGGTCTCTGCTGGACGGGCTGCCGCGACCGTAGATACTTCCGGTCGTGCCTCTGCCTGAACGACGCTACGTGATCACCTTCGGCTGCCCCGACCGGACCGGCATCGTGGCGCGGATCTCCTCGTTCCTGGCCGAGCACGGCGGCTGGATCGTCGAGGCCGCGTACCACACCGACCCGGCCACCAACTGGTTCTTCACCCGCCAGGAGGTGCGCGCGGACTCGCTGCCGTTCGACGCCGACGAGCTGCGGACCCGGTTCGCCGAGGTGGCCCGCGAGCTGGGCGCGCACCCCGGCTCGTGGCGGGTGACCGACTCCGGTGAGCGCAGGCGGGTGGTGATCCTGGTCTCCAAGGAGGGCCACTGCCTGTACGACCTGCTGGGCCGGGTGGCGTCGCACGAGCTGGACGTCGACGTGTCCGCGGTCATCGGCAACCACGCCGACCTGGCCGGGATCACCAGGGCGCACGGCATCCCGTTCCACCACGTGCCGTTCCCGGTGAACGACCCGGAGGGCAAGGCGGCGGCGTTCGCGCAGCTGCGGCAGCTCGTGGACGGCCACCGGCCGCACGCGGTGGTGCTGGCGCGGTTCATGCAGATCCTGCCCGCGGAGCTGTGCGCGGACTGGGCCGGGCGGGCGCTGAACATCCACCACAGCTTCCTGCCGTCGTTCGTGGGCGCGCGGCCGTACCACCAGGCGCACAGCCGGGGCGTGAAGCTGGTCGGTGCGACGTGCCACTACGTGACCGCGGACCTCGACCAGGGTCCGATCATCGAGCAGGACGTGATCCGGGTGGACCACACCGACTCGATCAACGACATGGTGCGCAAGGGCCGTGACATCGAGAAGGTCGTGTTGGCGCGCGGTCTGCGGTGGCACCTGGAGGACCGCGTCCTGGTGCACGGCAACCAGACCGTCATCTTCTGAGCGTTGAACTCACCCCTCCCGAGCGTTGGACTCTCGCGAGAGTCCAACGCTCAGGCCGCGTGAGTCGTACGTTCAGGCACCGAGAGTTCAACACTCGGCCGTAGGCTGCGCCGGTGCGCACCGAGTACACCGACCTCGACCGGGTCCGCGCGGCGGACGACCTGCGGCACGCCGTGCTCGTCGGGCTCGACCTGAGCGACGTGGACCTGCGCGTGCCGATGGACGGCGCGCTGTTCCTCGGCTGCACGCTCTCGCCGCTCGGCCAACGGCGCGCGGCGGCGGCCGGTGCGCTGGTGTTCCCGGCCATCCCGGACCTGCCCTACGACGTGTACCGGTCGCGGCTCTACACGCCGGCCGAGCTGTTCGCCGGGTTCGACCCGGACGACCCGCTCACCTACGCCGACACCCCGGACGCCTTAATCTACCAGCACAGCCGCGCCCAGGGCCACAACCCGGACCCGCTGCACGCGCTCGCCGAACGCCTGCACGACCACGCGATCACCGAGGCGCTGGCCGACGTCCTGCCCGAACGGCCGGTCGCCGTGATGGGCGGGCACGCGCTGGGCCGTGACACGGACGGCTACCGCCGGGCCGTGGGGCTGGGCGCCGCGCTCGGCGAGGCCGGGTTCACCGTGCTGACCGGCGGCGGTCCGGGCGTGATGGAGGCCGTGCCGCTGGGCGTGCGGATCGGCGTGGACGAGCCGACGCTGAAGGACCTGGCGAAAGCCCCGAAGTTCGGCGCCGACGCGGAGTCCGTCGGCCGCTGGATCGCCGCGTGCCCGACCGACCTGCCCACCACCGACCGGCCGCGCACGATCGGCATCCCGACCTGGTTCTACGGTCACGAGCCGCCGAACCCGGCCTGTGAGCTGCACGCCAAGTACTTCGCCAACTCAGTGCGCGAGGAGGGCCTGCTCACCGTCGCCACCGGCGGCATCATCTACACGCCGGGCAGCGCGGGCACCGTGCAGGAGGTCTTCCAGGACTACTGCCAGAACCACTACGGCTCGGTCGGCCCGGCCGCGCCGATGGTGTTCCTGGGCCGGGCGTTCTGGCTGGACGAGGTGCCTGCCGCGCCGCTGGTGCAACGGCTGGCGCGCGGCCGTGACGCCGAGCGCTGGATCCTGGTCACCGACGACGCCGACGAGGCCGTCAGCTTCCTGCGGGAGTACGCGGCGTGACCACCCGCTCGACCACCTCGGCCGCGTCCAGGCACACGTCCTCGCGGTAGGCCCGCCCGATCAGCTGCACCCTGCCGGCACTGGCCGACGGACTCACCACGCACGTGCTCATCGGACACCTCACCCACGACCAGGCGCGGGAAGTGCTCGACGACCACCTAGCGGGTCAAGCCCTCCACGACCTCGGCACCCGGTAGCTTCGCCAGCACCTCGCCGGGCACCAGCAGCTTGCTACCCCGGATACCGCTGCCGATCACCAGTTCCGGCGCCGCCGCGACCTCCGGCGACAGCAGCACGGGCCAGTCCTCGGGCAGGCCGATCGGCGTGATGCCACCGTACTCCATGCCGCTGAGCGAGACCGCGTCGTCCATCGGTGCGAAGGACGCCTTGCGCGCGTCCAGCCGCCGCCGCACGACACCGTTCACGTCGGCGCGCGTGGTCGCCAGCACGACGCAAGCCGCGTACCGCACGGTCTCGCCACGCTTGCCCGCGACGACGACGCAGTTCGCCGACGCCTCCAACGGCGAGCCGTAGTGCGCGCAGAACTCGGCCGTGTCCGCCAACGTGGGGTCGATCTCCGCGACCGCGAGCCGGGCACCGTCTGCCATCGACCGGAGCGCGGCGGCGACGGGGTCGGCCACCAGGTCGAGCCGGTCGAGCGCGGGCACGGGGGTCAGGGTTCCTGCGATGGTCCACACACCGACCATCCTGCCGGCCACGCTTGACGTTGACGTTACGTCAACCCCTAACGTGGTCGGCACAGGGAGGGAGCGAGGTCATGGCCTGGTCGATCGCACAGGTCGCGCGGATGTCGAAGGTGTCCTCGCGGACGCTGCGGCACTACGACGCGATCGGCCTGCTCGAACCGGCATGGATCGGGGCCAACGGCTACCGCTACTACGAGCGGGAGCAGGTGCTCCGGCTGCAGCGGATCCTGCTGCTGCGCGACCTGGGACTCGGCCTCGACACGGTGGCCGAGGTGCTGGACGGGCGGCACCGGGAAGTCGACGTGCTGCGCAACCACGCGCGGTGGCTGGCCGCCGAGCAGGACCGGCTGGCCGCGCTGGCCAGGACCGTCTCCCGCACGATCGAGGAACTGGAAGGGGGTGACGAAGTGAAGATGGAAGAGCTGTTCGACGGTTTCGACGCCGACCGCCAGGCCCGCTACGAGGCGGAACTGGTGGAGCGCTACGGCGAGGGCGCGCAGGAGCACATCGACGAGGGCAAGCGCCGGCTGAAGAGCTGGACCAAGGCCGACGCCGACGCGTACCTGGCCGAGTGGCAGGCGATCGTCCAGGCGTACGCCGACGTGTTCCGCGCCGGTGTCGCGGCCGACGCGCCGCGAACGCTGGAGGTGACCGACCGGCACCACACCTGGCTGTCCAAGAGCTGGACGCCGAACCGGGAGTCCTACACCGGTCTGGGTGCGCTCTACGCCGACGCGCCGGAGTTCCGCGCCCAGCTGGACGAGCACGCCGAGGGCCTGGCCGGGTACGTCCGCGACGCCATCGCGGCCTACGCCGCGGCGCGCCTGTAAGACGTCCACGGGGAGGTGCACATCCCCGTGGACCGGTCGCTCAGAGCTCGTTGAGCCCGAAGGCCTTGAGCGCCTCGCGGTTGAACGCGGGCAGGTCGTCCGGCTTGCGGCTGGTCACCAAAGTCCAGCCGGCCATGGTGCAGACCCGGACCTCCTCGTCCGCCCAGTCGCCGCCCGCGTTGCGGATGTCGGTGGCCAGGCTCGGGAACGAGGTCAGCATCTTGCCCCGCACCACGTCCGCCTCGACCAGCAGCCACGGCCCGTGGCAGATCGACGCGACCGGCTTGCCCGCGGCCACGTGCTGCTTGACGAACTTCACCGCGTCGCGGTCCATCCGCAGGAAGTCGGCGTTGGCCACGCCGCCGGGGATGACCACGGCGTCGTAGTCCATGGGGTCGGCGTGCGCGAACGGCACGTCCACGTCGAACGTGTCGGCCGGGGTCAGGTGGTCGTACCCCTGCACCTGTCCGAGCTTGGGCGCGAGCAGCCTCGGCACCGCACCGGCCTTCTCCACGTGCTGCCAGGGATCGGTCAACTCGACCTGTTCGATGCCCTCCGTGTCGACCAGGAAGGCGATCTTCTTCTGTTCGGCCATGCTCTTCGGCTACCCGCGCAGGAAGTCGAGCAACCACCCGCGGACGTCCGCGCGGTGGGTCGTCCACGACGGCACGAGCTCCAGCCTGCCGTTCGGGAACGCGGCGGCCACCTGCTTGGCCACGTCCTCGGGGTGCAGCGGGTCTTCGGTCGCCCCGATCACCAGCACCGGCGCGGTGACCCGGGCCAGCACCGCCCGGCCGGTGACCGCGACCTGGCCGGGCAGCTCGGCCAGCGCGCCGTCGAGCCGGGCGAACGCCCGCCGCCGTTCCGCCTGGTAGTCCGGCGGCCCGCCGACGGCGGTGATCGCCTCTTCCCGGCCGAGCAGCCGCCGGGGCTCGTCCAGCACCGCGGGCAGCAGCAGGACGACCCGCTCGAACGCGTCGGGTTCGTCGGCGAGCAGGGCCAGCAGCGCACCCGCCGTCAACGAGACGCCGACGGCCCGGTTCGCACCGGTCTCCCGTGCGGCGGCACGCAGGTCGACGGCTATGCGCCGGTAGTTCCAGTAACCCTCGGGCGCGTCCGGCGCGTCGCCGTGGGAGGGGAGGGTGACCACCACTTTCGTGCCCGGCAGGCCGGACGTGGGCAGGCGGGCCTCACCGGGTGTCGCGCCCAGGCCGTGGCCGACGAGCGTGACGGGCGCGCCGGAGCCGAAGCTCCGGTGCGTCACCACCGCGGGCCGCGCTGGACCTCGATCAGCCGGGGCCGGACGTCGACCACGTACACCGTGACCGCGACCAGCCCGGCGAGCCAGAACATGCCGCCGGCGGAGAACGGGTGGAACAGCAGCAGCGCGAACGCGCCACCGCCGGTGATGCCGAGCCACGCGGGCTTGGTCATGCGCTCGGCCGCGGTGTAGGCGTCGGCCCGCTGCGAGAGCGCGTGCGCGAACGCGAACACGCCCGTGACCAGCGCGGCGTAGTAGGCCGCGAACATGACCCAGAGGTCCAGGTAGACGGGACTGAAGTCTGGGAACGGTGGCAACACACCCCCAGACTACGTGCGCGACGCGGTCGCGGTACAGACGGAACGGGGCGCCCCTGGTGGGACGCCCCGTCACGGTCGCATCACTTGGCGCTGTCGGTCGGCTTCTTCGCCGAGGTGGAGCGGGTGCCCGTGGTCTTCGCCGTGCCCGCGGGCTTCGCCGCGGTGACCGGCTTCGTCGCGGTGACCGGCTTGGTGGCGGCGGGCTTGCGCGGCGCGGCCTTGCGGGCGGTGCCGCGCACCTCGGCGGCCACGTCACCGCCGACCTCGACCACGGTCTCGGCCAGCTTCTCGCTCGCGTCGTCCAGGTCGTCGGCGACCTTCTCGCCGACCGCGCGGGTGCGGCGGGAGACCTTGCCGAGCACGTCGTCGGCCAGCACGCGGGCGTCCGAGGCCGCGGCCTCGGTGCGCTTCTGCGCGGTCTCGACGGCCTCCTCGACCTGGTGCAGCGCCTTCTGCAGGCCCGGCTGGGTCTTCAGCTTCTCCAGCGCCTCCTCGCCGTGCTGGGCGAGGAACTGGTAGAGGTTCAGCGCGGACTGCGTGTAGGCGTCCACGACCTTGCGCAGCTCGGCCGGGTCCAGCTTGTCGCGCAGGTCCTTGCGCAGTTCGCCCTGCTCGGCCGCGACCTTCGCCGACTCGGCGCGCTCGCGGGCCTTGTTCAGCGCCTCGATGACGGCCTTGGCGGCCAGGTCACCGGCGCCCAGGGCGGCGAGCAGCGGGGTGCGGGCGGCGGCGACTGCCTGCTCGCCCGCCTTGCGCAGTTCCTCGGTGGTGGGCAGGTTCGGCATGGAGATCACTCCTCCGGCTTGGTCTTCTCAATGGCGGTGTTCTCCGCCTTGGCGGTTATCTGATTGCCGGCTCCGCCGACTGTTGTCTGATTGCCGGCTCCGCCGGCGGTGTTCTCCCGCCGGAACGACTCGTAGACGTCGAGCAACACCTGTTTCTGCCGCTCGGTCAGGTCGGGGGCGGTGACGATGGCGTCCGCGAGAGCACCGCCCTCGCGCTGCTCCAGGATCCCGGCCTCGACGTACAGCGCCTCAGCCGAGATCCTCAACCCTTTCGCGATCTGCTGCAGGATTTCCGCGCTCGGCTTGCGCAGGCCGCGTTCGATCTGGCTCAGGTACGGGTTGGAGACCCCGGCGAGCTTGGCCAGCTGCCGCAACGAGATCTTCGCGGTGTTGCGCTGCTGGCGGATGTACTCGCCGATGTCGCGGCCGAGATCGGCCACCGCCTCGTCGATGGACTTGTCCAACTTCGCGGCACCTCCTCGTTCCGCAATTGACGGTACGCGGGGGTGCTAGCTACTGCAAGCGCTCTGCTAGCGATTCGGACGTGTGCTCGCCCACAGGGCTACGGTGGACCTCGTGGACGTTGCGGCGAACCTGCGAGCGCGGCTGGTCGACGCGCTGCTGGCCGCCGACGTGCTGCGCGACCGGCGCTGGGCGGACGCGTTTCGCCAGGTCCCGCGGCACGCGTTCCTGCCGGGGTTCTTCGCCCAACAGCCCGACGGCTCGTGGGAGCCGGTGACCGCCGAGCACCCGGACCACCTCGCGCTGGTCTACCGCGACGAGGTCTGCGTGACGCAGTTGGACGGCGATGACCACGCGTGGGAGCAAGCACTCGCCACTGGCGCCGTGACCGGGGTACCCACGAGTTCGTCGAGCATGCCGACGATCATGGCGATCATGCTGGAGGCCTTGGCCGTCGCGCCGGGCGACCGGGTGCTGGAGATCGGCACCGGCACCGGCTACAACGCCGCGCTGCTCTGCCACGCCCTCGGCGACGAGAGGGTGACCTCGATCGACGTCGACCCCGGCGTGCTGGTGCGCGCCGAGGCGCGGTTGGCCGCCGTGGGCTACCACCCGACGTGCGTGACGGGCGACGGCGAGCAGGGCTACGCGCCGAGGGCTCCGTACGACCGCGTCCTCGGCACGTGCGCGGTGTCCCGCATCCCCACGGCGTGGCTGGAGCAGACCGCGCCCGGCGGGCTGATCGTGACGACGTTCAACCGGGCCATCGGCGCCGGTCTGGTGCGGCTGACCGTGCGGGACGGGCAGGCGACCGGCCGCGTGCTGCTGGAGGACGGTCGGTTCATGCCGTTGCGCGCGCACCGGCAGGCGTGGGCGGACGAGGCGTTGCTGGAGGCGCTGACCGCGGCGCCGACGACGTCCCGCACGACGCTGTTGTCCTCGCGCAGCGTGCTGGACCCGGCCAGCGCGTTCGAGTTCTTCGCGGGCCTGGCGCTGGCCGAGGTGGCGGTGGCGGCCGACCCGATCCGGCTCGTGCACCCCGACGGCTCGTGGGTGCGCCACCGCGGTGCCGTGGTCGACCAGGGTGGTCCCCGCGCGCTGTGGGACGTCGCCGAGGCCGCCCACCGGCAGTGGCGGGCGCTGGGCAAACCGCGCCGCCACCAGTTCACCTTCACCGCGACGCCGACCGGGCAGCACTTCGCCCTGGACGACACCTCGCTGACCTGGCCACTCCCGTGAGTCGTACCTCCACGCCCCGCGTGTCCTACGTTCAGAACGACCGTGTCCTACGTTCAGAACCCCCGAGTTGAACGCTCGGAACGCGTTCAGTCGAGCAGTTCCTCCAGGAAGCTGCGCTTGCGGCGCGGCGGGTAGCGCGGGTCGTAGTACCCGGGCGGGTACACCGGCGGTGGCGGCGCGACGGGCTGCGTGCCGGGTGGCGGCTGGTACGGCGGCGGCGGGCCGACGGGCTGGGTGCCGGGCGGCGGCTGGTACGGCGGAGGCGGACCCGTGACGGGCTCGGGCGCAACGGGGGCGGGCGGCTGCTCACCGTCCACCGGCACGGCGCCGTCAGCCGGCAGCGTCCCCTCGACCGGCATGACCGCGGTCGGGTCGGCGGCAGGCACCGGAACGGGCACCGACACGGGCACCGACACGGGCACGGGAACGGACACCGGCACGCCCTCCGGCCGGTACGGCTGCGCGTAATGCGCCCGCTCGGCGGCGATGATCTGCTCGAGCTCGCCGCCGTCCAGGAACACGCCCTTGCAGTTCTCGCACTGCTCGATGTGCACGGAACCACGGCTGATGGTCCGCATGAGGTCCTGGCATTTCGGACAGATCACGCCATCGAGGGTACGCAAACGACACGGGGGTGACCGCGTCACCACCATCCGTGATCGGTCCGTCATGATGCGGAGGTGTCCAGATTCCGCCAGCGGGCCGTGCTCACCGTGTGCGTGCTGGCCGCCGTGCTCGCCGCGGCCGGCCTGTTCGTCACCGACTACGGCATCGACCCCGACCTGTGGCTGACCGGTCTCGCCCTCGGCTTCCTGGCGCTGCTCGCCGCGCTCGACCCGTGGCTGCACCGCAGGCGCGCCGCGGGCCTCGCCACCGACGACAACCTCGACGCCGCCGCGAGCGCCCTGGCCCGCGCCCTGCACGCGCAGTGGAACGAGGAATGCCACGCCCGCGGCCTGCACGACCACGTCCTGGACCTGCACTGGAGCGCCACGCGAGGCGAACCCGGGCACAGCGACGCGGTCGTCCGCGCGTTCCAGCGCAACCCGCGCATGGTGTTCCTCGGCGAACCCGGCGCGGGCAAGAGCACGACCGCGATGCTGCTCACGATCGGCCTGCTCGACCGCCTCGTGGACGGCCCGGTGCCGTTCTTGCTGCCGCTGTCCACGTGGAACCCGGAGGTGGAGGACGTCCGCACCTGGATGACCCGCCGGCTGTACGAGGACCACCCGGCGCTGCGCAACACCGAGCTGTACGGCAGCTACGCCGGTGACCTGCTGGTCGAGCAGCGCCGGATCTTCCCGGTGCTCGACGGCCTGGACCAGATCCCGGCCGAACGGCGGGCCGACGCGCTCGACCGCATCAACCGCGCGTTCCCGGGCTCGCACCCGCTCGTGCTGACCTGCCGCACGGACGAGTTCGCCGAAGCGTCGATCGAGGTGCCGAACGCGCAGGTCGTGGAACTGCAGCCGGTGGACCTGGAGGAGGTCGCGGGCTACCTGCGCTCGGTGTCGGACCCGGTGACGGCGGCCCGCTGGGAACCGGTCTTCCTGCACCTGCGCGACGAGCCGGACGGACGGCTGGCCGACGCGCTGTCCACGCCGCTCGCGGTGTGGCTGGCGGGCGTGGTCTACGGGTACGGCGAGCCGAGCGAGCTGCTGGACCGGGGCCGGTTCCCCGACCGGGTCGCCATCGAGAACCACCTGGCGGACCTGCTGGTCAGCGGCGCGTTCGGTGACCGGGGCGTGGCGCACCAGGCGCGGGCGAGCCAGGTCTGGCCGCGGGACAAGGCGGCGCGCTGGCTGGCGTTCCTGGCCACCGAGATGCGCCGCCGGGGCGTGCGCGAGCTGGGCTGGTGGGAGCTGCGCCGCTCGGTCGGCAGCACGTGGCTGGCGCTGCTCGGCGCGCTGACGCTCGGGCTGATCGGCGGCTTCGGCGTGACCTGGCTGATGGCCTACGCGAGCACGCCGAAGCTGGCGCCGATCACCGGCCTGGCCGCCGGTGTCGCGGTGGCGGTCGCCGCGCTGTACGCGTCCGGGCACCGCGTGGTGAAGCCCCGGCTCGGGGTGTGGCGCAGCCTCGTCGTGGTCAGCGGCGTGCTCGGCACGGCGGCGGGCCTGGTGTTCGGCGCCCTGTACGGGCTGTCCGCGGGCCTGGTCGTCGGCCTGGGCATCGCGGTGGCGGTCGCGCTGCGGTTCGGGTTCGCGAACAACGCCGAGCTGAGCCACCCGTCCAGTCCGAAGTGGACGATGGCACGGGACCGGGTCGCGGTGTGGACCGGGTCGCTGGTGCTGGCCGTGGTGTTCGGCGCGGCGGCCGGGCTGGTGTTCGGGCCGACCCAGTCGGGCATGGTCGGGCTCGGCCTGGTGTGCGGGCTCATGCTCGGCTTCACGCTGTCCGTGCTGCACCTGCGCTGGTGGTGGTTCACCGTGGCGCGGATCTGGCTGGCGGCGCGCGGCAAGCTGCCGTGGGAGCTGATGGTGTTCCTGGACGACGCGCGCAAGCTGGGCGTGCTGCGGCAGGCGGGCGCCGCCTACCAGTTCCGGCACGCGCTGGTGCAGGACCGGCTGGCGGGCGACCGCCCGTCCCAGGTCAGGTCAGACGCCGAGCTTGCGTAGCCGCGAGATAGCCTCGTCCAGCACCTCGTCGCGCTTGCAGAACGCGAACCGCACGAGGTGCCGCCACTGGTCGGGGTGGTCGGTGAACACCTGCACCGGCACGCCCGCCACACCGATCCGCTCGGGCAGCTCGCGGCACAGCTGCGCGCCGTCGGTGAAGCCGAGCGGCCGCACGTCCGCGGTGACGAAGTAGGTGCCCTCGCTCGGTCGCACCGCGAACCCGGCGTCGGCCAGGCCGTCGGACAGCCGCGACCGCTTGTCCTGCAACGACGCGCGCAGGCCCTCGACCCACTCCAGCTCGTGCCGCAGCGCGTGCGCGACGGCGGGCTGGAACGGCGCGCCGCCCACGAAGGTCAGGAACTGCTTGGCCGCCCGCACCGCGCCGATCAGCTCCGCCGGGCCGCACGCCCAGCCGATCTTCCAGCCCGTGCAGTTGAACGACTTGCCCGCGCCGGAGATCGTCACGGTCCGCTCGGCCATGCCGGGGAACGTGGCCAGCGGCACGTGCGCGAGGCCGTCGAACACCAGGTGCTCGTACACCTCGTCGGTGATCGCCACGAGGTCGTGCTCGACGCACAGCGCGGCGACGGCGGACAGCTCCACGTAGTTGAGCACCGTGCCGGTCGGGTTGTGCGGCGAGTTGAGCAGCAACGCCCTGGTGCGCGGGCCGATGGCGGCGCGCAGCGCGTCGACGTCCAGCCCGAGCCTGCCCGTGCCCGGCTCCTCGACCAGCCCCACCGTGCGGCGGGTCGCCCCGGCCAGCGCCACGGACGCCGCGTACGAGTCGTAGTAGGGCTCGATGAGCACGACCTCGTCACCGGGCTCGACCAGGGCCAGCAACGTGGCCGCGATGGCCTCGGTGGCGCCGACGGTCACCAGGACCTCGGTGTCGGGGTCGTAGTGCGTGCCGTAGCGGGCGCGGTGCTCGACGATCGCCTGGCGCAGCTCCGGCATGCCCGGCCCCGGCGGGTACTGGTTCAGCCCGGCGTCGATGGAGGCCTTGGCGACCTCCAGCATCCCGGCCGGGCCGTCGGTGTCCGGGAAGCCCTGCCCGAGGTTCACCGCCCCCGTCCGCGTGGCCAACGCCGTCATCTCGGCGAAGATCGTCGAGGTGAACGGCCTCATCCTGGGGACTAGCGCTGGTACCCGCACAACGCCGAATCTTCACGGACAATGGCGGCGTGGAGCAACTGACCCCCGCTGACCAGCTCAAGCGCCAGGGCCTGCGGCGGATGAAACTCGTGGCCACCGGGTTCTTCCTGGCCGCCACCGCGATCTTCCTGGTCGCGCTGCTGTTCGAGGACGGCGGCCCGGCGTGGGTCGGGTACGTCCGCGCGGCGGCCGAGGCGGGCATGGTCGGCGCGCTGGCCGACTGGTTCGCGGTGACCGCGCTGTTCCGCAGGCCGCTCGGCCTGCCGATCCCGCACACGGCGATCATCCCGACCCGCAAGGACAGCTTCGGCGACGCGCTGGGGTCGTTCGTCGGGACGAACTTCCTGTCCGAGGCGGTGGTGCGGGACAAGCTGCGCCGGGCGGGCATCGGGCGGCGGCTCGGCGAGTGGGTCGCCCAGCCCGAGCATGCCGAACGGGTGACGTCCGAGCTGGCCAACGTGGTCAAGGGCGCGGTGACCGTGCTGCGTGACGACGATGTGCAGGCCGTGGTCGAGCACGCGCTGGTGCGGCGGTTGGTCGACCAGCCGTGGGGCCCGCCGCTGGGCAAGCTGCTCGGCCAGGTGCTCACCGACGGCGCGCACCACAAGCTCGTGGACCTGGTGTGCGACCGAGCGTACGACTGGGTGCGGGACAACTACGAGAAGGTCATGGGCGTGGTGTCGGACCGGGCGCCGTCGTGGTCGCCGAAGTTCGTCGACTCGCTGCTCGGCGACAAGGTCTACACCGAGCTGCTGAACTTCGCGTGGGCGGTGAAGACCGACGTCAACCACCCGATGCGGCTGGCGGTGGACCAGTTCCTGATCGAGTTCGCGGGTGACCTGCGCACCGATCCGGCGACCATGCAGCGCGCCGACCAGGTCAAGCAGCAGATCGTGGACCACCCGGATGTGCAGCGGCTGATCGGGTCGGCGTGGGGCACGGCGAAGAAGATGCTGCTGGACGCGGCCGAGGACCCGTCGTCGGAGCTGCGCAAGCGGGTGCGCGAGGGGTTGATGACGTTCGGCCGCCGGATGGTGGACGACGAGTCGTTGCGCGCGAAGGTCGACGGGTGGCTCGAGGGCGCGGCGGGGTACGTGGTGACCAACTACCGCGACGAGATCACCACGCTGATCACCGACACGGTCGAGCGCTGGGACGCCGAGGAGACCTCGCGCAAGATCGAGCTGCAGGTCGGTCGGGACCTGCAGTTCATCCGCATCAACGGCACGGTCGTGGGCGCGCTCGCGGGCCTGGTGATCTACACCGTCGCCCAGCTGGTGACGTGACCCGAGCGTTGAACTCGGGGTACCTGAACGTAGGACACGCTAGTCCCGAACGTAGGACACGCGCGTTCTGGACGTAGGACACGCGCGGCGTGAACGTACGACTCTCGCGTGAGTCGAACGTCCGGGTCCCGCGTGTCGAACGTTCGGGTACCCCGGGTTCCGCGGTCAGGTCACGCTCAGCGCGCGCCGTTCCCGCCAGTTGCGCGCCTTCTCCCGGTTGCCGCACGTCTGCATCGAGCACCAGGTGCGCGAGCGGTTGCGCGAGCGGTCGAAGAACGCCCACCGGCAGTCGTCCGCCTGGCAGATCTTGAACCGCTCCCACGACCCGAGCACGGCCAGCCGTGCCGCCGCGCCCAGCACCGCGCCGAGCGCGTCGGTGCTGGACATGGTGGGCACGCCGTGGCTGAGGTCGACGCGGATCAAGCCCGCGGCGGGGGTCGGATCGGGTCCGTCGTACCGTTCACCCAGCGAGGCGCGCAGCGCGGCGCGGACGGCGCGGACCTCGTCCGGGTCACCCGCCCGGCCCAGGCCGCGTTCGGTGACCCACGCGCGCCAAGCGGCGGCGCTGTCCAAGACGTCCGTGCCGAGTTCGAGGTCTCGGGTGTTCAGGAAAGCGAGCAGCAGCTCCACATCGTGTTCCGCATCGCCGGCTCGACCCTGCGTGAAAGCCGCGTGGTCCCAGCCGGCCGCCAGACCAGTCACCCCTCCACTGTAGGCGTCGAAGAGTCCCGATGTGGCGAAGTAACCGTCGAACAACCTTTATCGGTTACTCCGAGTGCCTGTTCGGACCAGTGGCCCCACTGCGCCGATCAGGCTATGAACCGTGTGTATACCTCGTGTGTATAGTCGGGGTCATGTCGATCGGACACACCCTGCTGGGCCTGCTCGAAAAGGGCCCGCGGCACGGATACGACCTGAAGAAGGCCTACGACGAGCGCTTCGGCCAGGACCGGCCGCTGCACTACGGGCAGGTCTACACGACGCTCTCCCGCCTGCTGCGCAACGGCTTGGTGGAAGAGGCGGGCGTCGAGGCGGGCGAAGGTCCGGAGCGCAAGCGGTACGCGATCACGGACGCGGGTGTGACGGACGTGGAGCACTGGCTCGGCACGCCGGAGAAGCCCGAGCCCTACCTGCAGAACACGCTCTACGCGAAGGTCGTGCTGGCCCTGCTGTCCGGTCGCAGCGCGGACGAGGTGCTCGACGTCCAGCGCACCGCCCACCTGACCACGATGCGCGAGCTGACCAAGCGCAAGGCCGGCGGCGACCTCGCCGACCAGCTGATCTGCGACCACGCCCTGTTCCACCTGGAAGCCGACCTGCGCTGGCTGGAGCTCACCGCCGCGCGCCTCGGCCAGCTCAAGACGGCGGTGACCCGATGACCGGCGACCAGACCAACGGCGACCAGACCAACGGCGCGCAGCCGGCGCGACCGCTGCTGGAAGCCGTGGACCTGCACAAGTCGTTCGGCCCGACGCCCGCGTTGGACGGTGCGGGCCTGGGCGTGCGCGCGGGCGAGGTGGTGGCCGTGATGGGCCCCTCCGGCTCCGGCAAGTCCACCCTGCTGCACTGCCTGGCGGGCATCCTCACGCCCGACAAGGGCACGGTCCGCTACCGCGACGTGGAGCTCAGCGCGATGGGCGACGGCCCGCGCAGCGAGTTGCGGCGCACCGAGTTCGGTTTCGTGTTCCAGTTCGGCCAGCTGGTGCCCGAGCTGAGCTGCCTGGAGAACGTGGCGCTGCCCCTGCGGCTCGGCTCGGTCAAGCGCAAGCAGGCCGAGTCCCGGGCCCGCGAGTGGCTGGAGCGGCTGGAAGTCGCCGACGTCGCGGACAAGCGCCCCGGCGAGACGTCCGGCGGTCAGGGCCAGCGGGTGGCCGTCGCACGAGCCCTGGTCACCGGACCGCGGGTGGTGTTCGCCGACGAGCCCACGGGCGCGCTCGACTCGCTCAACGGCGAGCGCGTGATGCAGTTGCTGGTCACCGCGGCGAAGGAGACCAACGCGGCGGTGGTGCTGGTGACGCACGAGCCGCGGGTGGCGGCGTACTCCGACCGCGAGGTCGTGGTGCGCGACGGCCGGTCCCGCGAGATGGAGCCGGTCACGTGAGGCGGTGGGTCGCCGACCTCGCGCTGGGCGTCCGGCTGGCGCTGGGCGGTGGGCGCACGTCGTGGGTGCGGCTGGCGTTGACCGGCGCGGGCATCGGCATCGGGGTGGCCGTGCTGTTCGCGGCGGCGTCGATGACGAACGTGCTGGCCGAACGCGCCGAGCGGGAGGCCGCGGCCTCTCCGGTCACCAGCGAGTCGGCGTCGGGTGACGTGCTGTACTCGCAGTTCTGGAACACCGAGTACCGCGGCGAGTCGATCGTCGGCCGGTTCGTCAAGGCGGGCGGGCCGGGCGCGCCGGTGCCGCCGGGTGCGTCGAGGGTGCCCGGCGACGGCGAGATGTTGGCGTCGCCCGCGTTGGCGGAACTCCTGGCCGCACCGGAAGGCGAACTGCTGCGGGAACGGTTCCCGCAGCGGATCGTCGGCACGATCGGCCAAGCCGGCCTGAACGCGCCGAACGACCTGATGTTCTACATCGGTGACGCGAGCGTGTCCGAGGACGGCGCCGACGCGATCACCGGTTACGGCGGCGAGGCGCAGGAACGCACGCTCGACCCGATGCTGACCCTGCTGGTGATCGTCGGCGTGGTCGCGCTGCTGTTCCCGGTGCTGGTGTTCGTCGGCATCAGCACCCGGTTGGCGGGCGCCGAACGGGACCGGCGGCTGGCGGCGTTGCGGCTGGTCGGCGCGGGCGCGCAACGGGTGCGCCGGATCGCGGCCGGTGAGGCGCTGCTCGGCGCGGTGGTCGGCCTGGCCGTCGGCGCGGTGGGGTTCTTCACCGCACGGCAGTTCGTGGAGTCCATCCAGCTGCTGGGGTTGAGCGTGTTCGTCAGCGACCTCACGCCGACGCCCGCGATGGCGGTGCTGATCGTGGTGCTGGTGCCGGTGATGGCGGTGGTGACGTCGGTGGTCGCGATGCGCCGCACGGTGGTCGAGCCGCTGGGCGTGGTGCGCCGGACCAAGCCGGTGCGCCGGGTGCTCTGGTGGCGAGTGGTGCCGATCGTGCTCGGCGCCGTGCTGCTGCTCACCCAGGCGGGCGGGTTCGGCGGCACGGAGATCATCGGGTCCACCGAGATCGTGATCACCGGGGTCATCCTGCTGCTGCTGGGCATCCCGGTGCTGCTGCCGTGGGTCGTCGAACGGGCGGTGGGCCGGTTGCGCGGCGGCGCGCCGTCGTGGCAGTTGGCGATCCGCAGGCTGCAGTTGGAGAGCGGCACGGCGGCGCGCGTGGTCGGCGGCGTGGCCGTGGTCCTGGCCGGCGGGATCGCCCTGCAGTCGGTGCTGGCGAGCACGCAGAGCGCGGTCGTCGTCCGGATGGCACCGGACGCGGACCGGGGCCGGATCGTGGTCAGCGTGGCCGACTCGACGCCCGAGGTGACCGAGCAGGTCGTCGGCCTGGTGTCGAAGGCGGACGGCGTGACGCAAGCGCACCCGCTGCGCAGCCTGTCGTTCAGGACGGGCCCGCGGGACTACCACTCGGCGACGGTCGGCACCTGCGAGGCGCTGCGGGCGCAGGCCGAACTGCCGAGCTGCCGCGACGGCGACGCGTTCTACCTCGAGAACCCGGCCGCCATGCACAGCTCCGAGTTCACGAAGGTCCAGGCGGGCCAACAGGTTTCGATGTTCGCCGACGAGCAGGAGCAGGAGCCGAGTCTGAAGTGGACGGTGCCCGCGTTCACCGACGTCCGGGTGCCCGAGGGCATGACCAGCCACCGGTCGGGCCTGCTGCTCACGCCGGCGGTGGTCGAGGACCTGCCGGCGGCCGGCAACACCAGCGTGCACGTGGTGGTCGACCGGGACCGACCTGATGTCGGCGAACACGTCCGCAACGCCGTGGCGCCGTTGACGTGGCGCACCGTCGTCTCGTACTTCGGCGAAGTCGACCCGTCCCAACGGGTGCAGGAGTTCGAGAGCATCCGGCAGGCACTGCTGGCGGGCTCGCTGATCACGCTGGTGCTGGCCGGTGCCAGCCTGCTGGTGCTGGCGCTGGAACAGGTCCGCGAACGCAGGCGCCCGCTGGCCGTGCTGGCGGCGAGCGGTGTGCCGCGCGGCGCGCTCGGCCGGTCCCTGCTCTGGCAGAACGCCGTGCCGCTGCTCCTGGCGATGGTGGTGGCCATCGGCGTCGGCGGTGCCCTGGCCGTCCTGCTGCTCAGGATCATCTCCCGGCCGATCGTGCTGGACTGGCCCGGGATCGCGGTGCTCAGCGGTGCCGCCGCACTGATGGTGGTGATCGTGACCCTGCTGTCGCTGCCGTCGCTGCGGCGGGCCACCGGGGCCCTCGGGCTGCGTTCCGAGTAGACCGGGGCGGGCGTCGCCGCCCCGAGCCGGGGGCGGCGACGCCAACCATTTGGCACGCCGAAGCCACGTTCCACCGGTCCGAGACGTCTGAACAGATGTGACCCCACTTCCACACCACACCGACCACGTCGCCCGCCCGGGCGGCCGGAGCGCGCCGGGCGTGCTCCGATGAGGTGGGCCGCCGACCTGGTCCTCGGCATCCGGCTGGCTGTCGGGGGCAGCCGGACGTCCTGGGCCAGGTTGGCGCTCACCGCCGCCGGCGTGGGCCTCGGCGTCACGGTCCTGCTGCTGGCCGCCTCGATCGGCCCCGCGCGTGAGGCGAAGTCCCACCGCGTCCAGGCCGCGTCGCTCGACCCCACGTCGGCGGGCGCCACGCTCAAAGCCCGCCACGTCAGCGTTTCCTGGCAGGGGCGCCTCATCACCGGGGTGGAACTGGCCGCCACCGCACCCGACGCGCCCGCGCCGCCCGGCGTCGGCCGCATCCCCGGTCCGGGCGAGCTGGTCGTCTCACCCGAACTGCTCGACCTGATGCGCACCGAGGACTCCGTCCGCGCCCGCTTCCCGGAGAGCGTCATCGGCGTGATCGCCGACGCGGGACTGCCCAGGCCCAAGTCGCTGATCTTCTACGCAGGCCTGCCCGACGCGCACCACGACAGCGCCTACCGGGCCGCCGGGTTCGGCAGCGACCTGCCACCGGCCACCCTGTTACCGATCTACCGGCTGCTGATGGTCGCCGCGATCAGCGCGCTGCTCGTGCCGCTGGGCATGTTCGTCCTGGTCGCCACGCGCCTCGGCGCGACCGGCCGGGAACAACGGCTGGCCGCGATCCGGCTGGTCGGCGTGTCCCGCACCCAGCTGCGCTGGATCGCCAGCGGCGAGACGTTGACCGGGGCGGTGCTCGGGCTGTTCGTCGGCGTGGCGCTGTTCTTCGCGGCCCGGCCGCTGGCCCGGTTCATCGAGGTCGAGGGCGTCGGCTTCTTCCCGACGGACCTGCTGCCCGACCCGCTGCTCGGCGCCCTGATCGCGTTGGGGGTGCCGGTGGTGGCCGTCGTGTCGGCGCTGCTGGCCCTGCGCACGGAGGACGTCGGTCCGCTCGGCCTGTCCCGGGCCGTCGAACTGCCCCGGTACCGGGCGTGGTGGCGGTTCGGGCTCATCGGCGCGGGCGCGGCGCTGATCGTGGTGATCTCCGCGATCGGCGGCTACTGGCAGGTGATGGCCGACGCGCGCCTGGCCGTCGGGCTCGGCATCGGCATCGCGCTCGTCCTCGCGGGCACGGGCGCGGTGCTGCCGTGGCTGGTCGGCCAGGTCGCCCACCGCGTCGAACCGGAAGGCGTCGCGCCGCTGCTCGCCCTGCGCACCCTGCGCTTCGACGCGGGCGCGCCACGCGTGCTGTCCGGGGTCGTGGTGGTGCTGACGGGCTCGCTGACGCTGCAGGTCCTGCTCGGCGTGGCGGCCCAGTTCACCGCCGCGCCACCGTCCGACACACCCGACCGCTGGGTGCTCGACCTGCCCCGGCACACCCCCGTGCGGACCTTGGAGGAGGCGATCGCCCTGGTCGGCGGCGTGCGGCAGGTCAGCGAGGTCCGCGTGCACGCCTCCCGGGCCACCCGGATCACCAGCACCGATTGCGTCGAGATCACCGAACGCCTCGACGTCACCGACTGCACCAACGGCTCCGCCTACCTGGTGGGTCCGGGACCGGCGCCGGGCACCGAGCTGACCGTCAACGGGCACGAGTGGGTCGTGCCGCCGTACCGGACGGTGACCGGCGAGTTGCACGGGCTGGTGGTCGCGGGAGGCGGTGATCCGGTGCTGGCCTCCTTGCCGCCCACCGAACTGGTCGTGCGGGGCGACCCGGACGAGTCGTTCGGCGACCGCCTGCTGGCCGCCACCGGCCGGGCCGACCGCGGCGTCACGCTGCGCCGGCAGTTCGAGGTCGGTCAGGTCGAGCTGTTCGCGTCCCTGCGCAGCGGTGTCATCGGCGGATCGGTGCTGCTCACGCTGCTGGCCGTGATCGGGCTCGCGGCGGCGGCCGTGGACCAGGTCCACGAACGCCGTCGCCCCACCGCGGTGCTGGCCGCGAACGGCGTGCCGCCGAGGGTGCTCGCGGTGTCCGCGCTGTGGCAGTCGGCGATCCCGACGGCGCTCGGCATCGCGCTGGCCATCCCGGTCGGCCTCGGCACGGCGTGGCTCGTCGCGCCCGCCGGGCGGTTCCGGGTCGACTGGACCGAGATCGCCACCACGGTCGCCGCGGCGGCGGTCGTCGTGCTCGTGGTGTCGCTGTGCACGCTGCCCGCGCTGCGCTCGGCGATCCGCCCGGCGGTGCTGAGAACGGAGTAGCGACGCACGGCCGCGAGCGGCGGTTCCCCCGACCACACCATCGTGCGGCAGCGGTATCCCCAGGTCAGACCCGTTGCTCTCAAGGAACATGCAAGATCGGAACAACACAGAGCTGCTCAGCCTCGCCGGCCGCGGTGACGCCGCCGCGTGGCACGAGATCGTCCGCCGGTACGTGCGCCTGGTCTGGGCGGTGCCGCGTTCGCACCGGCTGAGCCCGGACGACGCGGCCGACGTCTGCCAGGCCACGTGGCTGGCGCTGGCCGAGAACCTGTCCCGGATCCGGCGGCCCGATCGGCTGGGCGCGTGGCTGGTCACCACGACCCGGCGCGAGACGCTGACCGTGCTCCGGCTGCGCGGCCGGGAGGTGCCGCTGGAGGTGTGGGAGGCGGCCGGCGACGAGCCGACGCCGGAGGATGCGGCGCTGGCCCGTGACGCCGGGCTGTGGCGGGCTTACGCGACGTTGACCGACCGCTGCCGGGAGATCCTGCGGCTGGCCGCGTTCGCGCCGGAGCTGTCGTTCACGCAGGTCGCGGAGGCGGTCGGCGTCCCGGTGAACAGCCTCGGCGCCACCCGCGGCCGGTGCCTGTCGGTCCTGCGCCGTCGGCTCGGCCCGGGAGGTGACCGATGACCGTCTTCGTGTCCTGCACTGATCGTGAACTGCTCGACGCCCTCGCGCGGTTGATCGACGTCCTCGACCCGGCACCGGAAGCCGTTGCCGTGCGGGCGCGGTGGGCGTTCGGCGAGCGCACCGACGCGGCCCGCTTGCAGTTGCGGTCCGACTCGATCCGCGTCGACCCGTCCGGTGGCACGCGGAGGTTGACGTTCACCGGGCTCGACGTGCGGCTCGGACTGGTCGTCGGTGGGTGGGACGTGACCGGGGTGGCGCGGGGCGGAACGGCGGTCGGGGTGCGGTGGCCGGGAGGTGGGGTGACGGCGGCGGTCGACGAGGTCGGTCGCTTCCGGCTCGGCCGGGTGCCGTGCGGGCCGGTCCGGTTCGTGCTGCGGGGCGCGGGCCGTGAGCACGTCACGCCGTGGTTCGTCGCATGATGCCGCGTGATCGGATCGTGCGGCTGGAGCGGGAGATCCGGGTGCTGTCGCGGTCGGCCGCGGTGGGGCGGCCGGCCGTTCCGCTCAACGACGTGGTGGACGCGTTGGGCGACCGGGCGTTGCTGGTGTTCATCAGCCACCGGGAGCGGCTGGTCGGCGTGTCCGTCGTCGGCGGGCGGGTCAGGTCGCACAACTTCGGCGAGGCCCGGACCGTCGCGCGGCACGTCCGTTCGCTGTCCTCCGCCGCGCCGCGGCTGGACCGCTTGTTGCGACCGGCCGGTGACCGCCCGCTGGTCGTGGTGCCGAGCCCGGAGCTGGCGCGGATGCCGTGGGCGGCGTTGCCGTCGGCCCGCGGGCGGGCGGTCTCGGTGGCCCCGTCGGTGAGTTGCTGGTTCCGGGCCGACACCCGGCCGTTGGCGCTGACCGACCGGCTGTGGGTGGCCGGGCCGTCCGTGCCGCGCGCGTGCCGGGAGGTCGAGGCGTTGCGGGCGGTGCACGGTGGTCGGATTTGTTCGACGGTGGACGAGGTGCTGCGGGAAATGGTGGATGCCGATGTCGTGCACTTCACGGCGGACGCCGTGCGGCAAGACGAATTGTCTTCGTATTTGCAATTGGGCGACGGGCCGTTGCACGGGCACGACCTCGACGGTTTGCCGCGCGTTCCCTCGGTCGTGGTGCTCTCAGCGGGCGAGTCGGGGCTGGCGCCGATCTTGTTGCGGCGCGGCGCCCGGGTCGTGGTGGGGCGCGTTCGGCCGATGCCGGACGACCGGGTGGGGGAGTTGGTGGTCCACCTGCACGCCAACCTGGCGCAGCCCGCGCAAGCGCTTGCGGATGCCCAGGCCAGACACGGTGACCTGGGCTTCGTCTGCATGGGTTCAGGATGACTGAGCGCATTCTTTGGGCTGATCGAGTGACGCCCGAAAAGGTGAATGAAACGGTGGGCGCCAAAGCCGCCGGTCAGACGTCCACACCGAACGCGACTCGGGCGTCGACACCGGACATTTCCCGCCATCACACCTTCAGGTGGACACGACGGACTGTGTTCAGCGGACGGTGTGCCGACACGGACAGCCGCACCACACCGCCCTTCCGAGTGGGTTCCGGCGGAGAACGTTCGAAAATGCGGTTCCCAGTGCTAGACATAGCAGAACGTCGACCTCGAACGGTCCGTCCCGTTCGCCTCACCCGGAACGGTGGTGATCCACGGTGGCAACTCCCTTCGCGGCGGGCCGCGGCGGATCACCGCTGCTCCGGACACTCGCCGTCGGTGGTTTCGCGGCGGCGGCGTGGTTCCTGTGCGCCGGGGTGGCGGCAGCCGACGAAGACCACTCGGACGAGGCAGCGAAGACGCACGACGCGGTGAACGTGGCGCTCGACGGGCAGCAGGCGGTGGACACCGCGCTGCTGCTCGCCGAGACCGTGCCGCAGCAGGCCGCCCCGTTCGTCTCCGTCACGCTCGAACCTCAGCCGTTCGAGTCGGCTCAGTCGTTCGAGTCATCGTCGATCACCGGGGTCGAGACGTCGGCGGTCGAGACGTCGGTGGTGGAGTTCGCCGGCGCCGACGTGCTCGATTACCGACTGCCGACGGTCGTGGCCGAGCCGGAGGCCGACCGCCACCCGTCCGACTCCGACACGTCCTCGGACCCGTACCCGGGCTCCGACGCGTACTCGGACACCGGTGGCCACAGCTACTCCGGCTACCCGGCCGGCACCGGCGGTCACAGCGCGTCGGGCGGCTACTCGAACGGCTACAGCCACTCGGGCACGGTGTCGAACACCATGCCCGCGCCGCTGTACGAGGCGAAGGTGGCCGCGAAGGCCGCCGCCCGTGAAGCGGCCATCCAGGCCGCGACCCCCGAGTCACCGCCCGCGGTCCACGTCACCGCACCGACCCGCGCGACCGCGCTGCCGTTCGCGCCGAGCACCGAGCCGGACACCTCCCAGGTCACACCGAGCACCGACGTGATCTGGGAGGTGCCGGAGCCGAGCGCCCCCGCACCGACGCCGAAGCAGGCGCCCGCTCCCAGCGCGCCGACGGCGTCCTCGGGCAGCGCCTCCGACGGCGGCGGCGGGCACCGTGGCGGCTTGATCGCCTCGCTCACCGGTCAGGCGGACCTGAAGCCGTCGGCCGCGTGGTCGGTCGAGCGGTGGGACGACGGCAGGTCTCCGGGCAGCGTGCCCGGACTGCCGAGCACGTCGCCGGATTGATGACGTCCGACGGGACCCGTGTGCCCTGAGCACGCGCGATCAAGACCGTCTGACCAGCTCATTCGCACCTTCACGCATTTCGCGCACGCCAGAACCAGGCTTCCCGTCCTGCCAACCGCGCCCTGGCAGGAACGGGCAAGGTCCCATCGCCGCGCTGCCCCCGCGAGCGTTCGGGACCGCACGGGAACCTGCGGCAGGGGACGCCAATCCCTGGAGCGTCCCCGCCGCAGGTCCACGACCCGCCGTCGGGCTCCGGCTCAACGAGGGGCTGCGCCGGACCCGACGGCCGGCAAACACGATCGAGTGATCATCGCCCGAAAATGTACGGAAACACCGTTACCGCCCCTCGGTTAAAACATGAGGAGCCCCGCCCAGCCACACCCCGTCCAACCACACCCCGCCCGGCCGCGAGCCGCCCGGCCGCGGGGCAGCCGCAGTGGCGCGGTCGTGATGCGGCACGACGGTTGGTCAGGCGACCGGAACAGCGAGATCCGCGTCGGTCGGCATGGCAGGTCCGGTGACGGAAGCGGCGACGAGGCCCAGGCGGCGCACGGCGTCGCGGAGGATGTCCGGCGGCTGGACGAACGGCAGGCGCAGCCAGCGTTCGAAGCCGCCGTGGGCGCCGAAGCGGGAGCCCGGCGCCAAGCGGATGCCGTGGTTCTGGGCCACGACGGCGATGCGGGTGCTCACCGGTGCGTCCAGCTCGCACCACACGCTGAGCCCGCCCTGAGGGCGGTGGAAGCGCCAGGTCGGGCAGTGCTCGCGCAGGCCCTCCAGCAGCACGTCGCGTTGGGCCGCCAGCTGGGTGCGCCGTTCGCGCAGCGCGGGTTCGGGGTCGGCCAACAGTTCGGCCAGCACCAGCTGCTCGACCACCGCGGAACCCAGGTCGAGCGCGGTGCGGGTGGAGATCAGGCGGTGGACGATTTCGGCGGAGGCGCGGATCCAGCCGATTCGCAGGCCGCCCCAGTGGGATTTGCTGGCCGAGCCCAGGGTCACGACCAGATCCTCGGCGAACGTCGCCATTGGTGGCGGGCCGTCCAGCGGGTCGCCGTCCAGGTCCAACTCGACGACGGTCTCGTCCACCACCAACGGGGTGCGGGCGCGGCGGGCGGTGTCGGCCAGTTCGGCGCGGCCCTCGGCGTCGAGGCGGTGCGCGGTGGGGTTGTGGAAGTCGACCACGACGTAGGCCATGCGCGGTGCGGCTTGGCGCAGGGCGGCGGCGATCCCGGGCAGGTCCCAGCCGGTGTCGGTCATGCCGACCGGCACCGGAATCGCGGAGACGGCCTTGATCGCGTCCAGCGCGTTCGGGTAGCTCGGCTGCTCCACCAGCACGCGGTCACCCGGACCGGTGAACAAGCGGAGGGCCAGGGCCAGCGCGTGCTGCGCGCCGCTGGTCACCACGATCTGGTCCGGTGACGTCGGCAGCCCCCGCGCGGTGTACCGGTCGGCGATGCGCCTGCGCAGCTCGGGCACGCCGTGCTCGTAGTACCCGTGGTCGGCCAGGTGCTCCGGCAGGTACCGTCGGACCTGGTCGAACGCCGCCAGCACACCCGGCAGCGCGGGAGGTGCGGCACGGGCGAAGTCGACCATGCTGTGCCCCACCAACGGGGTGTCCGGCACGACGCCCAACGTGCCCGTCGGCAGGCTGATCCACGACCCCGCACCACGGCGGCTCGCGACCAACCCCTCCGACCGCAGCTGGTCCAGCGCCGCCGTGATCATGGTGCGGCTCACCGGCAGCACCTCGGCCAGCTCGCGCTCGGCGGGCAGCCGCGTGCCGGCGGGCAACCGGCCGTCCAGCACCAGCATCCGGATCGCCGCGGCGAGGTCGGCCGAGCCGTGACGTGTGCCACGACGTCGCCACTCGCCCAGCGATCGGGCCAGGCTGAAGCCGGATATACGTCCACCTGGTGGGACGTCGGAGTTCATAAGGCCAATTATTGCCAATTGGATCTGGAATGCAAGGCCAATCGGCACGAAGGATGGCCACATGCTCGCCGCACTCACCCAGGTCCCGGTCACCGTCTCGCCCGTTCGCCGCGTCCCGCAGCTCATCGTGGGCCTGTGGCTCTACGGGGCGAGCATGGCGCTCCAGATCCGCGCCACCCTGGGCCTGGACCCGTGGGACGTGCTGCACGAGGGCCTGACCAAGATCACCGGATTGTCGTTCGGCCTGATCACGGCGCTCGTCGGCGCGGTGGTCCTGCTGTGCTGGATCCCGCTCAAGCAGAAGCCCGGCGTCGGCACGGTCAGCAACGTGGTGGTCATCGGCGTCGCCGTGGACGTCACGCTCGCGCTCCTGCCGAACCCGACGGACCTGCTGCCGCGCATCCTCTTCCTCGCCGGCGGCATCGTGCTGAACGGCCTGGCCGCCGCCGTCTACATCGGCGCCCGCCTCGGCCCCGGCCCGCGCGACGGCCTGACGACCGGGTTCTGCGCGCGGACCGGGACCTCGTTGCGCCTGGTGCGCACGGTGGTCGAGGTGGCGGTGCTGGCGATCGGCTGGGTGCTCGGCGGCACGATCGGCATCGGCACCGTCCTCTACGCCGTCACCATCGGCCCGCTGACCCAGGCGTTCCTCCCCCTGGTCACCTGGGTGAGCGAGCGACCCGCTTCCTGACCTCCGTGTAGCTCACACCGCGCGCCTCCAGCACCTCGGCCACGAGTCCGCGTTCCGCCAGCAGCGCCAGCAGCATGTGCTCCTGGCCGAGCGTGCCGTGGCCGAGGTCGCGTGCTTCGACCAGGCTGCGCTCCAACGTCTTCTTCGCCGCCGCCGTGAACGGCAGGTGGTTGCCGAAGAACCGCCGCCGTCGGCGGGTGGGCGCACCGGCCAGCGCGCCTTCGCCGTGCGTGCGCTCGACGGACGCCACGATCTGGTCGACGTCGATGCCGAGCCGCCTCAGCGCCTCGGTGTCGGCGTCGCTGAGCCCGCCCTTGCGCCGGGCGGCGGCGAACGCCTCGACCACTTCGTCGCGGGCCAGTTCGAACTCGGCCAGCACCGGCGCGTCGAGCAGCGCCAGCGCCAGGTGCTCGGGCCCGATCTCGGGTGCGTCGAGGCGTTCGGCCTGCACGACGGCCTCGTGGACGGCTTGGCGGGCTGCCCTGGTGAACCGTTCCCCGATCATCGGTCTCCCCCGTGCTTCTTGTGGACGGCCTGCCGGGTGACCCCGAGTTCGGCCGCGATCTCCCGCCATGACCAGCCGCGGGCGCGGGCGTTGCGCACCTGCACGGCTTCGAGTGTTTCCAGCAGCCGGCGCAGCGCGCTCACCGCTCGCAGCCCGACCCTGGGGTCTTGGTCGCCCGCCGCCGAGGCGAGCTCGGTCGCTTCCGTCATGCCGTCAACTTTGGTTGACAAACTCGGGCTTGTCAACCCAGGTTGACGCACTAGGCTCGGTGACGATGCCGGAGATCACCACCGCCGAACGGGCCGGAGTGGGCCGCGACGGCTTGCCGCGCCCCACCGAGGACCGGGTCGTCCTCCTGCCGAACGCCGTGGTGCTGCTGGACGGCGCCACCTCACCGACCCCGCGGGAACGCGACGGCGGCTGGCACTCGCGCCACCTGGCCGGCCAGCTGACCCACTTCGACGGCGACCTGGCCGAGGACCTCGCCGGCGCCATCGCCCGCCTGGCCGCCGAACACGGGCTGAGCCCGGGGAACTCGCCGTCCAGCACGGTCTCGATCACGCGCTGGACCGAGACGGACGTCGACGTGCTGGTGCTCGCGGACAGCCCGGTCGTGGTGTTCACCCACACGGGGGTCGAGGTCGTCGCGGACCACCGCCTGCGCGACCTGCGGGGCCAGGTCGACCGGATCACGGACTGGCGCAACGTCGAGGGCGGCTGGTGGGTGGCCGAGGCGGACCCGGCCGCCGCGTACCGGGCCGTCCGGGCGAGCTGGCCGCGCGACCGGGTCCGCGCGGTGCTCATGGCGACCGACGGCGTGTCCTGCGGCGTGGACGACTACGGCTTGTTCGCCGACTGGCAAAGCGTGTTGGACATCACGTCGGAAAAAGGACCGGAAGCGGTGCTGGACGAGATCCGCGCGGCCGAGGTGGGTGACGCGGATCGCACGAAGTGGCGGCGGGCGAAAGTGCACGACGATCAAGCGCTGGCGGTCATCCGATTCACCACCGGGAAATGAGAAAAGCCCCTCGCGGTAAGCGGAAGGGCTTTCTCATCACGATCTGGTGGCCAGGGGCGGGGTCGAACCGCCGACCTACCGCTTTTCAGGCGGTCGCTCGTACCAACTGAGCTACCTGGCCAGGTAGCGGCTCGACCAACCGGCCGAACAGCCTTGCGACCCAGACGGGACTCGAACCCGCGACCTTCGCCGTGACAGGGCGACGCGCTAACCAACTGCGCCACTGGGCCTTGCTCACTCCTGCCTTACTGTACCGCGTGCCCCCAACGGGATTCGAACCCGCGCTACCGCCTTGAAAGGGCGGGGTCCTAGGCCGCTAGACGATGGGGACCCAGTTCCTCCGGCAGCCCTTGGGCCACCTTCTTTCCCAGGCCCTCCACGCTGTCCGGTGGAAGCATCGTAAGCATAGGGCACGAGGGTCCACACCTCCAAAACGGGGGTCGCACACGTTGTTGACCTGCGATTCCACCCCCGTTCGCGGCGGTTCACCCGTGCGTCGGAGTCACCGCGCGCGCAGACGGCCCCTCCGGGACGAGGCGTCCCGGAGGGGCCGTGACCTACGGATGCCCTACCGCTGCACCGGCGGCACGCCCCCGTCCTCCCCCGGTGACAGCCCGAGCATGTCGAGCAGCAACCGGCAGTCCTCGGCACTGGTGGCACCGCGCGCCACCGACAGCCGAGCCCGGTGCACCTGCTCGTCCGAGATCCGCGACGGTTCACCGGTTCGCTGGGCGGGCACCCCACCGCCGCCCGGCCTGGACATCGTGTCGTCCTGGTTCCACAGGAACTGACGCACTTCAAGGGACCCGCTCATGACGCCTCCCCGACTTGAGGTTGGCGCGAGGCTAAGCGAGCCCATCGAACCGCCGCAGCCCCCCGGAGAGTGATTCAGGTGCGACGGAGCGTCACTTTCCGTGTAGGCCACTTGGTGTCAAGCGTCGCGTGATGTGCTTGTCGCGAACGAGGAGGGTGCAACCCATGACCGAACCGGTACCGGGGCAGACGCCGGAACCAGCGGCAGCGGACGACGCCACCGCGCCACCACCACCGGCCCGCGAGCCCGAAACGGCCGAGCCGGGAACCACAGTGAACCCGCAGGAGCTGTTCGGCAGCCTGTCGCTGTCCGCGATCGAGGCGGACATCGACCGGTTGATGAGCGACAAGATGAGCCAGCTCGACGGGATGCTCGCCGGCCTGGAGGAACTGGTGCAGAAGCTGGAGGGCGAGATCACCAACCTCGAACCGCCGCCCGACGAGGCCGATACCCCCAAGGGGTAGGCACCCGGGCGCGGTCCGCGCGTGAAAGCGGGTCGGGCACGGGGTTCCCGCCATCGACTACCTGAAGATTTCGGGCCAACCCACTCCCCAGGCCCACGTGCGCGTGCAACAATCCGAATTGCTGACACACCCCCGGTCAGCGCCTGTGGAGATCCCCTCCGGCCCCCGCGTTCCTCCCCCTGGCGCGGGGGCCTCTCCAGGCACACATCTGTGACCCAAGCCACAGTTCGCCCGGGTTCGCAATCCAACCGTTATCGTGTCGGCCGTGCCTCTTGGATCCCTTGGACGGTCGAAGTCAGGCCGGCATCGCCCGCCCGCGAACGAGCAGGAAGACGTCCTCCCCGACGAGGAGCTGGAGTCGTACCTGGCGGCCCTCGCCCCGGAGACGACGGACGCGGAGACGACCGCCGGCACCAGCTTCGGCAACGCGCAGGTCTACCAGCTCCGCCTCCAACTGATGGCGAACGAGCAGCTGAAGGAGCTGGCCGCCGAGCGGCAGACCTCACCCCAGGCGCTGGCCACCGAATGGGTCATGCAGCGACTGGAGTGGGAAGCCCGCCAGCGCGGCTACTAGCCCCCTGAAACGCCCCGGCACCCGAAAGCCGGGCCCGAACCCGAACCGCGAACAGGCCCCCGACCATCCCGGTCGGGGGCCTGCCGCGTGTCACCGCGAAGACGAGAGTTTCCGCCTGCGAGCGATCAGACCTTGCGCACGTTCTGGGCCTGCGGACCCTTGGTGCCCTGGCCGATCTCGAACTCGACCCGCTGGTTCTCCTCCAGGGTGCGGAATCCCTGGCCCTGGATCTCCGAGTAGTGCACGAAGACGTCCGGTCCGCCGTTCTCCTGGGCGATGAAGCCGAAGCCCTTCTCGGAGTTGAACCACTTGACAGTGCCCAGTGCCATGTACCTGCCTCCATCGCAGGAAAGCTTGGGGCTGCACCGTGCAGCCCCGGCCGTCCCGGGGCGTTTCCCCCACCGCTGGGGTGGGGACGGCACGCCCGCGTGTCGTTCCGCGAGCGTGAGACACGAACACAGAAACCACGGCCTGCGTGGCTGAGCGTATCGGTTGGTGACGCCCAGCACTACCACCCCGAAGTCACAAGTCCACCGGACAGCTACTTCTCCGTCACCTTGGGTGGCTCCGGCAGTTCGAGGCCGGCCTGGCCGATGTTGCGCTCCAGCGCGGACCGCCACTCGCCGGAGCCGACCATCTTCTCGATGGCCGCGCTGACGTCCGACCGGCCCTCGGCGTCGTCCTTGGCCAGGCCGATGCCGTACCGCTCGGTGGTGAACGGCTCGCCGACGAGCTTGAGCAGCTCCGGGTTCTCGGCCACGTAACCGGCGAGGATGACCTCGTCGGTGGTGACCGCGTCGACGTTGCCCGCGAGCAGGGCGATGACGCAGTCGGAGTACTGGCCGTACTCGACCAGCTGCACGTCCTGAGCGAACTGCTCCTTCACCTTCTGCGCGGACGTCGAGCCGGTGACCGAGCACAGCTTCTTGCCGTTCAGCGTCTCGGGGCCGGTGATCTCGTCGTCGGTGAAGCGGACGAGCACGCCCTGGCCGGTCTCGAAGTACGGTCCGGCGAAGGACACCTGCTCCTTGCGCTTGTCGGTGATCGAGTAGGTGGCGACGACGAAGTCCACCTCGCCGGAGGCGATCAGCTTCTCGCGGTCGGCGGACCGGGCTTCACGCCACGTGATGCCGTCCTCGTCGACACCGAGCTGGGCGGCCACGTACTTGGCGACGTCCACGTCGAAGCCGACGTACTTGCCGTCGAGCCGGCGCTGGCCGAGGCCCGGTTGGTCGAACCGGATCCCGATGGTCAGGTCGCCGTCGTCGGCCTTGCCGGCGAGGGTGTCGTCGCTCGCGCCGCCGCACGCGGCGATCAGGGAGAGGGCCGTGACCAGCGCGGTCGCGGGCAGCAGTCGTCGGAACAGCATGAGGTGCGAACCTCTCGGGGTGCTCGGGAAGGCGGGCGCGGATCGACGCGCCGGACGTTGGCCATGCTAAGCAAACCGAGCGGTCCTCTTAATGCGATAAAGGTCGCAGTGGTCCATGCCACTACGCCGTTCGGCGCAATCCTGGCTGTGAGCCCGCCGACTCGGCGTCAGGACGGCAGGAGCGCTCGCCTGGGCGCAACGCGCAGGCCAAGTCGCCGTATCGCCTTGTTCACGTGGCCTTCGGGCACGCCCCAGCGGATCGGTGCGGGCACCAGCAGCGCGGCGGTGCGGACGGCGCGCAGCAAGGCGGTGGCGGCGGGTTCGGGGTACGGGCGGTGGCCGTGCAGGGCGATGGCCCACTCGGGCAGCACGGAGTAGGCGAGGTGGCCGATCAGCGGTTCGTAGGCGTCCAGGCCGAGGCGCAGCATGCCGTCCACGGGAGGGCGGTGCAGGAACCGGTACACGACTTCGGAGTCCGCGGTGCGCTGGAGGTCGGGCAGCACGGCGGCGAAGTAGTCGGCCATCTCGGCGACGCTGCCGGGCACCTCGTCGGCGTGCAGCCCGACGAGCGCGGCGGTGCGGCGTTGTTCGGCGTAGTAGCGGTCGGCTTGGGCGTCGGTGAGGCGGTAGCCGGCGCGGCGCAGGACGGTGAGGAAGCAGTGCACCTCGGCGCAGTGCACCCACAGCAGCAGCTCGGGGTCGTCGATGCGGAAGCTCTTGCCGGTGGCGTCCTTGGCGCGGAGGGTGCGGTGCACGCCGCGGACGCGTGCGGCGGCGCGTTCGACCTCTTCGGTGGAGCCGTAGCTGACCGTGCCGACGAAGTCCGCGGTGCGCAGGAGGCGGCCCAGCGGGTCCTGCCGGAAGTTGGAGTTCTGGATGATGGCGGCGACCGCGAGGGGGTGCAGGGACTGCAAGTAGAGGCTCGCGATGCCGGCCACCCACATGGCCGGGTCGGCGTGCAGCTGCCAGGTCACGGTTCCCGGTCCCAGCAACCCCTCGTCCACCACCCGATCGTGTCATGTCGTGCCGTGCGGCGTCACCCCCTCGACCTGCCGGAACGGGCTGGGGCGTAACGCCTTCCGCCGGGTGAGCGATTCCACGTGACACCGTGGAGCCGTCGGAGCTGGTGTCGGGATGAGCAGTGGCAGGAGTGTCGCCTTCGCCGGCGTGGCGCTGTTGCTCGCGTCCGGCACGGTCGTGGCGTTGGCGCTCACCGCGGGCGAGCCGCGGCCGGTGGACGTGCGGCAGGTGCACCTGAGCCCGGTGGAGCCCGGGGTGCTCAGCGCCACTCACACGACCACGTTGGAGATCGCGCGGTCGACGACCGTGCCGGCGGTGGTGCCCCCGCCCCCACCGCGGCCCGTGCCGCCGGTCACGACCACCGTGACGGTCGCGCCGACCACGACGTCCGAGCCGCCTCCGTCGTCCAGCACTCCGGTGAGCACGACGTCCACGCGACCGTCGTGGGGGCCCAACTGCGACCACTCCTACGTGACCGATGGCGCGTGCGTGCCGTGGCGGTTCCCGCGTGGGGTGACGCGGTTGTGCGAGTGGCTGCGCGACCAGGGCATCACGCGCATCGAGGTGGTCGGCTGGGACCGCCACCACCTGGACCGGGACCGGGACGGCATCGCGTGCGAGCGCGCCGACTGACCGTGCGCGGGCCGTCCTGAGCGTTGAACTCGGGGGTCCTGAACGTAGGACACGCGCGTTCCGAACGTAGGACTCACGCGGGAGTCCTACGTTCAGCGGTCGGCGAGGCGGTCCAGGGCGGTGCCCACGCGGTCGGTCAGCAGGGACAGGGCGCCCACGGTGCGGGTGGTCGGGTCGTCGGTGGAACCGCCCAGGGCCTGGGCGCGGACGTAGGCCGACTTCACCTCGGCCCAGCGTGCGGCTTGGGCCTCGGTGAGGGTGCCGCGCAGTTCGGCCAGCTTCAGCAGGTTCGCCTCCGCGCCCGAGGTGAGGGTCTGCGCCTCGCCCGCGTAGTGGTCGTCGATCACGGCGGCCAGCTCGGCGTCGTTCATCACCGGCACGACCTTCTCCGCCAGCTTGTTCATGTTCCGGTACGAGCCCTGGAGCTGGAACGGCGGCTCGACGCGCGAGGCGTCGGACTGGGCGGCCGAGGCGATGTACGCCTGGTTGTTGGCCAGCACGACCTCCTGCACGCGCAACAGCTTGCGCAGCACGGACAGCACCTGCTCCAGCTCCACCGCCGGGTACGGGTGCGCGAGCCGGTCGGCCCGCACGTCCTCGCCCCGCGCCATCCGGACCAGCAGCTCCACGTCACCGCGGTCACGGGTGGACAGCGGCGCGAGCACCGGGTTCGACGTCAACGCGTTCTCGACGTAGCTCAACGCGAACAGCTCCTCGCGCCCGGACAGCACGTCGCCCAGGTTCCACACGTCGGCCCGGTTGGCGAGCATGTCCGGGATCCGGAACCGCTTCCCGGACTCGGTGTACGGGTTGCCCGCCATGCACACCGCGAACCGCTTGCCGCGCAGGTCGTAGGTGCGCGTGCCGCCGTCCCAGACGCCTTCCATCCGTCGCTGCGCGTCGCACAACGAGATGAACTTCTGCAGCAGTTCGGGTGACGTGTGCTGGATGTCGTCCAGGTACAGCAGCACGTTGTTGCCCGCCTCCAGCGCGAACGAGATCTTCTCGACCTCCTGCCGCGCGGTGGCGTTCGGCGCGTCCGCCGGGTCGACCGACGTCACGTCGTGGCCCAGCGACGGGCCGTTGACCTTGACGAACACCAGGCCGAGCCGGTTGGCCACGTACTCCATCAACGTGGTCTTGCCGTAGCCGGGCGGGGAGATGAGCAGCAGCAGGCCCATCTGGTCGGTGCGCTTGCCGTCACCCGCCGCGCCGAGCTGCTTGGCCAGGTTGTCGCCGATCAGCGGCAGGTACACCTCGTCCAGCAGCCGGTTGCGCACGAACGCGCTCATCACCTTCGGCCGGTACTCGTCCAGCCGCAGCCGCGCCCGCTCGGCGGCCACGACCTCGTTGCGCCGCCGCTGGTAGGCCCGGTAGGCGGGCACGCGTTCCTCGCGGAACGCGCGGGTGCGGGTCAGCAGCTCGTCCAGCCGGAACGTCAACGTCCGGTCGGTGATCCGCGGGTGCGTGCCGAGCAGGCCGTCGACTCCTGCCTCCAGCTGCGCCGACGAGTCGTGCCGCGGCAGGTCCCGGCACAGCTCCAGCGCCACCGCCTCCGGCAGGTCCGGATCGGCGCGACCGCCCAGGAACGCCTCGTACCAGCCCTCCACCAACCGCCGCCGCACGGCCAGGTCGGCGACCGCGCGCAAGTCCTCGTCAAACTCCTTGCGCCCGCCCAAAGCCCGGTGGAACGCGTCCACCAGAGCGCGCGCTCCGGCACTCGTGGCGAACCCGAACGGCGCGCTGCACAGCTCCTCGAACAGGTACTCGCCCGCCAACGGGTCACCGGCCGCCGCGGACAGCTCGGCGCACAGCTCGTCGATGGCCGCCGTGTGCCCGAACGCCTCCCGCGCCCGCCCCAACGACACCGCACGCCGCTCGAACAGCGCACGCGCGTCCTCGTCCGCCGAAGCCCAGAACAGCTGCGCCGCCGCCCGCGCCGACGGCGGGTACCGCAGCACGCCCGCGCCCGCGTGCAGCCGCAGCACCACGTCGAGGATCCGGGCCGCGTCGTGGTCGTGCACGCCCCGCTCGTAGCCCTCGTCCAGCCGCGCCTCGGCCACCTGCCGCACCAGGTCGACCAGCCGGTCCTCGGTGACGGCGGCGTGCAGCGCGTCCACCGGGTGCGTGGCCAGGATCGAGGTGGCCAGGTGCTCGGCCCGGTACACCTCGGTCGTCTCCGACACCAGCAGCTGGTCCCAGAACGGCCTGGTGTCGGCGAACGCGGGATCGCGCACGGGCGAGCGGAAGTCAGTGCCGGTGACGGCGAACGACAGCCCGCCGTCCTTCGGCACCAGGGTCAGGTCCACCGGCTGGGTGTTCACCGCGAACCGGTGCCTGCCGAGCTTGATCGTCTCGCCGTCGAACAGGTCCAGCCGGTCGCGCAGCGAGCGGCCCGCCTCCTGCCGCGCGGCCAGCACCCGGCCGTCCAGCTCCTCGGCCCGCACCTGGTCGCCGAGCGCGCGCAGCTCCTCGGCCACCGAGCGGACCTTCGCCACCATCGGGTCGGTCGCGAAGTAGGTGTTGACCTCGTCCAGGGACGCCAGTGACGCCACCCGCCTGGTCACGCTCGCCAGGATCCGGTCGGCCGACGACGCCAGCCGGTCCGCGCGCCGGGCCCGCTCGTCCAGCAACGCCTGCTTGCGCGACGAGAACGCCTCGTAGACGTCGGTGCGCTTGGTGCCGAGCTGGGCGAGGAAGTCGTCGAACTCGCCGAATCGCGACTCCAGGTTCTCCAGCTGCAGCAGCAGCCGGCCGAGCTGCTCGTCGCACCGCTGCGGCGTGTCCGCGACCGCCAGCGCACCGGTGATCGCCTGGCCCAGCAGCGCGAACTCGGCGGCGAACTCGGCCCGGCCCTCAGTGGCCAGCAGGGCGCGCCTGCGACCGTCCACGGTGGCCCGGGCCCGGTTCAGCCCGCCGAGCACCTCGCCGATGCGCTCCAGGATCGACGTGCGCACGGTGGCGTCGGCGATCTCCAGCGAACCGACGACCTCGGTCAGCACCTCCAGGCCGCGCTGCTGCTCGCCCAGTTCCTCGACCACCGGCCCGGCCTCGGCGACCGTGCCGATCGCGTCCGCCTTGGCGACCAGCTCCTCGACCTGCCCGTGGTAGCCGGCGAACGCGTCGTCGCGGCGCAGGTGCTCGACCGCGCGCCGCGCCGTGCCGCCCAGCTCCTCGTCCAGCGACGACACCAGGGCGTCGATGCGCGCCACGTCGGCGTACCGCAGCTCCTTCAACGTCACCAGGTGCCCCTGCGCCTGCCGCAGGTCGGCCAGCTGCCGCACCCACGCGTCGGCGGTCGTGGGCACCTCGCCGCGCACCCGGCGGACCAGCGACGCGATCCGCTCGTCGGCCTCGGCCACCGCCGTCGCCGCCTGGTCGGTCAGCGCCTGCACGGTCTCGAACTCGTCCAGCACCTGCTCGGCCGTCGCCCGCACCTGCGTCAACGGGGTGCGCAGGTCTTCCAGCTCCGGCTCGCCCAGCCAGTGGTAGGCGTCGAACACCCTGGTGCAGGAGGCGATCAGGTCCTCGAACACCGGCACGGACGGCGCCATCTCGCCGACCATCCGGGTCACCGACAGGCAGTCGGAGATGCCGCGCACCAGGTCGGCGTTCCCGACCCGCTCCAGCGGGCCCGTGCCCACCGGCTGCGCGGCGGCGTAGGCGTCGGACAGGTACGGCGTCTGCCACACCTGCATCGGGTGCACGCGGGTCGGCTCGTCGCTCATCGCGCGGAACACGACCAGCGTGCCGTCGTCGAACAGCGAGTACCCGTGGCACGAGAGCGGGTTCGCCACTTCCTTGCGGATCACGTTGTAGGGCAGCAGCAGCGACCGGCCGTCGCGGCGGGCGTGGAAGACGTACAGCACGTCCTCGCCGTTGGTGGAGCGGATGACCCGCTCGAACTCCAGCTCGTCCACCGGGGTGTCGAACGTCTTGCTGACGCCCGTGGCCAGGTAGTAGCCGCCGGGGAAGATCAGGCCCTGGTCCTCGGGCAGGCGCTGGCACGCCTGGCCGATGCCGTCCAGCCGCACCACCGACCGGGTGCGGGTGTTGAACACCAGGTGCCGCCACGCCGTCTCGTTGTACGGGCGGATGCGCAGCAGGATCAGCGAGCCGACCCGCGCGTAGTGCACGTCGCCGTCGGCCAGCGACTGCAGCGGCTCGTCCACCGGCTCGGTGTAGACGCCCTCGCCGGTCTCGGTGTTGTTCTCCACCTTGATGGTGAGGTCGCCGTTGATCGTCTCGACGAAGACCTCGTCCTCGATCGAGATGTGCGGGTGCCGTCCCAGCACGTGGTGCTCGCGGCCCGTGACGACCCACTCGAAGTCGTGCGACGGCGGGAACACGTGGTCGCGCTCGCCCCGGTTGTCCAGGTACTTCACGCTGCCGTCCACGCCGACCTGCCAGCGCAGCACCCGGATGTCCTCGATCCGGGCGCCGGTCTGGAACACGGCCAGCAGCCTGCCCTCCACCCGGCGCAGCTGGATCAGCCTGGTGTCCCGGTAGTACCGGTAGAGCTCGGCGAAGTCCTTCTCGAACCGCGGGTCGCGCAGCAGGCCGGGCAGCTCGTCGTCCGCCGCGTCCTCGAACCGGAACGCGTCGCCGTCCCGCGTGAAGCGGTGCAGCGAGAACACGTCGTCGACCGTCGTCTCCGGCTTGAGGCCGATGAAGACGTTGTAGCCGAACAGCATCAGCCCGGCGACCTGAACGACATCGCGCGGCACGCAGTTGTGCTCGGTGCGGATCCGCTCGGTGCCCAGCAGGGTCAGCTCGGCGCTGCCGAACGCCTCCAGGCGGCGGGCGTTGAGCGCTTCCGCCCGGCGGGCGAGCCCGGCCGCCTGCTCGGCCAGCCGGGCCCGCAGCACCTCGTAGGTGCCCGCCTCCAACGTCGCCGGCGCCGCTTCCACTGGCGTGGTCACGATAGCGAGGCGACCGGCCGCTCGGCCACGCCCAGGCGCTGCGCGGCGGCCAGCAGCTCGCGCAGCTTGCCCTCGTCCGGGCCACCGGAGTTGATCAGCTTGAGCAGCAGCGCGGACACGGTCAGGTTCTTCACGTCACCGGTGCTGATCGAGCCGAGCAGCCTGCCGATGTCGTCGGTGAAGCTCGCCGACCCGTCCAGCCACGGCCCCGCCAGCGTCTGCGCCACGTCGGAGTGCCCGACGAACCCGTCGACCTGCTTGCCCATCGTGATGGCGCCGACGATCCGGTCGAAGAACATGCTGTCGCCGCCGACGATGTCGATGTCGGCCTTCTCCAGGCCCGCGGCCAGCACCAACGCCTGCGACTCGGCCACCTGCCGCTGCACGTCGATCCCGGCCAGCCGGACCTCCTTGTCGGCCTCCAACCGCAGCCGGTACTCCTCGTGCTCGCGGGTGGCGCTGTCCAACGCGGCCATCGCGCCCGCCTTGTCCGCCAGGCCTTCCGCCTCGCCCTTCAGCTTCTCGCGGATCGCCAGCGCGGCCACGAGCGCCTTCTCCTTCTCCACCACGGCCTCGGCGCGGCCGACCTTCTCGATCGCCTCGGCGTCGCGCTCGCGCACCTGCACGTCGGCCAGCCCGCTCGCCGCCGCCTCGGCCTGCTTGCCCTCGGCCAGCCGGATCATCGCGCGGGTGTCCAGCTCGGCGGCCTGCTGGCGCGCCTCGGCGAGCAGCAGCTCCTCGCGGGCCTTGAACTTCGCGGCCTGCTCGGCGGCCTCGGCCGCCTTGATGTCCTTGACCAGGCCCTCCTGCGCCTCGGCCTCGGCCTTGATCACCACGGTCTGGCGCTGCCGCTCGGCCTCCTCGACCGCGCGCAGCCGCTTGATGATCTCCTCCTGCTCGGCCACGGTCTTCTCCACCGCGATGCGCTCGCGCACCACCTCGGCGATCGACCGCTTCTCCGCTTCGAGCTCCTTGTCCGCGGCGATCCGGGACAGCTCGGTCTCCCGCTCCCGGCCGATGACCTCCAGCAGCCGGTCCTTCTCGATGCGCTCGGTCTCGATCGCGATCACGCGTTCGCGGTTCTTCTCCGCCACCGCGATCTCGCGCGCCTTGTTCTCGGTCTGGATGCCCAGCTGCTCGTCCGTGCGGATGTGCGCGGTGTTGGCCTTGAGGCGTTCCTCGGCCTGCACCTTGGCGATCTCGGCTTCCTCGCGGGCGCGCATGGTCTCGACCTCGCGCTTCTGCTTGATCTCCGCGTCGGCCTGGCGGCGCTCCAGCTCCAGGATCGCCTCACGCGCCTCGACGTTCTGGCGGGTGATCTCCTTCTCCTCGTGCCGGGTGAACTCGTTCGTGCGCACGTGCTCGATCGCGGTCAGCTCGGTGATCTTGCGGATGCCCTGCGCGTCGAGGATGTTCGACGGGTTGAGCTGCGCCATCGGCGTCTGCTCCAGGTAGTCGATCGCCGCGTCCTCCAGGCTGTAGCCGTTGAGGTCGGTGCCGATGACCTGGATGATCCGGTCGCGGAACTCGTCGCGCTTGGTGTAGAGGTCGATGAAGTCGAGCTGCTTGCCGACCGTCTTCAACGCCTCGGAGAACTTGGCGTTGAACAGCTCCTGCAACGTCTGCTCGTCGCTCGCGCGGGCCGTGCCGATGGCCTGCGCGACCTTGATGACGTCCTCGACGGTCTTGTTGACCCGCACGAAGAACGTGATCCGGATGTCGGCCCGGATGTTGTCCTGGCAGATCAGGCCTTCCTGGCCGGCGCGGCGGATCTCGATGGTCTTCACCGAGATGTCCATGATCTCCGCGCGGTGCAGCACCGGCAGCACCACGGCGCCGGTGAACGTGACGTCCACCTTGCGCACCTTGGAGATGATCAGCGCCTTGCCCTGGTCGATCTTGCGGAACAGGCGGCTGATCAGGATCAGCAGGCCGATGACGACGACCAGGACTACGGCGATCAGGATGCCGAACCCGGTGGTGATGACGTCCATCAGTTGTGGTCCCCCCGTGTGAGAGTCGGGCTGTGTCCGATGTCGAGGGACGCGACCCAGAAGAACTCGCCGTCCACGTCGTAGTCGAAGATGAGAGCGGTGGTGCCCGCGGTCAGCGGGTCGTCGCCCGGCTGCCGCACCTGGACGACGGCCGACGAGCCGTCTTCGGCGGTGACCTCCGCCTGGCCGAACGTCCGCGTCACGCGACCCGTGCGGATGACGCACGTGCGACCGACGAAGTCCAATCGCGACGCCGGTGGATCGGTCGGGAACAGCCGCTTCAGCGGCGGCATCACCAGCCGGGTCAGCACCAGGCCGACGGCGAGCGCACCGCCGAGCACGCCCGTGCCCGCGAGCACCGAAGGCGGTTCGAGCACCACGACACCCGCCAGGCACGCGAACCAGGAGAACGCGATCAGCAGCGAGATCCCGAGGGTCGCGGGCACACCGCCGACGTCCAGCTCGACCCAGTCCGCGTCCGCCGCGCCGAAGGTGACCAGCAGCCAGTAGGCCACCACGATCGCCAGCAGGACGCTCAGCACCGCGACCGGGAAACCCAGCGCCGCCGCGAAGAACTCCCCCATGTACCCCCCTTTCGCGGGACCCTAACCCGAAAACGGCGGAAACCTGACGGGAATGACGCAACGCGGTCGGACCACCCCGATCAGTGCACGAGCAGACCGGACACCTTCGTCATCGGGTTGCCCGCGTAGCTGACCACGGCGCCGTCGGCGAACGGCATGGACCGGATGCTCATGCCCGCGAACCCCTGGTCGGTCACGAACCAGCCCCACGTCGTCAGCCACGGCCGGTCGTCGCCCGGCACGACGTCGGGCGTGGGCCGCACGCGTTCCTGCACGACGTAGGGCTGCTTCACCACGTCGTCCAGCACCTCGACCCACTCCCGGTCGGTCATGAGCCAGCCCGGGTGCACGCCCGCACCCGCGAACCCGCCCGCCGCCTTGACGATCAGGTTCTCCCGGTCCGCGCGCAGCCGGTCACGCGGCACGTCCCGCACCGAACGGGTCCACGGCACCAGCCGGTCCACCAACGCCTTCTCGTCGTCGCTGAGCACCTCGCGGTGCTCGGACAGCAGCGCGATGGTCGACTTGCTGCCGTAGTAGAAGCTCGACAGCGGTGTGTAGAGCTCGGTCTTGTGGCCCTTGGCCAAGGTCTCGGCGTGGCCGACGGCCTGGGTCGCGGAGAAGTACCGGACCACCACGTCCAGCTTCGCGCCGCGCAGGTACAGGTAGCCGTCGCGGGTGGTCAGCTCGTGCAGCTCGCCGAGCAGCACGTCCACGCCCAGCCGCGCGCAGGTTTCCTGGAAGCTCGCGAAACCCTTGGCGAACCTGGTCAGCATCCCGCCCTCTTCGAGGAACGCGATGGTGCGGTCGCGGCCGACGGCGTCGAGCAGCTTCTCGACCGGGTGGAAGTAGCCCAGGCCGTGCTCGCGCACGAACGGCTGAAACCCGGGCTCCTCGTGGATGGCCTTGGAGATCTCGCCGAGGTCCGGGCCACCGAGCTGCGAGCCCGCGTTGACCTCCAGCAGCCGGAAGCCGTCGCCGACCCGGTAGATGTCCGCGCGGCCGTGCACCGGCGGCCGGTCCGAACCCATGATCGCGGCTTCCTCCGGCGGGATGCCGAGGGCTTCGGCGAACCGGGTGAAGCTGCCGCCGAACATCTTGCGGGGTAAGGAGAAGAGCAGCTCGAAGAAGTCCAGCACGTCGGCCGCGACGTCGTGCGCGGTGTGCTCGTCGAGGAAGAACGGGCGGTCGACCAGCCGGTGGCCGTAGGCGGCGCGCAGGGCCGGTGGCAGGTCGAGCCGCCCCATCACCCCGTGCAGACTCTCGTCGTCCAGGTACGCCTGCGTCACGTGGTCGGTCACCGTCGCCGCTCCTCCGGGTCGTGGGTCGGCGCACATGATGGCGGAGCGGTCAGCCGGCGAGCATCCCCCCGAAGTGGCGCCCGCACCGGCACCGAAGTCGCCGTGGAGCGCGGACCTGGAGCGTGACGAGCCGGCCGGCCAGTGCCGCGACCGGCAGCCTTTGCCCCGTCTTTCGCCGGTCAGACGGGTGGATCGGGGTGCCGGCCCCACGTCCTCATCCTGGCCGGATGGGGGCGTGGGGCCGGTGCCGCGAGTCGCCCCGCTGAGCGCCGGAAGACGCGGTGAAGGTTGCCGGTCGCGGCACTAGGACTGGGGCAGCTTCACCGTCTTGCGGGTGCGCGGCGCGGAGGGCGGCGGCACGACCGGGCCGATGTCGCCGTCCGGTGCCTCGTCCAGGTCCACGATCACGGGGGCGTGGTCGCTCGGCCCGGTGCCCTTGCGCGCGTGCCGGTCGACCCACGCGGCCTTCACCCGCGCCGCCACCGGCGTGGACGCCAGCACCAGGTCGATGCGCATGCCGAGGTCCTGGTGGAACATCCCGGCCCGGTAGTCCCAGTAGGTGAAGACCCGCTCGTCCGGCCACCGGTCGCGGACCACGTCGTGCAGCCCGACCGCCTGCAGCGCCGCCAACGCCTCCCGTTCGGGCGCGGTCACGTGCGTGTGGCCGACGTAGGCCGCCGGGTCGAACACGTCGGCGTCGGCGGGCGCGATGTTGACGTCCCCGCACACCACGGCATCCTCCGGACCGGCCGCGACCACGTCCCGCAACGCCGCCAACCAGGCCAGCTTGTAGTGGTAGTGGTCGGAGTCCGGCGTGCGCCCGTTGGGCACGTAGACGGAGTGCACCCGCACCCCACCACACGTCGCCGCCACCGCCCGCGCTTCGGGATCCGGGAACCCGGGCCCGTCGGCGAGCCCGTTCACCACGTCGTCCAGCCCGACCCGGGACAGGATCGCGACGCCGTTCCACCGGCCCTCACCGTGCACCGCCACCTCGTACCCGCGGCCGGACAGCTCCTCGCCGAGGAGCGCGGTGAACGCGTCGTCCGCGAGTTTCGTCTCCTGCAGGCAGACCACATCGGGCTGCCGCTGGTCGAGCCACGGCAAGAACCGGGGCACCCGCTGCTTGACCGAGTTCACGTTCCAAGTAGCCACCCGCACACGCCCACGGTAGTCCGAACACCCGGCCCCGACGCACCACCAACCCCCTGACCAGCACCGCACCGTCTCCTGGCGGACGGAACGTGACACCACCCACACCACCGCCCCCACCACCCCGCTCACCGACCGCCCCGGTCTCGGTAAGCTGTCGGGCAAGGGCTGCTAGCTCAATTGGCAGAGCAGGAGACTTTTAATCTTCGGGTTCAGGGTTCGAGTCCCTGGCGGCCCACGTCCTTGGGCGAGGTGTGTCGACGGAAAGCGTCGACCATCTCGTCCGTCGTGTTTTCCGGGGGTGCAACCCCCGGACCCCGCCCGGCGGGCGCTGCCCCCGGACCCCCGCTCGTAGGTGGTCGGGGGTGTGGGTTCTTCTGCTGTGTGGTCAGGTGTGCTATTTCGATTCCGCCTGCCCGGAAATCAGTAAGTGCGTGCCAACTCCACCGGAACGGGTGATCGCGGTGGCGGGTGGGGGCGGTGGGCGATAAGCAGGTGCCATGCACCTCGCTGTGGCACTCGCACTCGTGGCCTCGTTCACGTCCGTGTCCGGGGAACTGACCAGTTACGACGCACGCGTACCCGCCGGGGCGCGGGCGGAGGTGGTGGCCGGGGCCGTGGACGGCGGCACGGTGGTGTTGTTGCGCACCAGTGGCCTGTTGCCGAACCGGGACTACGGCGCGCACGCGCACGTGAACCCCTGCGGGCCCGCGCCGGCTGATGCCGGGCCGCACTACCAGCACGTCCAAGGCGGGGCGACGGATCCCGCGTTCGCCAACCCGCGCAACGAGATCTGGCTCGACTTCACCACCGACGCGCACGGTCGGGGCTCGGCGATGACGCGGGTGCCGTGGCAGTTCGGCGAACGGCGTGCCGGGTCGATCGTGTTGCACGAGGAGCACACGCACACCGAACCCGGTCAGGCGGGCACGGCGGGAGCCCGCGTCGGCTGCCTCACCGTGCCGTTCTGACCTGCCCGGACACCGGAATTGTCGTACCCCGCCGGCATCCTGCCCCCATGACCGCGACCATCGACCTCCAGCCGTGGTCCGACGGTGATCTCGGGCTGCTGCGGCAGCTGAACGCACCGGAGCTGAAGGCGCACCTCGGCGGACCGGAGTCGGAGGAGCAGGTCGTCGACCGGCATCGGCGTTATCTCGTGCTCGGCGACGGCCGGATGTTCCGGGTCGAGGTCGACGGCGTGCCCGCGGGCAGCGTCGGGTACTGGGAGCGGCGGTGGCGGGGCGAGGTGGTGTGGGAGCTTGGGTGGGGCGTGCTGCCGGGGTTCCAGGGGCGCGGGGTGGCCTCGGCGGCGGCGCGGGCCGCGGTGGAGGCCGCCCGGGCGGAGGGGACGCACCGGTCGGCGCACGCGTTCCCGTCGGTGGACCACCCGGCGTCCAACGCGGTGTGCCGCAAGGCCGGGTTCACCCTGCTCGGCGAAGCAGACTTCGAGTACCCGCCGGGCCACTGGATGCGGTGCCACGACTGGGTGGTGGTGCTCAAGGCTTGACCTCCAGCGCGGACGAGGTCGCAGGATCGGGCGCCGACGGACGGGGTGCGTGGTGCTCGCCAAGTGGATCACCTGTGACCGGCCGGCATCCGGCTGCCCGATGCCAACGCCCGGGTCAAATGACGACGAGCGGCACGCGCACCCCGGCCGCGTCCGCGAGCTTCCCGAGATCACCGGGATCCGAGGTCAACACGGCGCAGTTGTGGCCGATCGCCCCGATGACGACCGCCGCGTCCACGACATCCGCCGTACCCGCCAGGGCGAGCAACCGTCCGACCGCTTCGGCGACGTCTTCGCTGAACGGCACGGACCTGCACATCCGGCGCAGCATCGCGACCGGTGCCTGCCGAGAGCCCGCCCGCCACACCTGCGCCAGCACCACCGTGGGCAGGAGTGCGGGCGCTCCCGCTTCCAACGCGTCCCGACATGCCCCGTAGACGCGCCCCCTCGGATTCGCTTCGACGTGGATCAGCGCACCGGCATCCAGGATCAGGCCGCGAGCACTCAACCCGCTCGCCTGTCACTCGGCAACCCCAGCAACCGGCTCAGTGCCGCCGTCCGGGCTGCCGCGTCCTCAGGCGACTCCGGCACACCGACGCCTGCCTCCGCGAGTTGAGCGCGCACCTGCTCCAGC